>NC_008270.1:300000-442536 GCF_000014565.1 Rhodococcus jostii RHA1 | reverse complement strand
CCGCGGCGCTGCCCCCGACGCTCCGCGCCGGGAGACGGGGCGAGTCGCTCCGCTCCCCGCCAGGGAGCCGCTACGCGGCTCGCAGTGGGTCGATTCCCGTTGCCGTCGATCGAGTCGCTTCGCTCCTCTGAGTTTTCGAGATTAGGTTCTCACCTGCGCTTTTACTCGTCCCGTTCGATCCGGTCCCCCACCCCCCAACGAGGCTGGGGAGGCGGGAGGGTGCGCCCGACCCGCCGCCCACTCGCCTTCCCGCGCCACTCCATGTCATACCCACAGCATACCACCCCACCCCTCACACACCAAAACAGTTGAAAATCTCAAAACACTCAAACATGTTGATCTACAACAGATTACGAACCTTACAACTTGACGTTTGTGCACAACACACGTAAACACTTATTCACCAACTAATTACCGAAACACGTTGTCAATCAACACCTTTCAAAACCGGCTCAAAACCGGACGAAACAGACACCCGCGCGCCCGCCGACACCCCGGCGCCGGCACTCCCCCGACAGGTCGCCGGCGCCCCCACATCACAAACCGGGGACATGTCATAACACCAGGTCACAGCACCATTACGGCCCCGCACGGCACACGGCCCGCACCCCGGAAGTCGGGTGCGGGCCGTGTTTGGGGCACGCTCTACATTCGCTCCTCGCACTGGTGGAATCTCACTGCTTAGCGAATAAGCGGAGCGCCAAATCCGGATCCCGAAGGATTACGACTGCTGCTAGCGCCACCGCTACCGTCGTAACTACGTGTCGACGTTTGGGAACATCTTTCTCTGCGGAGACGTAGAGCAACAGGGCCGCGCAGAACGTCCGCTTGATGGAACCAACGATCTCCAGATCGAGGTATGGCTCGTCTCGCGATGGTTTTCGTTTACTCACTGCCCTCCCCCTTGCTCGACCTCGCCGCGGATTCGCGTGCCGTCTTGTTCTGAAGCTCCGTACGCGCAGCACGACTGAACGGCCCGGTCAGCGTGAAATACCGGCGATCTGCCCAGCCGGTAGCCGAGAATTCTGCTGCGACCCGCTGCGATCGAACGGTGATCAGCTTGTGGTCCATCAGCTCGTGTATCCCCCGCTGCGCGGTCTTCGCCGAGATTCCGTACCAGTTATCCGCCTGCTCGTACGGCAAATAGGTCTCGTCTCGCCCACTGGTTTCGTGAAGCAGGATCAGAAGCACCGCACGGCCGGGGAGCGTCAGGTTCTCGTGCCAGCCATCGGTCCAGAAGGCTGCCGGCAGGATGAAGTAGATTTCCTGCTCCTTCTTCTCCCCTGTGGCCATATCGGGACGAGGCCGGGCGTACTTCCGCTTACCGGATTCGTCCCTCGGCAACACGTGCGCTCTTCGCCACTTCCTGGAGCGGTCGATGAGTTCGAGGTCCCCCAGGTTCTTCCAGATTCGACTGACTGCCGAGTTCGGGAGCGGGGCGCCAGCACTCGATGACAGAGCCCGAGCCCAGGCGCCTGCCGGCCAGGGATGGTCTTCCTTGGTAAGCCGTGCGTGGTTGACCAGAAGCAGAAGGTATGCGTTCAGTTCCCGCCCCTGACGTGCAGTGACGATCTCGCCGAGCTTCGCCTTCCGCACCTTGGCGGAGAGGGGCTGCTGGACGAATGTGTGGCGGATCGGTGTGAAGCCACGGGCCTCGAACCGGAGCATCTTTGCCCGGGTCGATTCCGGGGTGGCGTCGCTGGCTTCGTTTGCGGCGTCAGCGGGATCGGCGGGGTCCGTCACTTGCGGCAGCGCGGCCTGGTCTGTGTTCGTGGTCATGGCACAAACGATCGCACGTCTGACCAAGTTGAGCACGCGGCTACTGGATAGGTCGATTCGCGTTTCAGACCAGATACTGAGACACGATGCGATGCAGCTCAGATACCCTGCTACGCGATGCAGACACCGTAGAAGGCCGGGTTCCCATCAAATCGTCTAGTCACATACGCGTCGTCTGCAGATCGCGCGTACGCCGGGAGATTATTGAGTCAATTTTCCAACTCGTTGTGATTATCGAGTCCGCGGTTCTTGCCGTCCATCCACGCGATCACATCGAACACCCGCAGTGCGGAGATCTCCTCGGGGAGGCCGGCCTCCTCCCGGAGCGACAGCAACCGGCGGTGCAACGCGCCGTCGTCGGCGCGGAGCGCCTCCCGGACCGGGTTCAGATGTGATCGCTCAGTGCCCAGGACCTGACTGACCACCGAGTCCCAGATCGGGTAGAGCCGGGGACGTTTGCGGGCGATCAGCTTCGTTGCCTTCGTCTGTCCGATCCCCGGCAGCGCCCACAGGGCCGTTTCCAGGTCCCAGGCGGGCCATCCCGGGGCGAGCGGGTCCGGTTCGTCGACCAGGTCCCGATCCGGGCCTATCGCCGTCAGAAGGGCGTTCAGCGCCTTCGCCTCGGTGTGCAGGATCGCCTGCGCCGCTTTCGGTGGGACCTGCACGGACAGGAACGTCACCGCGACCAGGTCGTCCGCGGTGAACCGGTCCGCCTCCCCGGCACGGTCGCCGGTGCTCGACCAGGAATCGAAGTGCGCGCCGACGTAAGCGTCGTCACCGAGGTACGGGCGGCCGTAATACCTCGTCAGGGCCGCGATCGCCGCAGTGTTCGAGTCGGTCGCGAGGGTCGTCGGCAGCCGCAATGTCATACCCGCACCATCTCACCCTTCAGGTGCCGGCGGCCGGGAACCGAGCCGGGGTGGTCGCTACGCGCCGGGTCCGGCTTCAGGGTCGCCCGCCGCGCGGCCGCCGGCGGTCTCCGGCAGAAGCGTGCGGGGCTTCTCGGCCAGATCCGGCAGGCGAGCGCATCGGGCCAATCACCGTAGGCCCGCGCCGGGGCGGCCAGGGCGAGTTCCTCGTCCACCAGCACCACCGGGCTGGTGGGGTACGCGACCCGGGCCACAGACCGGGCGATCTCGTCGGCGGTCAGAATCTCACCCAGCGGCGGCGTGGCTGCTGCATCGGTATCGCGTTGCGGGCGTGGCCCTTCGGCCGTCACAGGGACGTGTCTTCTGCCCAGTTCAGTGATAGGAATGCGCGGTGATCGGTGCGCACAAAGGGATGGACTGAAGGCGAGTGCACCACCACTCGCTTCGTCGAGAAGAGACCTCGCAGAGTGTGGGTCTGGCACCATCTGGGCGCCCGGCTCCGGGTGTCGGGCGTCACATACCGGGCAGCATCACCAGTGCTCACCTCGCCGGATGCTTGTACGGCGGCCACCAACCCCCTTGGTCACTCGCCGCAGTCCACGAGCTCTGCGGCGAATCGCCGGCCCCGGCATCGCACCCGAAACCCATCGACTGCCATCCCAGCTCATCGACCGAGACTCCTGCGGCTGCACCCAAGTGACGTCCCCCGCCGGGCCTACCCGGATCACTTTCTGCCGTCGCATCGACTTACAAGACTCAGGAATCAGTCGACGTCGACAGCGTCGAGGATCGCGAGCAGATCGACGAGGAGTTTGTCGGCCTCGTCGTTAGGCTGACTTGCCATGACCGACCTCACGCCCCCGAGCTTGGCCATCGTGGCCACTCTCTGCAACACCACTTCGTTGACAATCAACAAATTGGCGTACTCCCCGTATCACGAACCCGGTCACGAGCTCGCAGCCGTCGATCGTCAGTATGCGGCGGCCGACGTTCCAGATCCGCTTACTAGTGCGCACAAACTGATCCGCTTCTACCTCTTAGGGGCCGGCGACAATTTGTACGCGATCGGCAAGCTTCTGAACCTCGAATCCCCAATGCTCATCTCACCAGCTGTACTTGCCCGAGCGACGGCAGAGTACTCGAGTCGCGCAGCATTTCTCGCCGACACCGAGGACTCACCCATGCTGCGGATGTCGAAGATGGCAGCCTTGTTCAGCGAGGGATTCAACAGCTACGACATCCACGGGCCGAATGCGGCCCCAGGTGAGCTCGCCCTCGCAAAGAGCATCGCAGACTGGCGTGCTGCCAATCCGTTGCTCCCACGATCCAAGGTCCCGAAGTCATACCAGGCACTCGTCGACAAGCTAGTACCTAGCCTTGCCCCACGGGAATTCCCCTTGCTTCACAGACTGGTCCACGCGAACGCGGTCGCAATTTCCATTGTCACCATGGCCGCGCAAATGAATACATACACGAAGGTCATGGACTCGTGGCGGCATGGACTGTTCGCTTCGATGTGCGGGCTCATGTCGACGGCACAAGTCTGCGTCCTATGGGACCTCGACAAGGAACCACTGAATAACTGCATCACCGCCTACTACGAGGCGGAGTTGATCTACAACCGATACCTCTGGGACCTGTCGCAGGCGGGAGGATTCACACCCCAGGAACCTCGACCGTAACGCCCGTCCATCACACGTCACACCAGAGGAGTGCACCGCATCATCTGGCGTGGCCCCTACATCAAAGGCCCGACCGACGCCCCATCCTCCAAGGCAAGAAGGTCAACGCCACCACCGACTGAACACCAGGGTCCGTATGGCCCGGTTGCAAGGAACCAGGCCATACGGCACCTTTGCGGACGCCACGAGTCCGGCTGCAATCGCCTCCCGTCGAGCTGCGCGCAGCTCCGACGCCGGGATCGCAGAGATCGCGTCGGGCACGACGCCAAGGCGCACGTGGATCGCCTCGATGAGCGTGTCGATCACTGAATCATCGGCGGGGCCGACCATCCCGCACCGAAGCGGTCGGCATCCTCACTGAGCCCCTCAGTCAACGGGACCTCTGTGATCTGGGTATCCACTCCCGTCGACGCTCACGATCCGATACCTACCACGCCCGCCTTTCCCTGGCCCGCCTTTCCCTGGCCCGCCATTCCATCGCTCGACCGAGTACACCAGCACCACCCCGGCCTCGGCGCTGGCTGTGTCGCCCACTGCGGTGCTGGCGTGGCCGGCGGTCACGTCGGCGCGGTGCGGGTACGACTCCAGGGCTCCGATGTCAAACCTCGTCGGCAACGGACCCGGATACTCGCGCCGCAGGATCGGGGCGGCTTCGGTGACGTGATTTGCCGGTTTAGTTGATGCGCTCTCCTGAGAACGCCAAGGAGAACTCGCCCGGCGGGTTTGCTCGTTCTTCCGGGACAACAGATCTCACACCGGTTGAATGGCCATCAGATAGTCCTGGATAGGTTCGATTGCAACGAGTATTCGCATGCTGTCCGTGCTCCGGATTTCGAACCGCGCCGCGTTGAAAACCAGTTGGTTGATGGATTCGATCACTTTGTTGATCTCTTCGGAACTCATCTGCTCCATCCCAATAGACTCTGGATGTATTCCCCTCTCGGTGAGCGCCCTTTCGAATTCTGCTCGCATACGCTTACCCTCCACTGCGGCAATCTGCTTGATCCTTCCGGCAGCTCCCTCATCACGCTTTTCGAATTGGGCATCGTCGTAAAATTTGAGTGACCGCCGCAGAAAATCCAACGGCTCCGCCTGGACGAGATCGAAAGCCCCCAGCGCTCGGGGCCATTGACCTCCGTTCTCCTTTGCACTGAACCACAACGCTGTTGAATATCGTGCAAGCAGAAGATGGCCTACCCCAGGAAAGCGATTCGCTCGCGTCAGACTCGTTGCGGTGAAGTCATACTCCTTGAGGAGATTCGTCACTTCGCTTGGGTCCGAATCCGGGGCAGACAGTCGGTCATATGCATTGCTGAACTTCACGACTTTCTCAAGAGTGGTCACATTCGCTCGGCTCTTGGTCCCCATCCGGGTCCGGGGATAGAGGTTTTGCAGCTTGCGAAAGGTACGGCTCTGTTCGTCGGTCGGAATCAAGTCATAGGCGACTCGCGCAGCGAAGTATCGGGAGAAGATCATCGTGACGTCCCCAGCCTCGATCACTTCGCCTTCGTCGCACAGCGTTACGAACTCGTGAGCGGCGGAGGTAATTGATTCCCATTCGAGTTCTCGATCTTGGTCCCGCAGCGCTTCGGCACGGTTTTGGTGGAATTTCGCGATTGCCGCTCGGGTCCGCCAACCGAGTTCTTCCGCATATTCGACCTCCGTGCGCTTAAATATGGCCAGTTTCCTGAGATGGATCCCATTGCCAGATTGCCGGGAGAGCAGCCTCTCTGCCTCACTGGCGATTTTCAGACACTTCAGCGCGACCCGCAGATGTGTGTGGTTGCCCTTGCGGACGAGGCTCAGCGCGTCTTCACAATTCACGACTGCCTCGCTGAGCGAGGCTCGCGCATCGGCAATAGTGCGTTTCCGTTTTGTCTGGTCTGCCTGGGTAGCGGTCAGCCGGAGATCGGTCAACGCCGATGAGAGCAGGGCGCGGGCGAGTACGGTGGCGGCGACGATTCGGGTCAGGGTATCGCCGGTCTTCCGGACTTCAGAGTAGCGCGACTGCGCCAGTTTCACTTTTGCGGCTGAACCCGAGAAGGTAAGCAACTCGAGGTTGTCACTGCTGGTGACGAACTCGAATACCCACGCTGGCTGACGCGAGTCGAGATTGCCCGTGGCAGCAGCACGGATCAGTGAGGGCACCTCCTCATCCCCTCGTCGCGTGATCTCTGTGGCAACTCGATCCCAGAGCGCGTCGTTCGTTGTGAAGTATCGGTAGAGGGTCGGCTTGGGGATTCGTGGCGGACCCGATCCGTCTCTCGAGGCGTTGACAACAGCCTGCCGAGTCCACTGGGTCAATGGCCTCTGTTCGTCGCACCACCTGCGCAAGATCGGCTCGACCTCTCGGAGCAGCCTTTTTTCAGTCGCGGCTCTGCGTGCCTCGCCAGCAGCCTTCTGCCATTGCTCTTTCCCTCGGCCTGCACCCATTACGCCCTCCACGCTGCTCCGCACTGACCCATCGATTGAGACAAGTGAGACTTCAGGCGTCAATCTATCCCAGAAGTTGATCTTGCATTGTCCGAAATGCCTGCACGACATAGCTTTAAATGCGAACACCGCTCACCAAGGCGAGGACGACCACGGGAGACATTGGAATCGATAGTTGCTCTCGGGGCTAGGCCCCTCACGTAGTGGTCGGTGGCCCTGCTCGAACAGGGCCACCGAACTACTGCACTCCGCGAAAGACATCCCGATTGCCATCGGCGATGTCTCTCCTTCAATCCGCCGCTGGGAAATGGCGCTGCAGAGAGCAGGGACTCCAATGAAACACAACGATGCTTCCAGGTCAACGGGAGCAAGACGGAACAGTACTCCCAGGCCGCGTAGGTCACATCCCGGTGCGACAGCACTCGGCTGCACCTCAGAGAAGTCGCAATGGCTCCATGATGGCTTGAAACTGCTGGGACCGTCGCGCGACCACGCGACACTCACCGATCTGATGGAACAGGCTGCTCCGTACCTGCAGGACGAGCGCGGCATTGCGCGGTTCGCTCGGTGGGCTGGCGAATGGAACGACAAGCTGGGCTGGATCTTGCCCGCGCCTGCTCAGGCGAAGGCCCGACACCGCGATGCTCGGGATCCTCGAGGTCACAAGTCGCTGATTCAGGTTGTCCCGGGGATGTCTTCGCTGGCCACCCGTGATCAACAAGCACCTGGCGTGATACGCGCCTTGCTGGAGGCCACCGAGGAACACATGCACGCGAGTTGCCTCGCTTTCCGCGAGCACGTCCTCCACCGCGGTGTCCCCACGTTGGTCTCGACCAGGTTGATCAGGTATTTGCCGGGCACCCACGCAGCCCAACGATGGCACCTTGACGGCGGTATCACGACGTTGATCCACCGCCCGGCAGGAGACGACCGACTCCTCGTCGGCAGACCCGGTCAGGATCTGCGGACGGCAGCCTCCAATTCTGTGGCCGCACCCTCGGATCCGGCGGAGCCGAGCACATTGCTGATCACGGGTGCCCAGTGCGGACTCACAGACCGCCGAGCGAGGGCACTGCCTCACGCTGTGAAGCCACTCGAAACCAGCGAGTCCCGTTTCGTGGCAACCAGCTTCCTGTGGCCGGCCCCGCCGCTGCTCGCTGGAATCCTGGCTGCCGCGTCACCGGAGGTGAGGGCCGCGTAGTTCGTTCGCTCGCCGGAGGTGGCGGCCTGCATCCGACGGACGGTGCAGGCCGCTACATGGGCCCGACTGCAGTCACTCCGATCTTCCTCGCGGTCGCGCGTGAAGTTGTCGTGCATCCGAGGTCGGTGGCACAGAGTCAGCGGCGAAGATGCTCAGTAGGTAGCCTGCGCCGCGCTGCGTCCAACATTTCCTGTGCGGCGGCACGCTGACTGGGGTGCATCTGCCGAATCGTCAGATCTGCCGTGTGTTCCCGCATCGCTTCGTAGAAGTCGAAGCCCAGTTTGTGTTCGAACTCTGCCATCGGAGCGTCCAGCTTCTTGGCCTCGAGGAATTCCCGTAGAGAACAGGGAAACGGGTCGTCGTTGCAGTGGGCGCGCCACTCGCGCAGGAGGACTGCGATGTTTTCGCCGCGGTGGTAAGCAAGACCTTCCAGGATCCGCAGGTCCCGTCGGGTAATGATCGTCGGCGGCAGCGCCGATCCGTCGAACTCGGCCACGAGCGGCTGCGCATAGGTGAGCATCAGCCGCTCGATGAATCCATTGCACGGCATCCCATCTTCGGGTGCGAGGACGAGTGGAACGAACGTCGTGCGTTCGTCGACTCGGACTCCGTTCGCATCCCACCCTCGGTCGCGGAACTGTCGGATCGTCGAGGTCAGTTGCAGGAACTTCTTCTCGCTGAACTTGGTCCGCACCTCGGTGTGGAAATCTTCGATAGTGCCGCTGCCCTCGGCGAAACACTGGAGCAGATGTCGATTATTTGCGTCGATCAACACGCAGGTGTCATCGCGAACGTATGCCCAGTCACAGACACTTTCGGTTTCGCCTTTCCGGATCTGGAAGGCTCTCATCATTTCGTCCTCGGAGATCACCCCGCCGCCGCCACCGGTCCCCGTAAAGCCTCCGATCCGGTGCAGTGTCTCCCCCACCCGCTGCTCGAACACGTGGTTCATCGCGCCACGGAACCGCGTCGATCTGCCCTCGTCCTTCTTCAGGATTTCGTTCACATCAACGAAGGGCAGCTGCCCGAAGAACCGCCGGACGAAGTACTGCAGGCGCAGTAGCAGCACCGAACCGTCCGGCAGGCGCATGAACGGGTACATCTGCAGTTTGTAGCGGGTCCACGGTGTCCCGTCGCCGCTGTTCCGTTCCTCGGAAAGCTGGTCTTGCAACTCGTCGAGCGTCAACGTGCAGCGTTCGAGGAAGATCTCGACCATCTCGGGGGTCGCTCCCATTGATCGCAGCTGAAGATCCGGGTGGAACGAGATGAGCTTGTCGTTGCTGACGAGGTTCCAGATCGCCCATCCCACGCTGAGGAAATCGTCGAGTTCGACGCCGATGACGTCTTTGAACAGGTCGGCGGGCCCATGCCCCATATCGCGGATCAGCCGTCGCCCGGTGGTGGTTGGCCACGGCTGTCGCCATGTCTGATCGACCTCGGCCGCGAGGGTTTCGAAGGTGTCGGGGTGATTGAACGACTGCTGCGCGATGTAGTTGAGCGTGAACGCGTTCTCGATGTCGTGCCAGTCGGTTGAGGGGCCGATGCTCTGGTCGTTGTCCTGGTTGATGCTCAGTACGCAGCGGGCGAAGTCGAGCGAGGGGAGCGCCACTTCTCCGGCGGGGTCACCGAACTCGATGACTTCCTTGATGCATTGCATGAGAGCAGTGGGGCACAGGATCAGGTGGCCGCGGCGGAGGTGCTTGCGCAGATCCGCACGAAGGGGTCGCGGAACAGTCCCGGTCCATGCCTCCTCCACTCGCCCCCATGAGTTGGTGATGACGGACAGGTCGAGGTCGGCGAGGAGGCGGCTGATCGTTGCGAGTGTCGGGACCACACCAGCCCGCGCCCACACCTCTTGCCGCTTCGTAAGATCCATGTGCTCGTCGAGGACATCGGATGCGACGACAAGTCGAGTCATCTGCGGTTCGATGGCATTTGTCATCGGGCGGCTCCCCTATCACGGTTCGGACGGCCGCATCATTATTGCTGGTCGAGCCGACACCGTCGGAGCCGAGAAGCCGCATGGTGCCCATACGTGAGACACCGGGCGAGGCGGGGCGTCACGCAGGAGGGGAACGAGCGTGTGTGCAGCCAGGATCGTAGCCTGAGTTGCTGTGGGGTACACATCCGAACCCGGCCTGGATCTGACCCTGCTTCGCGGGTTGCGCACTCCGTCGGGGAAAGCCGGACCGACGGCTATCGGCGCCATCCTTCCACGGATTGAGGCACACCTCGCCGCCCATGACGGCTACATCGCGTTCTCCGGCGGCAAGGACTCCCTCGTCGTCCTCGATCTCGTCCTCCGGGTGGATCCGGATGTGCCCGTGGTGTTCTTCGACTCCGGACTCGACTACCCCGAAACCTACGACTACCTCGCCGAACTCGCCCACGCCTGGCGGCTCGACCTGCACCGCATTCCCACCGATCCCCCACTACTGCAGGTACTCGCCGACTCCGGCCTGTGGGACCACCAGGCGACCGCCGACGAGGCCGCGGCCACCGTGGATCTGCATGAGGTGCTGATCACCGAACCCGCCCGACGCGCCCACCAACTTCTCGGGCCCGGTGAACTGTGGGGTGTACGCGCCGACGAATCCTCCACCCGTCGAATGCTCTACACCCGCGGCGGCCGCCATGACGGAATCATCGCCCGCGCCGACGGCACCGTTGCCTACGGCCCGATCTGGGACTGGACCACCGAGGACGTGTGGTCGCACATCGCCCGACACCAGCTCCCCGTCAACCCCGTCTACGCCAAACTCCGGGAACTCGGAGTGCCCGCGCAGCAGCACCGCATCTCCCACCTCATCGACGGCGGCCACCTCGACCGCGGCCGACTGACCTGGCTTCGCCGCGGATGGCCGACCCTCTTCGAGCAACTCGCCGACACACTTCCACGGATCCGGCAGCTGACCTGACACCACGGCCGGACGAACTCACGGGGCGATGACCTCAGGAAACGACATGTCCCCTCCCGAGCCTGCCCGCCAGAGGAATTCGCCGATTCCGTCCCACCGACCGACGCGCATATCTGACCGAACGTGTCCGGTGACCTGGGGTGATGACACTTCCCCGACAGGCAGCGGCGCGCGAGTGTTATCGGCCGGTCGGTAGTCCTCGCAGCCAGTCGTGGATGTCTTCCATGACGTTGCGGGGACGCGGCACGGTCGAGTGAACCCGCACTTCCCGGTAGCGGGGATGATCGATCGCCAGCGACGGCAAATCGTCCTCCCGGAGCCGCACCACCACACATCCGGCCGCGAGAAGATCCCGGCTCTTCCGCTGATCGACGAGCACCTTCGCATCCGCGGAATGCCAGTAGGCGCCGTCGTACTCGATCACCACGGTGAGCCCCTCGTGGTCGACACTGATGTCCGTCGTCCAAGACTTGCGAGTGGTGTACGCGTCGTCGGTCATGGTGATTCCGGAGCGGGCATTGCCGAACACCTCGACGGCGGCCGCATGGTGCTCGAGTTCGACACGCGATTTGCCGGCTTGTCGACAGTCCGGGCACTCCGCCCCATTCGACCGGCTACTCAGCGACGCGCCCCACACGTGGGCGGGGTCGGTGGCGCAGACCCATTCCGGAACGAACGCCAGCGACGCATGCGGGCGAACGTGCCACGCCGTGACCGCGTTGGTGGCACTCCATTCCGCCGCCAGTCCCGGATCGTGCCAGGCCAGCGAGCCGAGGATGGTGCGGCAGACCGGGCAGCGCAGCCGGCTGCCGCCGTCGCGGCCCCGCACCGACTCCTGCCACTCGTGCCCGCAACAGTCCGCCCGCCACCACATCTCACGCTGCGAGTCCCACACCACGTTCTGCGGGGTGTATTTGCCGTTACGGGTCGGATGCCACTGGGCGGCGATTTCGGGCAGGAGGCCAGCGAGCCACTTCTTCGCCGTCGCCGACCCACGACAATGCGGACACCCCGAGGTGAGGAAACGCAGGGTTCTGATGCGGGGATGGTGACCGTTCGGGCACCGGAACCGACGCAGCTTCCCACTTTCGTCGACCATCACCTCGCGGGGGTCGTCATCATCGGCCCATGCCGCTGCCAGCTCCGGAACGTCGGCCACCGGGGTGATCTTCCACCGCGTTCTCTCGACTTGCCACTCCTCGCTCCGGCGGGCGGAACAGGCCCGGCATGCCGGACGGCTGGTCATGACGTTGACCTTCTCCTCGAACCGCAGCCCGCACTCCGGGCATCGCCAGTGGCAGGAGCGAGTGGCCAGGATCGTCACCGTGTCGAAGGCGGTGGCCTCGTTGTGGTCGTGGTCCCACCAATCCAGTGCCGGGGACTGCGATTCCGACAGCAATGCCCGACCGGGTCGGGGTCTGCTGGGGTCGGAGGCGCGGGTATTGCGCGCACAGGTGCAGCCCGAGCCGAAATCGGCCATCTGTGCAGCGCTGATCCGGTGGCATCTGCGGCAGCGGGCGAGTACCGGGTCGTTGTCGTCGTGGACCTCACCGATCGGGTCGACGAGGTCGTAGCCGTACTCGGCGAGGTGGCCGGCGATCCGTTCGTGCGGCCACCACCGCTGTTCGAGGAATTCGCGCACCTCCGGCTGCGGATGTGCTTGAAGGATCTGCTCCGGTGAATGGTGCCGCAGTAGCTCGAGCATTGTGCGGTCGAACTCCCTCGACGGGTGTGAGCGGGTTCTGTTCGCCCGCTTCGTCCAGTGGCACGCCCGGCAGGTCGGTGTCCCCGAGGCGTTCTTTCCGACGACGTAGTCGAGTCGGTAATGGGCGCGCACACCGCAGGTCCGGCACGTCGTCAACCGCCAGGCGGCCGGCGTGGTGAACGGCTCCGCTGGTTCGAGGCCACCCGTGCGCAGGATTCCGTCGATGCAGTCGGTGCACCACGCGGGTTTACTTCGGGACACAAAGGCGGCCGGCTGACCGCACCCCGTAGTTGCACAGTCCTGGGTCTTCATCGTCGCTGCCACCCTGTCCGCGCACGGACCCAACCCCGCCCGCACCCATCCATCCGCGCTCGAAGTAGTCGCGTCACCGGAATATTAGCGGGACTGACCTGCGGACATGGCATGTCCCCCAGGAGCAGTGAGGGGAGCTACTCGAAGCGATCTGGGCGACCGCTCAGGGACGGAATCAGATCGATGCCGCGCGGAGAATGGAAGCAGGCGTCTCGGGGTCGGAGAATGCCTCGTCCACCATGCGCAGTGCGGGGACGACGACCGTTGCCTCGATGTGGTCGATGTGTTCGCACGTCCACCCGGTAATTTCTTCCGGCCCATCGGATTCGGGTCCGAAGAAGCGGTCGATACCTGCATCGCTGTAGCCCCAGTCGATGAGATCGTTCCGCGTGCACCATCCATCGCGAGGCTCGGTGACAGTGATCAGATAGGTGGTGGTACCGCCGACCACGTTCCCGTTTTCGTCGAACGCGCCGCCGCTGTTGCTGGCGGTGAGTCCAGGGGCCTTGTCGCGGATTTCGTCCTCGGTCGCCGGCCGTTGATACACGTACCACTCGCCTTTCTAGCGTTATCGCAATTTGTGGCTATAGTCGGATCACTGAATATGCACAGGATGAGCCGGAGGCGTCACCCCTTCTCGGGGTTGGTGTCTCCGGTTTCTTCTTTCGCGCGGAGCTCGGCGCCCAGTCGTAGTTTCAGCTCGCGGCGGGCACGCTGCTTCGGTGTCTCCTCCGGCTCGGGTTCATCGTCGACCGGCCGGAACGTCGCCCGTCCCAGCTTGATGTCCGGGTGGACCACAAGCTCGGGGCGGCCCTTGTCGTCGGTGAACAGTCCCATCCTCATTCCCCTCATTCCTCGGTGATGTCCCGCAGCTGCACGATCATCCGCCGGCCGATACTGCCGTCCGGGCGACGGTATCGCCCCTCCCCTGCCGAGACCACCTCGAACCGCATCCCTCGCGGCAGCAGGTGCGCGGTGTCGTCGACCGTGTCCGAGCGGCCCAGATACATGCCCCGGCCGGTTTCGATCTCGAACACCACATCCCGCTCGCCCAGCGTGACATCGAGTTCATGAGCGGCGTGGGTGGCCATCGTGTGCCGGTCGAAATCCAAGCGGGATCCCGGATGCAAGGTCGCGGGCAGATTCGACGCCTGCTGCGGCACCTGGTGTGGGAGTGTGACCGCGCAGTAGAGGATGTGGCCGCGGTCGTTGAACCGTTCGGCGGTCTGAATGGCCCGGTCCACGCGCTGGACCTGGGAACGCATCTTCTCGTCGAGTTGCTGCGCGTCACCGCGCGCCTTCGACAGCGCCTCGCCGACGGTGTTCCACCGGTCCGGGTCGCTGACCAGGGTCTGTACGGCGGTGTAGCCGACCTTCGGCAACTGCGACTGTGCCTTGTGCTTGTTCACCGACCGCACCTTGCGTTGCCGCGAACTCGGCGGCTGGCGAATCGAATCCGGGATCGGCAGGTCGCGGCTTTTGCGGTCGGACACCTCGGGGACGGTCGCGCGCGGGAACGCGCGCTCGAGGTCCTTGCGGGCCCGGGTGAACTCCGCGTCCTCGACCATCCGGTCCAGCTGCCGTGCACCCTTGCGCTCCTGGGCGCGGTCGTCGTAGGTGGCGGCCGGCCGATAACCGGCGGGCTTGGACGCCGGAGTGGTGCTGATGCCGGCTTCGGGGTCCAGGCTCGACGGCGGCGCATCTGGGCTCACGTTGTACGCCACCCGACCTCCCCGACCGCCTCGGTACCGCCCCTGAAACGACGAAACGTGGCAGACGGGTTCCTAGAGCCATCTGCCACGCCCGGACCCACCTCACGGGCGGGTTCCACGGAGAACGCGCATCATCTGGCGACCAACCATCAACACGTTCCCGCGCGCATCGCCGGCGTCACCGCCGACTGACGCCCAGCATACCGAAAGACCCTTGAGCGGAATCTGATCGCGGCCCGTCGCCGTCTACGACCACGCCGTGGACCGGAACACCACCAGCACCCTGGACGCCGAGTCGAACGCCGGACCGGGTGAACGTGACATCGTGCGCGCCGGAGTCCGCAACATCGTGCGGGAGGTCGCCGAGGATCCGCGTCACGGCCATCTCATGTTCTCGGTGGCGCAGTCGAGCGCGGTGCTGGCGCAGCGCCGCCTCGACAGTTCGCGGCTGTTCGCGGGCCTGGTCACCAAGCAGACAGTCGGGTACTACGAAGTGGCCGAGAGCCCGCGCCTCGACCTGGCCGCGCACTTCATGGTCGGCGGCCTCGCACAGACCCTGACGGCGTGGTTGAACGGCACCGCGACCCTCCCCGAGGAGGAGCTCGTGGACACCTGCACCGAACTGCTGCTCTCCATGGCCATCCACACCCGTTAATCTCTACCTGTACCGAGAACGGAAACCTCGACGGAAGACCTGATCGAGACGTTCGTCCTCGGAACACGAGAAAGCCCCCGCCGCTGGAACGGCGAGGGCAACTTCTCGAAACCCCAATCGCCATGCATTGACTTCAGGAGGTTCCAATTACGAACGTACCGTTCTCCACACGTGACAACAACAGCGGGCCCGGCCCCCACCCTGCACTTTCGTGGCATCGCTACCTGTGGGTGGCATTCGTTGTGGTGGCAATCTGCACGATCATCGCCGTGATCGTCTACTCCCCGGCCCCTGCGGTCGGTGCGGCAGCGCTCGCCACGCTCGTGACCGGATGGGGTGGACTCATCGCGGTTGGGCGCCGCAGCCCGTAGCTGGATTGGCCTGCAGTCGAATGACTTCGACCTGCGGACCTTATCTCGTCCACACCGGTGCCGTGGCGGTGGTGCGGCATAAGCCTCATCACCGTCCACGTGGGCGAAACGTGCTCAGGCACGACGTCAGCGTGTCAGGTTGATCTGCCGGCCGGACGGTCTGGTGTCCTGGTCGCCGCCATGGGTATCCCCTCCCGCTCGGCCGTTCGGATGTCCTCAAGGAGGGGCACTTTCCTGTCGAGTTACGCGGTCAGGTCCGTGACCCAGTCGCGGATGTCCTCCATGACGGGTCCTGGTCGCGCAACGGTGGAGTGCGCCCGCACTTCCCGGTAACGAGGATGGTCAATCCCCAGAGTGGGAAGGTCGTCTTCGCGCAGCCGCACCACCAGACACCCGGCCGCGAGCAGGTCTCGACTCTTTCGTTCGTCGACGAGGACCTTCGCCGGCGCGCTATGCCAGTACGCGCCGTCGTACTCGATCACCAGCGTGTGCTCGTTGACGCTGACGCTGATGTCGGTGGTCCACGACTTCCGGGTGGTGAAGGCCTTGTCCTTCATGGCCACCCCGGAGCGCGCGTTGCCGAACAGCTCCTCTGCGGCGGCGTGGTGAGCCAACTCCACGCGCGACTTGCCGGCCTCGCGGCAGTCCGGGCATTCGGCGCCGTTCGAGCGGCTGCTCAGCGGCGCCTGCCACGTGTGGCCGGGATTGGTGGCGCAGATCCACTCCGGAACAAACGGAGTGGAGGTGTGGGGGCGCACGTTCCACGCGGTAAGCGGGTTCGCGGGGCTCCACTCCGCGGCCAGCCCCGGATCGTCCCAGGCCAGCGAGCCGAGGAAAGTACGACAGGCCGGGCACCGCAGCCGCTGATACTTGTCCCGCGCCCGGACGGTGTCCTGCCATTCGTGCCCGCAGCAGTCCGCCCGCCACCAGACCATGCGCTGCGAGTCCCACACCACGTTCTGCGGAGAATGCTTTCCGTTGAGTGTTGGATGCCACTGGCCTGCGATTTCGGGCGAGGTGTCGGCAAGCCACTTCTTGGCTGCCGCCGTCTTCGCGCCGCGGCAGTGCGGGCACCCCGAGGACATGAAGGTCAGCGGTGAGATTCGGGGCTGATGGCCGTTCGGACAACGGAATCGGCGCAGCTTCCAACTGCCGGCGACCATCACCTCACGTGGGTCGGCGTCGTCCGCCCACGCCGCCGCCAACTCGGGCACCTCGGCAACTGGGGTCGTCTGCCACTGCGCATACTCGCTCTTCCATTCCGCGTGCCGGCGGGCCGAACAGTCCGGGCACGTGGGCCGCTCGGCCATAGCGGACACCTTCGCTTCGAACCGCCGCCCGCACTCCGGGCACCGCCACTGACACGCTCGTGTGGCCCGGACGGTAACGGTGCGAAATGTCGCCTCGTCGTTGCGTTCGTGGTCCCACCACTGCAGCGCCGGGGAGTCCGACTCGGACAGCAGTAGCCGGCCCGGGCGGGGACTGGCTGGGTTGGAGGAGCGGGTGTTGCGGGAACAATTGCAGCGCCAGCCGAAGTCCCCCATGCGGGCGGCTCGGATACGCCCGCATCGACGGCATTTGGCCACGAGGGGGCCATCGCCGTCGTCGCTGACCTCGTCGAGCGGATCGATCAACTCATACCCAAACTCGTCTAGGCGGCGGGTGATCTTTCCCCGATCGAGCGTGGCTCCCGGGCGAGGGCCTCGGTTACCCCGCCAGGCTTTCCAGTGGCATGCCCGACAGGTCGCGATCCCTGCAGCGTTGTTGCCGATGATGTACTCGAGCCGATAGTGGGCCTGCACCCCGCAGGTGCGGCAGGTGGTGAGCCGCCACGTGCTCGGCTTGGTGAACGGCTCCGCCGGTTCGAGGCCACCAGCGCGTACCAAGTTGTCGATGCAGTCGAGGCACCAGGCGGGTTCGCTGCGGGTGGCGAAGGCAGCTGGCCGCCCGCAGTCCGTGGTCGAGCACTCCTGAGTCGGCACCGCCGCTCCTCACATTTCCATGGAACGGCCCCGTCTGGCCGCACCGATTTCCCACCCGCCACAGCCCTGCTCGCAGGTAGTCGTGACGATAGTCGCGCCAACTCATCCGCTGGTCTCCGCACTCATCCACGGGGGAGGAACTCCGAGCCGAGGACTCACCCGCCGGGTTCCAGCCAGCTGCCAGAGTGGGCGAACAATATTAAGTGCAGATATAAGTATTACTCCGGGATTTCCATTTAGCTTTGACTATTTGCCGGGCTATTAATAGCCGAATACGCAATTCCCAATCCGCCGAAAAATACACGCCATGGGCTCTAGACCTGCGGCGACGCATCCTGTAATGTAGGACCCTCGACACCGAAGAATGGCGGCGACGAGCACTCCAGCGAATTACTCCCTGGATCGTATTATGCCATTTTTCGGACAACAAAGAAAGGTGATGGATCACCGGAAGGAATAACTAAAATGGAAATTAAAAGAGAAATAGATAGAGAACGATCAAATAGTGAAGTAAATAATAAGACGACACGGGCAGAGCGAATCCATTTGCTGTTCAATGGCATTCGGACCGTGGTAGCGCTCCGGCATATCCCTGAACTGCTGGAATGGTTGAGCAAACTGCTGGAATGGTTCAGCAATCTGCTCGGCTAGCTCGGAGTGCTCGCTCGCAGTCGGGGCGGACCCAGTCGTCCGTCCCGACTGCTCTGCAGCACCACCGAAAAGCGCTGTATCCGCAGGTAAGGCCAAGTTCGAGGCAGCCACCGCAGCCACCCGCTCCGTCGTCCAACTCACTGCCACCGCTATCCGCGAAGCCCACGAACGACGACAACTCCGGCCATCAGCGGGTCAGGTTGACCACGCAGGTGTCGAGCGCCTGGACGATCTCATCACCCGGTGAGATCTGCAGCGGTGCCGCACTTGCCTTCGGCCAGGTCGTGGTGTTGCGGGCGCCGCCGGTCGAGGAATAGACCGCGCCGTTCGAGATCACCCAGACATCGGAGCGGTTCTTCATCTTGCCGGTGGAGTCGACGGTGGTGCCGCCCAGGAACGTGTACGGGCCGGAGTCGATCACCGTGCCGTTGATCAGCGACAGCCCGGACGCCGAGAAGCCGGATTCGACCATGGCAACCAGTGATCGGTCGCCGGGGCGCACCTCGGGTCCGATGCCGGAATCGCGGGCCTCGGCACGGCGGCCGGCGCCTGAGTGGTTGTCGCCGGGGGCGTCGTAGCCGGTGCGGACATCGACACTGCGACCTTCGAGGTCGTGGGTGCCGCGGTCGTGGTGGTGGTTGCGAGGGTCGTCGCAGCCGACGCCGCGGGCCTGTCGTCTTTCTTGTCGTTCCCACCGAGCACTGTCCCGAGGATCGCCATGACCACCAGCACCGCGGCCACGACCAGCAGCACCTTCCCGACACCGCCCTTTTTCTTAGGCAGATTCAGGGTCTGACCGGCCTTCGGCCGGGTGTCCCCGGTCCACTGAGCGCCATCCCAATAACGCACGAGGTTCGGATCAACCGGGTCCGGATGCCAACCGGGCGGCGGTGTCGGGGAAGTCATTGCGGGGTTTCCAATCAGTCCGTGTAGAGGATCCACCAATCCCAGGAGGTTCAGGCGGGGGCATCAGGCTCCCGAGATTCTGGGAATGGCACCGCAGTCTGGTTCGCGAGGTCAGCTGTCTTCGTTACATCCTGTCCGGTCATAGGTCCGCACCGACGGCACCTCGGTAGCCGCCCGTCACCCGCTGCGCATCCGTGACAAGTAGCTCGAACTGCGCGGACGAAATCAAGCCGGATCCCACGGCGATCGTTCAAGACTGTTGAGCTCATCGAAAACCTGGTCGACGGCCGTGGTCGGGACACGGAAGTCTTCGCCCTCCGAAGCCCGGAGACGGTCGCGTACGTAGGCGAGCATGGCGAATTCACGCTCGAGGTCTGCTGCGGTTCGGTCGCTCACGGTCCTCATCCTGCCCTGGGTGGGCGGCGATCCGAACTGCGCCGACCGACGACGTCGAGACGAAAGGCTGGCGGTGTGGCATACGTGCCAATACTTCCTTCAGGGGACATGTCGTTTCCACTGTTCAGCGGACCATTCAACCGGTTCGATCGTCGGCGATGCGAACCCCCGTCACCCTCCCAGCCGGGGCGCCGAGGCCCCGTACCCTTTGTCCCATGTCCGCGAGCACCGGAAACCCCAGCGCCGACCCGGCGCTGCCGTCTCCGGCCATCGCCGACATCTCAGCGGATCCACACCCCATCACGGTGGCGACGCGCACCGCAACGGACATCGAGCTGCGGATCCACACCTCCATCGCGGCGTTCGACGTCGCAGCCGAGCAATGGTTTCCGGCCGTGGCCGGGTTCGCGGTCACGGTCCTCGTGCACACCGTCGACGCCGAGACGGGTCGGCCACGGTATCTACCGCCCGCCGAGCCCGCCGAGTGGGCGCGGGCGATCTTCTCGACCGCCGGCGCCTCGCACGGATACTTCCTCGGCGCCGTCGACCCGGACACCGGCGGCCACCGAGACGGCAGCTCGCCTACCGCCTCTACCTCGACACCGACCGTCAGGCGATTCCCGTGCCGCGACAGGTGCTCACCTGCCCCCACTATCTGCTCTCCGCCATCGACGGCAGAGAGCAGATCACCATTCCCACCACGGCCTGATAATCACCGGCGCTGCACGGCTCAGCATGGTTGCAGGTGACTCGGACAGAAACAGCGGTCCTCGGGCCCGGCTTATGGTCGTTCGATGCGTCAGATACTCCTGCAGCAACACCCCGGTTGGCGCCGAGTACAGCACTATTCGCTTGAGTCGTTTCTTCGTCGTCTCCACCCGCACTCGTGACATTCGACGAGCTGGATCCAGGTCGTCGGTGCGCAGTGAGCACAGCTCCTCGCGCCGCAGGGCGGCGTCGTAGGCCATTGCGAGCATCAGCCGGTTGCGCAGCGGCTCGGCGGCGGCGAGGTCGAGGATGTCGAGCCACTGCTGCTCGGTCGGGATCCATGGAAGTTTCACCAACTGTGGCACAAGGCCACGCTGCTGCCCACCCCACTTCCGCCCTGGCGTATACCTGCCACTACCAACAGGATTAGGATCCGGGACGCCCTCCTCCACCAAAAGGTCGAAGAATAATCGCACCGGCACCAGCCGCTGCTGGATCGTGGCATTTGCCAATCCGCACCCGGAATCGATCGACACTACGTTCGTGCCGCGTCGGCTGGCCGCCAGGTCAGCTCGCGAACGAACACCGCAACATCAGCCAACTAATAACCAGGCAACACTCGAGCGCAGCAAGGTGGAAAGGAGCTTTGAACGCATTCGCTATCACATCCGAGGGCAGGAGCACCTTAAATATCCGCTAACCATGCGCCAGATCCAGATCCACCGAATATCTAACAGTCCCTACGACGTTGTAGTCGGCGCTTGCCGCTCCCCCGTTGGGCGCTAAATCTCAACAATGATTTCTACTTCGACGGGCGCGTTCAGAGGCAGGGCCGCGACACCGACGGCACTTCGGGCATGTTCACCGATTGCGGGCCCGAATACGGAGACCAGCAGTTCGCTTGCACCATTGATTACCTGAGGTTGATCGGTGAACTCCGGTGCGGAGGCGACAAAGCCGACGACCTTGACGACACGCCGCACAGCCGCCAGTCCCCCGGTCACAGCACGCACCGCGGCGAGCGCGTTGATGGCACATTGTTGTGCGGCATCGCGAGCGTCGTCGAGGCTGATCTCGGCACCCACCTTTCCAGGTGAGAGCATTTGTCCGTCTCGCAACGGCAGTTGGCCGGAGGTGTAGATGTACTGGTCGGAACGCACGGCGGGGACGTACGCGGCGAGCGAGGCGGTGGCGGAGGGCAGCACCAATCCCAGCTCCGCGATTCGCTCTTCGGGGATCGTGGTGACGTCACTACTGGGTGTCATTGACTTCGCTTTCATTACGGGAGCATGACTAGAGAATGGAGGTTTTGAGGAACGATTCGAGCTGACGGCGGTACGGATCGGTGTCGATACCGTTGTCGGTCAACCACTTGTCGGAGTAGTACTTGTCGACGTACCGATCCCCGGGGTCGCAGATCAGGGATACGACGCTCCCCTTTCGGCCCATGGAGACCATTTCCGAAACCAGTCGGAACGCAGCCCACACGCCGGTGCCGGTCGAGGCTCCTGTCCTGCGCCCGAGCAGGTCCGTGAGAAAGTGAATGGTCGCGATGGCGGCGCCGTCGGGGATCCGCATCATCCGGTCGATGCTCTCCGAGACAAAGCTCGGTTCGACGCGTTGGCGTCCGATTCCTTCGATCCGGGAGCCAATCTGGGTGACGATGGTCTGGTTGCTGTCGCGCCATCCCGGGAAGAACGCGGAGTTGTCCGGGTCTGCGACGCAGATGCCTGTGTTGCGTTGGGTGTAGTGGATGTACCGGGCAATCGTGGCCGACGTGCCTCCGGTACCTGCGGTGGCGACAATCCAGGCCGGTTCCGGGTGAGGTTCTCGCGCCATCTGCGCAAAGATCGACTCGGCGATGTTGTTGTTCCCACGCCAGTCCGTTGCCCGTTCAGCGTAGGTGAACTGATCCATGTAGTGCCCGCCGCGGTCACGCGCCAACGACGCCGCGACGTCGTATACGTCGCGGGGGTCGTCGACGAGATGGCATTGTCCGCCGTACCGTTCGATGAGCTGAGTCTTTTGTTGGCTGGTAGACCGGGCCATCACGGCGATGAACGGAACCCCGATCAGTTGGGCGAAGTACGCTTCGGATACCGCAGTGGAACCGCTGGACGCTTCGACGACCGGCTTACCTCGGCGGATCCAGCCGTTGCACAGCGCGTACAGGAACAGTGAGCGTGCGAGCCGGTGTTTGAGCGACCCGGTGGGGTGAGTCGACTCGTCTTTGAGGTACAGGTCGACTCCCCACGCCGGTGGCAGCGGGACTGAGAGCAGGTGGGTATCCGATGTTCGGTTGGCGTCGGAAACCACCTTGGAGACAGCCTCGTTCAACCAGAATCGGTAGTCGGGGTCGTAGCGATCGATGTCCTCTACGCCGAGCGTGAGTGCGTGTATAGGAGCACTCAGGGAGGTCATGGGAATCCTTCCGCAGGGATCGATCATCGGTTTAGGTTGCGCAGGCATTGCCGGACTCATGGGCAGTGGCCCAGTCTGCACCTCAAAGCGGCTGAGCCGGGACCTGTCCCGTAGTAGCCTCCGCTGGCTCGTGGACCCGCGGCAGACTGGATTGATGGTCGGCTGTCAGGTCGCGTGTCTCGGGCATCATCCACACCCCTATGCCGGCGACCACGGCGCAGGCGATGAGATAGAACGCGATAACAAAGGAGTTGCCGGTGAGTGCCAGCAACGAACCCACAATCAGAGGCGCTGTTCCACCGAACACGGCCGTGGAGAGATTGTATGCGAAGGTGAAGCCGGTGTAGCGAACCGAACGTGGGAAGAGCACCGGGAAGGTTGCGGCGGCCTGCGACGTGAACGGCGTGAGGAACGCTCCGAAGCACATCATCGCCAGACCGACGAGCACGATGGAATCGGTGTTTACCAGCGCCACCAAGGGCACGCTGAGGACGATATAGAGCGCGCAGGAGACCGCCAACATCGGGCGACGACCGATTCGATCCCCGAGACGTCCGAACAGCGGATTCAGCACCATCATCACGCCCATCATCACAATGCCGAGGGCGAGTGCGGATCCACTGCTGATCCCCAGTTCGCTCTCGAGATAGGTCGGCATGTAAGTGAGGGCGATGTAGTAGGCGCCGTTTCCGAGCGCAATCGCGAGAATAGTGATGGTGAATGCTCGCTTGCCGACCTTGAATGTGTCCGCAATCGGATGCCGGGCGATTTCCCCAGCGTTCTGCATGTTTTGAAAGACTGGCGTGTCGTGCAGATTACGGCGGAGGACGAGGGCCAACAGGCCGAGAGGTAGTGAGACCAGGAAGGGGATACGCCATCCCCACTCTTCCCAGTTGGCGTCGCTCATCAAGCTCGATGTTGCGACGACCACGGTGGCGCCGCCCATGTATCCGACGAGCACGCCCGATTCGAGAAGGCTGCCGAATAGTCCTCGACGTTCCATCGGGGCGCTCTCGGCCATGAATGTGTTTGCACCACCGTACTCCCCGCCCGCCGAGAAGCCCTGGATCAACCGAGCGCAGATCAGAAGAATGGGCGCTGCGATCCCGATCGTTGCGTACGTGGGAAGGACGCCGATCAAAACGGTTCCGAGGGTCATGAGTCCGATCGTCAGCATCAGCATTCCGCGACGTCCGTGTCGGTCGCCGGCTGAGCCGATCACCAGGCCACCGATGGGACGCATGAAGAAGGAAAGTGCGAGGACAGCGAAGCTGGACAGTGCGGCGGCAGTGGTGCTGTGCGCCGGAAAGAACTTCATACCGATGGTTGCGGCAGCGTAGCTATAGATACCGTAGTCGAACCATTCGATGACATTACCCATCACCGCAGCGCCGAGCGCTTTGCGCGGCGACTGGTGGTCCGTCACGGACCGTGTTGTGTCCATAGGAATCGGCCTTCTTGGCTGGTTGCGAGGGCCTCAACACGCGAGCTGAGGCAGGAATCCGGCGTCGATGGGAAGCGCGCCGGTGACGATGCGACCTTGTGTCGTTTGGAATACGCAGATAGGGCGACTGCTGAGTGACTGCTGCACTGGACTGCCGGCGAGGACCAGGCGTCTCCCGCTACTGATGGGGAAGTCCGCGTGCCCCTCGGTTGGACCGTCTGGCTCGGCGCCAACCGAGGGATTATTGAAATTCACGGCCAGCTCGGTCTGCCGGCTCGGTCAGTGTCGGAACAGTGCGCGGTTTTCGGGTCTGATGTTTCTGCGGCTACGGAGCCTTTGAGGTTGAACGTTTGTCATTCGCCCACTTTTGAAATCGGGTCAATGGATCCGAGCGGGCCACTGTAGGTGCGAAGCCACTCAACGACTTCGGAAAGACGATCGACGAGGTGCCCGTGGAACTGCTTGCCCTTGTCCTCGGTCACGCCGAGGGATGAACTCATACTTCCCGTGGGGGCGAACTTCCGCTGTTCGCGGCTCGACCAGACGACGTCGACGCCGTCAGGTGCGGGTCCGAAGAGATCGTTGCCCACGAAGCCGCCGAAGACCTCGGCGAAGGGTGCACCCTCACCGGTGAGTCGATCCGTCCGAATCCTCCCGGGGTATCGGTACAAGACTTGCGACAATTCCAGTTCCCCACCGTGATGTTCGTTAGTTTCCTTGATAGAGGGGGCAACATTCCGAGCCAGGTGGAGCGGATCAGCCACCGCGAAAATCACGTGGGGTAAGGACTCTTCGTGCAGGGCACGGACCGCGGTCCCCAGCGCGGGAAGATTGGATCCCTTGTGCCCGTTGACCAGGACGATGCGGTTGAACCCGTGGTGGGCAAGGCTGGTACAAACGTCTTTGACGACTGAAATGAGTGTTTCCGTACGAAGGCTGATAGTTCCCTCAAATGCCATGTGGTGTGGCGAATCACCGAACCACATGGGCGGTGCGCAGAGCGCACCGGTGCGCTTGGCTGTGTCCTCCACGATCCCGGTGGCAACGTAGGTGTCGACGCCGAGCACACCGGCCGGGCCATGCTGTTCTGTACTCCCGAACGGCACGAGCACCACTCGGTCCTGCTCGATATGGGAGGCGACCTCTTCCCACGTCAGGTCCTGCATCCACACGGACTGTTCACTCTTCTGATTCATTCTGCGACCTCGACTTCTAATGCAGTAACCACGGTTAATGTTGTTGCTGTAGTTTCGTCAGTTGTTGATGATCGGCTGCCGAGGCACCGGTGTGACGATCTCTGGCCGGTCAGTGGTGATGATGGCTGTCTCGCCGAGAGAGGCCGTGAGGCCTGTGCTTCGGTCGGTCAGAATCATGTGCGTGAAGTAGACCATCCCCTCTTCGAGCACGGTCGGGTCATCCCTGACGATCATGGGTTTGTCCATCCACGTGGGTTCCCAGCGAATTCCCATCGGGTAGCCGCACGCGCGGAGCAGTGCATGTTCGTAACCGCAGCTGGCGAGTGCGGAGCGATGGGCTTCGAAGACCTGCCCCACGGTGTTGCCGTGGCGGAGGGCGTCCTGCACACCGTCGAGTGCCGTCACGCAGGCTTTCTGCATCTTGATGTGCCGTTCATCGATTTCCGGGCCGGTGTACACCGTGAACATGTTGGCAACGTTGTAGTGCCGGTACGATGCCCCTGGCTCGAACGTGACCTGATCATTGTGGGAAACGGTGAGACGCCCAGTTGCTGGTCGGCACAGGAGTGCCTTCTGGCCTGAGCCGAAGGGGAAGTTCCAATTGCCGCCGTCGCTGGCGGAAATGGTCCGATACATCTCACCGATGATGTCGCCCTCGTACGCGCCGGGCCGTGTCATCTCGATCGCTGCGAGTGATGCTTGCGTGAGGATTTCCCCAGCACGTCGCACGTATGTGAGCTCCTGCGGACTTTTCTTGAGTCGCAGCCGACGAAGGATGTTTGATGCATCTGTAAGCTCGCACCAGCCGTCGAGATGCTCTCGTAGTTCGAGATATAGCTCGGGCAGCATGCCGTGGCTGTCCAGCTGTAGACCGATGCGCCTCCCCTCGAGTCCATGGCTTTTGAGCATGTCCTTGACGGCTGCGGCGCGCGAGCTTTTGTACCCGTCTTCCCATAGGCGCACATCTGTGCACAGGGAGGAGTAGTCGATGCTTGCGACGTCGGCGGATCGCGTGACGTGGGTCAGTTCGCCGTTCACGCCGATGAACATCGCGTGGAAGATGGTGAAGCCAAGGGTATCGAGCCCGCACAACCAATATTGGTCTTCGATGTTGCTGAGTAGTAGGCCGTCAAGACCGTTCTGCGCCAACGCCTCGCGAACGCGCCGCTGGCGTTCTTCGAACTCGGAGACGGTGAAGTGGATGTGGAGGTCGGTGGAGTTCTCGTTACTTCGGACGGCAACGGCGTCGTTGGTGCTGCTGACTGTATTGTCGATGTTGGTAGTAGCGGTCATAGGTAGGGCCTCCAATTGCCGAATTGTCAGGTGTGCGATGAGATTTGCGTCATCGCGTTCGGACTTAATGCTGAGCGTCTCTGAATCAAAAGTCCAGCTATGATTAGTTGGAGACGCTCATAGTCGTGCTTATACTTTGCGGATGTTGGAATCACGCCCGTTGCGCATGTTTCACGAAGTGGTTCGTACCGGGTCCTACTCTGCGGCTGCAGAAGCCCTTGGCTACACGCAACCCGCGATCAGTCAGCAGATGCGCACGCTGGAGCGAACGGTCGGTACGCCGCTGTTCACGAGGTCCGGCAGGCACATGCAGCTGACCGAAGCCGGTGAAGTACTTGCCAGGCACGTCCAAAGTGTCCTCAGCGGGCTCGACGCCGCTGAGCAGCAGGTGGCAGCGATCAAGAATTTGGCGACAGGACGCATCAGGGTGTGCGCTTTTCCCAGCGCAAGCGCCACCATCGTGGCTGCGGCCGTCACCCATTTGAAGGCAACGCGCCCAGGCATCCGTGTTCAACTGCTGGAGGCAGAGCCACCCGAATCTCTCCAACTCCTCCATGACGGAAAGTGCGACATCACACTCGCTTTCAGCTACGACGGAATGTCCGAGGTGGAAGAGAGCGGACTTTCGCAGATCCCCCTGATGGACGACGAGATGGTGGCCGTCCTTCCAATCGACCATCCCATGTCGCGACGCCGTCGGATCGAGCTACGGGAGCTTGCCGACGAAGCCTGGATTGCAGGATGCCCGCGATGCAGGACAACCTTCGTTCAATCCTGCGCTGCCGCGGGATTTGAACCCGAGATAGCGTTCTCGACGGACGACAATCTCGCGATGCAAAGCCTCGTCGTTGCCGGCGTAGGAGTCGCGGTCATGCCAAGCCTCGTACTGGCGTTCCTACGCCATCCGAAACTCGTCGCACGGCCGCTTCGACCTGTTACACACCGGTCGGTGTCCGCATATACCTTGAAGGACTTCACGCAGATTCCTGCGACAGCAACGACCCTTGAAGCTCTACAAACCGCAGTTGGCACTCTGCGCCCAGCAGAAACCGGTACCCGCGCGAAAACGACACCAGAAATTGGATGAATCTGGCAGCACCCCCTGGGACCGCACATTGACTCAGCGCACCGGATCCGCAGTCCATCACCCTAGCCGACGGCCACCAGTACGAATCTGAGCACGAATATTGCTGGCTGCAAGCATGTTCACGCAGCGGGGAGGAGGGCGCCTTGTGCCGTGTACTTCGTTCACAATACGGACCGATGGCGGCCCTCGGTTCCGCCCTCGCCCTCCGCTGTCGCTCTCGTCAGGTCACGGCGGCCGCCGAGCGTCCATCGATGGCAGATTGCACTAGATTGCTCTTGGGCAGCGTCGAGTCCGACCCCACTGCCTCGATCCACTGCGCGGTCGTCGACACCGCAGCGAAATTCGACTGCAGCAACACCATCAGTGCAGTATGCAGGCTTCGTCGGAGATCGTGTCGGCTTCGTTGGCGAGATCGATGGCACCCGTGGCGTCGGAAAGGATTTCGGTTTCGAACCCGAGCCCTTCGGCCTCCACTGCTGTGGCGAGGTCGCAATTGCTGGTCATGTATCCGACGATTGTGATGGTGTCGACGTTGTGCGCGTGTAGCCATTGCGCCACATCCGTTCCGGCGAACTTGCGTGGCGGGTCGGACTTCCGCGCGGAGATAGACATTGCAGCCTTAGGTATTTCGATGGTCTTCTCGAGCTCGGCGTTCATCCGCCGTTATGCCCGGAGTACGCCCTCCGCCTCGGATGCCGACGCAGCCAGGTGCCGCCACCCACCGCTTCGGCCTTGCGGGCCCAGACCCGGACCGTTTCCGACTTCAGTGACATCCGCTCGGCGATCGTGCGGATCGCCTCGTACTCCGAGGCGTAGTTACCACGGTGCTCGAGGACCAAGGCGCACGGCCACTTCCGCGCTGCCGTCGTCGGGCGTGATGAACCCGAAACCCTTCTCAACGTTGAACCACTTCACAACGCCCAGCGCCGTACCGGCCAACTCCCTATCCACGACGAGTGAGACCTCCCAACGAGATTCAGATCCCGTCATCCCGCGCTGCCGCGCTCCGCACGATCTGGATGGCGCTGCACTGACAGACATGGCACGGCTCAGCGAACGAGCGGTAAGTCGGTGAGCCGACGGCCGCCACTGCACGCGCCCGGCCGGGACTGTGGGGACTGGCGGTATTTCGCGGGACTGTCGCGCTCAGCTTCTCTGGTGCAGTTGGTATTCAAACGAGTGCAGTCGCCGAGCGGCCCTGAACGGCCGATTCGATCAGGTTGTTCTTCG
The DNA here is from genome assembly GCF_000014565.1 of Rhodococcus jostii RHA1. Classification (NCBI taxonomy): domain Bacteria; kingdom Bacillati; phylum Actinomycetota; class Actinomycetes; order Mycobacteriales; family Nocardiaceae; genus Rhodococcus; species Rhodococcus jostii. The sequence continues at coordinate 413,585 of NC_008270.1, read as the reverse complement.
GCAAGCTCGTCCCGGACTGCACCGCTTGGGCCCATTGCGTGGCGGTGGTGACGGCAGCGAAGTTCGACTGCAACAGCACCATGAGCGTGGTGTGCAGGGACTGGGCGGAGACCTGCCCGGCTTCGTTGGCGAGGTGGATCGACCCGGTCGCGTCGGAAAGGATCTCGGCGGCGAACCCGAGGCCCTCGGCCTCCACCGCGGTCGCGAGGTCGCAATTGTTGGTCATGTACCCGACGATGGTGATGGTGTCGACGTCACGGGCCCGCAGCCATTCGGCCAGATCGGTACCGGCGAACACGCTCCCGTACTGCTTGTGCACCCGCTTACAGGACGAATCGACCCGCGCCTCGAGATCTGGATGCAGCGACCACCCCGGCGTTCCCTCGACAAAGATCGGGGCGTCGTCAGGCATGCGATGCTGAACGATGACGACCGGGACGTCGTGGGCGGCGGCCACGTCGACCGCAGCGACGATGTTGGCGAGCGACTGCCCCCGGGGCGGGTACTGAATCTCGAGCGGTCCGTCGAAGTATTCCTGCTGGACATCGACGACAACAAGGGCACGGCGGGGCGTGGTCAAGGCGGGCTCCTCACAGTCATGGGGTTTAGGACGCCCACTGTCGGTGTGGGAGTCTCCTGCTCGATTTTTCGGTATCTTCACAGTTGCGACGAGTGGCACAAATGCCTACTTTCGATGAAAACAGGCCATACAGGGGGAGTCAGATGCGGATCGCCATCTACGCGTTCGACGACATCACCATGTTCCATCTCGCCGCACCGTTGATGGTGTTTGGCGAACTCGACCGCCTCCAACTCGCCCCCAATTGGGAGACCCTGCTTTGGTCGGACCATGCTGGCTCGATCCGAACTGCCGAGGGATATTCGATCAGCGACATTAGGGCACCGGACACGGTGAACTGGGCCGACATCGTCATCATCCCGTCCTGGCCGCTGTCCCTGGCCCCGATCAGCGACGCGCTGAAAACGGTCGTCCGGCAGGCGCATACCCGCGGTGCCATCGTCGTCGGGCTGTGCCTGGGCGCATTCGCACTCATCGATGCCGGACTTCTCGACGGCCGGCCAGCGGTGACGCACTGGGAGGCGATGCCACAGCTCGCCGAACGGCATCCCGGGACCGAGGTCGACTCCTCGGTGCTCTACATCGATCATGGTGACGTCCTCACCTCCGCGGGAACCGCCTCGGCGATCGACGCGTGTCTGCACCTGGTGCGCAAGCATCTGGGTGCGGCGATCGCCACCCGGGTGGCCCGCAGTCTCGTCGTGGCCCCACACCGGGAAGGCGGGCAGGCACAGTACATTGAACGCCCCCTCACCCGGCCAGCGACCGACACAGCCATCGCCGAGGTCATGGAATGGGCACTGATACGCCTGCACGAGTCGCTCCCGGTCGAGCGCCTTGCCGACCAGGCCCGGATGAGCCGCCGAAGCTTCGTGCGGCACTTCCAGCACGCCACCGGCACCACACCCGCACGATGGATCCTCGAACGCCGCCTGCACGAAGCGCGCGCGCTTCTCGAAACCACCGACTGGAGCGTCGACACCATCGCGTCCACGTGCGGCTTCGGAAGCAGCGTCACCTTCCGGCAGAACTTCACCGCCGCGTTCGCGACCTCCCCCAGCGCCTACCGGCGACAGTTCACCCCCAACCCAGTCCCGGATTCATCCGGGGGCGGTGTGCACAGCCCGGTGACCTGGAGCCGCAGCAAGAACGAACCGATGAATGCCGCCATCAGTGCCGAACCCACCTCGACGGCGGTTGGGCCGACCCTACAGCGTTCAAGCGCTGTTAGGAGTTAGCCCACCCGTCACACACGAACCCAGTGCGGTGAACTTCATCGAAGGTCCTCCTGAGCCTGCGCCAGCGCGGCGAACTCCTCATCAGGGGAGTTGGCGACGAGACGATGGCGGCTAAACAACGCGAAGTACAACAGGAAGATCACGAAGACACCCAGGCAACACAACGCCGCGACCACATCCACCAGGAACGTGCCGACGACAGCGATGACCGCAACGCAGAGGGCGAAGCCAGTGGTCACGCTGCCTCCAGGAGTCCGATAGGGACGATGCATCTCCGGTTCGCGGCGGCGAAGGACGATGTGGCTCAACATGATCAAAACGTAACTCACTGCCGCTGCGCACACCGCCATGTTCAGCAGGAGGGCGCCCTTGCCGGTCAGTGACAAGAGGAACCCGACGACTCCCGGAACGACCAACGCGAGGGTGGGGACCTTTCGTGAGTTGGTCACCGAGAGCACCTTGGGTAAGTAACCCGCCCGTGAGAGCGCGAACAATTGGCGGGAGTAGGCATAGATGACCGAAAAGAAGCTGGCGACCAATCCTGCCAAGCCGATGTAATTGACTACCTTGGCCACGGTGGTGTCGCCGAGCGCTTCGACAAGCGGGTTCCCCGATTCGGAAATCGATGCCGCTCCCCCTGCGCCTGTTGCGAGGATCAAGACGGCCGCGCAGGTGACCATGAGAATGCTGATCGCAGCGATAATTCCACGGGGGACGTTGCGCTGAGGGTCCGCCGTCTCCTCTGCAGCCAACGGCACTCCCTCGATCGCGAGAAAGAACCAGATCGCGAACGGGATCGCGGACCAGATTCCGAGGTAGCCGAACGGAAGAAGATCCGACGCTCCAGCGGCACTGCCAGGTGCGATGTCAACCAGGTTGGCGCTATCAAAGCGCCCTATGGCGGCAATGACGAAGATCACCAAACCGATAAGTGCGATCGCCGCGATGGTGAACAGGCCCTTGAGCGCCTCCCCCACACCGCACAGGTGGATCCCAATGAAGATCGCGTAGACAGCCAGGTAGAGCCACCAGCCGTCGGTGATCCCGAGGATATTCAGCGAACCCACGTAGGCACCGATGAATGTTGCGATCGCCGCGGGCGCGATCGAGTATTCGATCAGGATGGCCGTGCCTGTCGCGAATCCGCCCCACGGTCCCAGTGCGCGGCGCGCGAAGGTGTACCCACCGCCCGCGGCGGGCAGAGCCGAGGACAGCTCAGCCATTCCCAATACCAGGCACAGGTACATCGCCGCGATTATTACGACAGCAATCGTCAACCCGCCGAATCCTCCTTCGGCTAAGCCGAAGTTCCACCCGGAGTAGTCACCCGAGACCACGTAGCTCACGCCGAGTCCTGCCAGTAGAACCCAACCAGCAGTGCCGCTCCGGAGCTGGCGCTTCTGCAGGTACGCCTGTGATTCCGCGTGTACGTCTATACCGCCGACCAGATGGGTCTCTTTCGTGTTGTCGCGCGACAAAATTCTCTCCTCCACTGCCAAAATCGTCTGTGTGACATGTCTTTTCAGGATTGACACCCGATACCGAGCGGGCCGAATATGCCGCGTCAAGGAGTTCGTGGGTGGCAGGTACTGAACCTCAGCAGGTCTATGTGATGCGCCTCACGAAAAGGTAGCCCATTACGCCGACCATGCGCAACCATTTGTTGGTTTTGGTGACCCTCGCCTGCGCAGAACGTCTTGTTCCGGCGTGGGGAGCATCCTGGCGGAGATAAACAACTCCAGACCCAGATCACGCGATGCGGGAAGCTCAGCACAGGACACTGGTAGAACGATTCTGGTGGAAGACTGGCTCAGGGAGCGTGCCGGCTCGGAACCAGACGACTACGGCCGCGGAACTACCCAAGAAGCGCGTGTCTCATTCGATCGACGCGTGAATTGACAGGGCAACCTTTTCGAAGAAGCACCGGGATGATGAACGTCCGGTTGGTTGTTGCAGCGGGCTCCTAGGTTCTAGAGGTTAGCTGCTTGTGTGGCGTTCCGATAGCCTGCTATCTCGCATGTCCAGACAGTCACGACCGTTGTGGCCGACCCCTCTGACGTCGGCCACGCTCGACTGCGATGATCAATTGCCGGGGATTGTCCACGTCGGATCGGGAATTATTGTCGGTCCCGGGTAGGAGGATACGACTACCACTGCTCTGTCCTGGTGGTATCAGTGCGACAGAGACGCCAGATAGTCGCTGATGTGTCCGCTATTCCATGACGTGACCCACCCTGCAGTCACCGCGCGGTCGAGCTCGGCATTGGCCTCGATCGCCACCATCGTGGGAGCGTGGAGTTGGGCCTTGGTGGTAGTGAAAGCATGCGGAGGAATATCAGCAAGTCGGCGTGCCTCGCTCATGGCGCGGCTCTCCAACTCCTTCGGCTCCACGGCGGTGACCAACCCGTAGCCGTCGGCCTCGTCCACCGCGACAGTGCTGGCGTTGGTGATCATGGTGTAGGCATGGTGTCCGATCGCTGTGCGCAACACCTCGATTCCGGCCACCGGAAGTGGGACGCCGACCGCCAACTCCGGAAGACCGATCCTGCCTCTCCCCATGAATCGCACGTCTGCGGCGGCGGCGAGCAGGCATCCGCCAGCGATTGCATGCCCGTTGATGGCAGCTACCACAGGTAAGGGGCACTGGAAGATGTCCAGGATCGCGGCGGACAAGGCAGGAAGGAAGGTGAGGATGTACTCGCGGCCACCGTCTTGTATTCGACGAAGATCCACTCCCGCTGAAAAGGAGGATCCGACGCCGGTCACAATGACGGCGCCGTCGGCCCGAGTGGACAGGGACCTGAACACCGCAGACAGTTCTGCGAGTAGTTCGAGGTCGAGAGCGTTCACCTTTCCGTGCTCGATGCTGATTACGACGATGTTCTCGTGCTCGTCGACTGTGATCACTGGAACTCCTGGATGCGGGACGTCGATATCGACGCAGGCGTCGGTGAGGAAGAGGGCAGACACGGAACCACGCATGTGGGCACTGTTGGGTCCGCGACTTGGTGCGTGACGAGCGGACGAACGTCAGCGACTCAGGTGTGTTGTCCGTCTGGCTGCTCGGCGCGTCGAATGTCTCCGGGCAGGCCGGACATCCAGCGTCCGGGGACCGTTACTGGCAGTCTTGATTTGTCCAATATGCAGCTTGAAATCCACTGATGGTAATCCAGCTCCGAGAGAGCGTTTCAGTGCATCAAACAGGAAAAGGCGCTGTGATTTCGGTGTGTCAATGACCGCGTGTTCTCACGCGTCGATGGTCGTGTACGCAGGTTTCCCGTCGCTGCGTACTGTGATGGCCGTCCGGTCAGCTCGCCACAGCTCTCTCGAAAATTCGAACGTCCGCCCACTCCCGAGCTCTGCAGTTCGGGTGACGAATATCAGAGCAGACCCTACGGCGACCTGCAGCAGTCCAGCAACCTCACGCTCAGCGGTCGTCGCTGTGATCGTTTCGACGGTCACTTCTGGCCGGATGTCATACTTTGAATCGAGAATCTCGTACAGCGATCCGAGTGGCTGATCGAGAAGTCCTGGAAAGAGATCGCATGGCAAATCCGTCGTCTCCAGAACGAGGGGTAGCCCACCCGCAAATCGAAGCCGCTCGATGTGAAAGACCCAGGCATCGGACTCTAGCCCCAGCTGCTTTGCGATCTCATCGTCGGGCGGCCCCGCACGGGTCCCTAGGACCGTTGTCCCGGAATCAATTCCCTGCGCCCGTAGATATACGGGTAGACCCCCGAGCGGTGTCGTGCGGATCAGCTTTTTCGGTGCAACGAAGATGCCCCCACTGCGACCGTGAGTCCGGAGAATCCGTCCCTGGGACTCGAGTTGCTCGAGCGCCCTGCGAATGGTCCACCGACTCACCCCCAAGCTCTGCGCGAGTTCCCGTTCGGCTCCGATTCGATCACCTGGCGCCAATGAGCGGTCGGTGATTATGGATTGTATGGAGCCGACAATCTCCTCGGTAGATCCGCCGGTGGAGAGTGTTCGATCCTTGCTCTTGTCACCCTCAGTCATAGAACGCACCCTCCTCCCGGCCAGTATTCCACCGAAACTATCAAATGGTTGCCTGAGAAGCAATTGGTCAGGTATGGAGCTCACCAGACCTCGACTCAGACGACGTCACAAGACCGAGGCACACGCCGATAAAATCGTTGCCCTCCCGATGCCCTCATGGCAACAGTCATCGCGGGTTGGCGCGATTTTGGGTTGGGCGTCGCCGGAAGAGGGCGCCGACGAGCCGGTCGCTCCGAGCACAAACCCTTGCACGGGTGACGATCACCGCATTCGTGGTTACTGGTTTCCGTTGACGGTGAAGTGCTTGCCGAGGTCGGCGTGGGGTCGGGGGATGACGTGGACGGAGACGAGCTCACCAATGGTGGCGGCGGTTTCCGAGCCTGCCTCGGTGGCTGCCTTCACGGCACCGACGTCGCCGTTGATGATGACGGCGACGAGTCCGTCACCGACCTCTGCGCGACCGATCAGGGTGACGTTGGCCGCTTTGACCATGGCGTCGGCGGCCGCAAGGGAAGCGACGTAGCCGCGGGTTTCGATCATGCCGATTGCATCACTCATGGGAAGAACCTTTCATTGTGGGTTGGGTGTTGCTGAAGGCGCGGGGGGGTCGATGACTCCGATGATGAGCGCATCGGCCGGGGTGCTGCCGGGGAGGTGGTGTGCTACAGCGCTGCCGAGGGCGACCAACACGTGATCACCCGGGCCGCTTCCGAGATGGTCCAAGGCCACGTAACGCTCGGCGGTCTCATCTCGCTGCACCTCGAGCAGCGCTCCGGACGGAAAGCCGTCGAGCCGCTTGGTCGCCCATACAGGGCCGAGGACAGTCGCTTTGATCATGGTCGCCGCACCACCTCGACCGACGATTTCCGGATCTGTTCGCGGGCAAGCGGAGTGATGACCACCGTCCGGCCGAGAACGAGCCGAGCCCGCTCGGTGATGGCACGGGCAACGATGCGCTCGGTCAACACCCCCTTGTCGATCTCGATGCTGTCGGTCGCCTGCCCCTCGGCGGCAGGTGCTGTGGGCGACGAAACGGCCGCCGCACCGTTGCCTGCGGTGTCGAGCTGGAAACAAAGCTGCCCGGAACGCAGCAACGGCCCGGTGACCGGGTCATCGAGTGTCGTGACGACCCGGCGGACGAAGCCGTTGAGCTGCTCGTCGTCGGTGATCACCACCCGCTGGGGCCGAGTCAGGAGGTTCAGCTGGGGAATGATCTCGCTGATCAGCTCACGCACCAGAGCGCGCAGCCCGAGCGCGGGTGCCGATGTCATCGCCGCATCTCCAACGCTGCCCCGGCGGCATCAGCCGCGGTCCGTACCGCGTCCTCGTCGCCGGCCAGATAGACACGCCCGGAGGCGCCCATCATGCGATAGTCGACGACCTTGATCGGACTGGCCTTCTCGGCTTCGTTCGTCGCCAGGATCGCGTACGACGCCGGCTGCATCTCCATCACGAACAACGAATCACCGGGCAGCAGCATCGACCCGGACTTGTTGCGGTTGACCAAAAAAGCATGCTCGTCATCGACATTGGAAATGATCTTCGACGCGATCACCTCCGGTGGACGCGCCTCGGTCTCCGAAGCACCCAACGCATCGAGGACCGCATCAGCCGCCAACCGCACAGCATCCGCCGAACGCGAATGAATCTCGAGGTACCCGAACTGCCGCTCCACCACCAACATGCCAGCCCTGACCTGCGCATGCTTCAGAGCAACATCCGTCAACGGCTCGATATCCAGCCCCGGAGCGATCTCGATCACCTGCGCCGACATATTCGTCCGCGGCAAACTACCGCGAACAAAGGTGCCCAGATAACACATCGTCTGAGGCTGCAACTTGTCGATGAAAATGAACGACCGCAGATCAGCCATGATTCTGCCCAATCAGCCCGCGCAGCTCTTCGACAATCAGACGACGCAACTCCTCACGCACCGCACCATCACCCAACCCAACCCCAGACGGATCCTGGTCCGAGGGTGAATCGGTCGTTGTCTCGGGCGTAGGTCGGGCGCTTTGGCGCAATTCGCGCGCCACGTTGTCGAATTCGGTCAGCAGTCGATCGGTGTCGGACTGACTCAGGACTAGCGGCGGGCGTACCTTGATCACGTTTCCGTAGGTCCCCGCCGTGCTAGTCAGGACCCGGTGCTGACGAAGTCCGTTCACGAATGCCAGTGTGGTCTCGGTGTCCGGGATCGCCGTGTCGAAGTCGGACACGAACTCGACTCCGATGTAGAGACCGGCTCCTCGAACGTCCGCCGCGAAGTTATTGCGGGTGAGTATTTCCCGAATCCCGGCGACCAATTGACCGCCCTTGTCCTGGGCATTGGCGATCAAGTTTTCGTCGCGAATTACCTCCAGCACGGCCTGCGCGGCTGCTACCGGTGCGTTCTCGCCACCGAACGTGTTGAAGTATGCCGTTTCTCGCGAAAATTTCTCCAGCAGAGCACTTTTCGCCACAACCCCTCCGATGGGCATGCCATTGCCCATCGGCTTCCCCATGGTGACCAGGTCGGCAACGATGTTGCTGCGCTGGTACCCCCACATGGCTTCCCCGGTGCGCCCGAATCCGGATTGCACTTCGTCACTGATGAGGAGCCCGCCGGCCCGGTGGACCAACTCGATCGCGGCCTTCAACACCCCGGGATCGGGGTGGATCCCGTCCGAAGAGAACATGCTGTCGACGACGAAGGCGGCCAACTGCACACCTCGACGGTTCAGGTCATCGATCTGAGCCTGGAGGCTACTCAAAAACTTCGTTTCGGCCTCGGCACGATCCGCTCTGAACGTATCCGGAGGAGGCACGAGCCGTACATCCGAACCGAGGACGGTGCCCTTGCCCGACGACGGTGACCAGGACGCGACGTCCCGCGTACACCCGTGATAGGCGTACTCGGAGACGATGACACCTGTGCCGCCGGTTACCGTCCGTGCGATGCGCACAGCGAGGTCGTTGGCCTCGGACCCCGTGCAAGTGAACATGACGTTGTCCAACGCGCTGTCATGTGTACTCACGAGATTTTCGGCGTAGTCGACGATGTCGCGCTGCAGGTACCGGGTGTTCGTGTTCATCAGGCGAAGCTGTCGGCAGACAGCATCGACGACATGCGGATGGTTGTGACCGACGCTGGCAACGTTGTTGTACGCATCGAGGTATTCGTGGCCGTAAACATCGATGATTTTCGTGCCTTGTGCACGAATCGGTTGGAACGGCTCCTCGTAGGACAACCGGTATGCGGGCCCCATGACACGCTGGCGACGCTCAACCAGCTCACGTGTTTGGCTGTCAAGCGAGGAAAGTTTGTCGGCGTTGAGAGTGTTCAACGCGACAATCTCGGTCAGTTTCGGCTTGGCGATCGAATCTTGCTGCATGGGATCGTCTTCTTTCACAGTTGGGACTGCGGCGACGGCGGTCGTGAGACGCTCGTACCCTCGGGTATTGGTCGGACGGCTGAGCGTGAGGTCATCGTCCAATCACCGCCTCGAGAACTCTCGTGATCTCCTCGCGCGCGATGGTGACACTCTTCAGATCACCCGAGATGAACAGACGTCCTGCTGCACCGATCATTTGCACGTCCACCAGTGTCAGGTTCGGGGCTACCCGTTCGGCACTGTTGGCTGCTACGGCAGCGAATAGCGCCGGGGCCATCTCATACACCAGCAGAGCGGAACCCGGCATCAGCATCGACGCGTCCCGGGTGCGGTTGAGGATGACGGCGTGCTGGTCGCCGATTTCCTCGATGATGTCGCTGTAGAGGATTTTCGGTTTGAGTTGATCCTCCGCCTTCGCGTTCAGGGTCTTCAGGATCGCCTGCCCGGCCTGTTCCACGACGTCGGCGCTGGGGCTGTGAACCTCCAGGATGCCGTATTGCCGTTCCACGTAGAGAAGGCCCGGCTCGACCTCGGGAGTCGCTTTCAACGCCGCGTCGATCACCCGCTGGATCGCCAACGCAGGCGCAACTTCGACGATGAGCGAATGATCGCCCGCTTTCGGCGGGTAGCCGCGGGCCCGGGTCGGTGTCGCCATCGTGGCCGCAAACTGGCGCTGGAGTCCTTCGATTCGAAGGTAGACGCGCAGTTCAGTCGACGGTGTGCCTGAATCGGGTGCGGCGGACGAGGCCGAGCTTCGCTTCGTTGCGGCGGCCTGCTTCGTAGTAGTTGGTGTCGACATTACTGGTTTCCGTTGACGGTGAAGTGCTTGCCGAGGTCGGCGTGGGGTCGGGGGATGACGTGGACGGAGACGAGCTCACCAATGGTGGCGGCGGTTTCCGAGCCTGCCTCGGTGGCTGCCTTCACGGCACCGACGTCGCCGTTGATGATGACGGCGACGAGTCCGTCACCGACCTCTGCGCGACCGATCAGGGTGACGTTGGCCGCTTTGACCATGGCGTCGGCGGCCGCAAGGGAAGCGACGTAGCCGCGGGTTTCGATCATGCCGATTGCATCACTCATGGGAAGAACCTTTCATTGTGGGTTGGGTGTTGCTGAAGGCGCGGGGGGGTCGATGACTCCGATGATGAGCGCATCGGCCGGGGTGCTGCCGGGGAGGTGGTGTGCTACAGCGCTGCCGAGGGCGACCAACACGTGATCACCCGGGCCGCTTCCGAGATGGTCCAAGGCCACGTAACGCTCGGCGGTCTCATCTCGCTGCACCTCGAGCAGCGCTCCGGACGGAAAGCCGTCGAGCCGCTTGGTCGCCCATACAGGGCCGAGGACAGTCGCTTTGATCATGGTCGCCGCACCACCTCGACCGACGATTTCCGGATCTGTTCGCGGGCAAGCGGAGTGATGACCACCGTCCGGCCGAGAACGAGCCGAGCCCGCTCGGTGATGGCACGGGCAACGATGCGCTCGGTCAACACCCCCTTGTCGATCTCGATGCTGTCGGTCGCCTGCCCCTCGGCGGCAGGTGCTGTGGGCGACGAAACGGCCGCCGCACCGTTGCCTGCGGTGTCGAGCTGGAAACAAAGCTGCCCGGAACGCAGCAACGGCCCGGTGACCGGGTCATCGAGTGTCGTGACGACCCGGCGGACGAAGCCGTTGAGCTGCTCGTCGTCGGTGATCACCACCCGCTGGGGCCGAGTCAGGAGGTTCAGCTGGGGAATGATCTCGCTGATCAGCTCACGCACCAGAGCGCGCAGCCCGAGCGCGGGTGCCGATGTCATCGCCGCATCTCCAACGCTGCCCCGGCGGCATCAGCCGCGGTCCGTACCGCGTCCTCGTCGCCGGCCAGATAGACACGCCCGGAGGCGCCCATCATGCGATAGTCGACGACCTTGATCGGACTGGCCTTCTCGGCTTCGTTCGTCGCCAGGATCGCGTACGACGCCGGCTGCATCTCCATCACGAACAACGAATCACCGGGCAGCAGCATCGACCCGGACTTGTTGCGGTTGACCAAAAAAGCATGCTCGTCATCGACATTGGAAATGATCTTCGACGCGATCACCTCCGGTGGACGCGCCTCGGTCTCCGAAGCACCCAACGCATCGAGGACCGCATCAGCCGCCAACCGCACAGCATCCGCCGAACGCGAATGAATCTCGAGGTACCCGAACTGCCGCTCCACCACCAACATGCCAGCCCTGACCTGCGCATGCTTCAGAGCAACATCCGTCAACGGCTCGATATCCAGCCCCGGAGCGATCTCGATCACCTGCGCCGACATATTCGTCCGCGGCAAACTACCGCGAACAAAGGTGCCCAGATAACACATCGTCTGAGGCTGCAACTTGTCGATGAAAATGAACGACCGCAGATCAGCCATGATTCTGCCCAATCAGCCCGCGCAGCTCTTCGACAATCAGACGACGCAACTCCTCACGCACCGCACCATCACCCAACCCAACCCCAGACACACCGGACCGGTCGCCTCGGGTGGGTTGCAGAGACGCGAACTGAGGGAAGACGGCGCCCACCGGATATGCCGCACGCTTCCACTGCACCAGGTGTTCGGGCGCCAGATTTTCCCCGAGCGAGCTTCCTCCGGCGAAACCTGTCCCGATCGACATCGTGAGTGGAAGTCCGGTGCCGATGCCCGCGTTGCCCAGGCTTCCGCCGATGTTCACTGCAACTCGGTGAACCGGGAGACGGTGGGAATAGTCGAGTACGTGCTGCGGGTCCTCGCTGTGGATGACCGCCGAATGGCCGACACCGACGATGTCGACGAGGGAGGCAGCCGCCGCCAATGCCTGGTCGAAGTTTGAAACCGTCATCACGGCCAGTACGGGGCTCAACTTCTCATGGGTGAGCGGCTCGTCATCACGGATGCTGTCGATCGGAGCCAGCAATAGTTGGGTGCCCTCCGCAACGGTGATCCCGGCTTTTTTCGCGATCTCGCGCGCGGGCCTTCCTACGACCTCGGTGTTGAATTTACCTTTGGGGTACATGTAGTTGCGGAGCCGTCGCGTCTCATCGGGCCGGCACAGATGTGCACCCCGCCGGACCAACAACTCATTCATTCGAGAGGCGATCGACTCGACCATGATGAGGACCGACTCCGCCGTGCAGAGGACTGAATTGTCGAATGCCTTCGACGCTGAGATCTGATCCGCCGCTCGCTCCAGGTCTGCTGTTTCATCGACCACCACGGCAGCGTTGCCGGGGCCCACTCCGATCGCGGGCGTTCCGGATCGGTATGCGGCTCGGACGACCGCCGAGCCTCCTGTTGCGAGGATCAGGTTCACTCGCGCGTCACCCATCGCTGCTTCGATCAGTGGAACCGATGGCTTGTTCAGGATCTGGATTGCTCCCTCCGGTGCGCCCGCCTCGGTGGCGGCGCGACTGAGGAGCTGGGCGGCCTCGAGGCTCGTCTGCACGGCGGCTGGATGGGGGCTGATGACGACGGCGTTTCTGGTCAACAGCGACGAAAGAACCTTGAAGTACAGGTTGGCGACCGGGCTCGTGGAGGGTGTGACCGCGAAGATCACTCCCGCCGGCTTGGGACTGAGCAGCAGTTTCTTTTCGTTGTCAGCACGGTGACTGACAAAATCCAGGTCGCCGTATTCACGCACGAAGCCGGACGAGACTGCTTCGTTCTTCGCTACTTTGTCTTCGGCCACACCGAACCCGGTCTCGTCCGCAGCCTTCTCGGCGAGCTGTCGAGCGTTCTGGAGTGCAACGTTCGCAACCGCCCGCACGATGCGGTCGACCTGAGATCGGTCGTAGGCCTCGAACGCTGTCGCCGCAACTTGCGCCCGGTCGAGCACGGTGTCGAGCTCCGGCGAGCGGTCGAATTCTGGTGTTCTCACGTGAACATCGGCCTCTCTTGATAGGGGACTTCGGGAAGCCAAGGCGCCGCCAAGCGATCGTGCTGACTGAAACACACTGAGGCGCCGACCCCATCGGTAAATGGTCGTAAAAGGTTGGCTTCACAGTCTCACGTTTGCTCAAGTGTGTCAAGGACCACGCCGCCATTGGTTGCTGGGCCCTCGTTCCCGTCAGCACCGGCGGTCGCACCGCCGTGACTCGGAAACCGCCAGTTCAGCGCCCGCGACGAGGGAACTACAACCTTCTCTCCACCAGGTTGTAGCGACGAGCAGCCTGCCGATTAATCCGCATTATGGTTGCCTTCGGATGGGGTTGTGGTTTGCTTATGGTTGCCATATGTTGTAATAGTGTGACGGGCATCACCAGATGTCACTCACCCCTTGCTTGGCAGTAACTGGCTGCCTTCTGCGTTCGAGGAGATATACAGATGTCGGAGACGGCTGCCGATTACGAACCATTTGCCCGCGCGTCGCTTCCAAAATATGGGTTGGAACGGGCATCCCTGACGTTGCTCAGCTACTCGGAAAACGCGACCTACCTGGCTGAACTCGACGGAGAGCGTTCCGTGGTGCGCGTCCACCGGCCGGGCTACAACAGCCTCGCCGAGGTGGAGTCGGAGCTCGCGTGGATGGAGAGCGTGCGCTCGGACTCGTCCATCCGGACTCCAGCGGTCAGACTCGCCGGCGATGGCAACAGCGTGGTCGCGATTGAACACGCAGGTGAGACTCGACTGGTGGATGTCTTCGAGTTCATCCCGGGCATCAGCGCGGAAGATGCGGCTTCGGGTATCAGCTTCAGCGATCTCGGTGCCGTCACCGCGTCGTTGCACCAGCATGTGCAGGCATGGACGCCTCCGGCAAAGTTCGTCCGCTTCCGCTGGGATCTCGACTCGATGCTCGGAGAGACCGGTCGGTGGGGAGACTGGCGTCACGCACCAAATCTGACTCAATCAGACCGTGAGGTGATCGAGACTGCCGAACGTTCCGTCAGAGAGCGGCTTCTCCGGTTCGGTACCGGAGCGGACCGGTTCGGACTGGTGCACTCCGACCTTCGGATGTCCAACCTCATTGTCCGTGACGGAGAGATCATCGTCATCGACTTCGACGATTGTGGATGGTCCTGGTTCCTGACCGACCTCGCCGCAGTGATCACCTGGAACGAGGCCAGCCCGTCCGCCCGTACCACCGTGGAGACGTGGCTGCGCGGCTACCTGAGCATCGGTCAACTCGATGATGCCGCAATTGCCGAAATTCCCACTTTCATCATGCTCCGCCGCCTAATGATCACCGCATGGATCGGCACCCACCCCGAATCGGAGCCCGCTCGAACACTCGGACCCCACCTCGCCGCCGAAACGGCATCGCTCGCTCAGCGCTACCTCACCGATCCGACGTGGTTCGCCTTCGACGCCGACTCATTGAGGAACACTGCGGGCCGGGATCCTCTTCCCTCGGTCGTCAACGATCTTGAAGAGCGTTGCTCCAATGGGTGATCTGCTAGAGACACTCGGAGATCCTCTTGTAGATGCCTTTCTCGGTATCGGCGTTCTCGTCGCTTTCATGCTTGCGGTCATGGGCTGGGCCCGCGGTCGCTGGGGAGCGCGATGGGACGGATGGTTGCTCCACTACCCGAAATGTGGACCTCTGCTCGCCGCGACCTTGTCGCTGCCCCCGGGATGCAGCGGAGTCATCGCCACTGTCACCCTCTACGGTCAACGCCGAGTGACATACGGAACGGTGATCGCCGCGCTGCTTGCCACGATGGGTGATTCGGCATGGCTTCTACTGGCCGCTGACCCGATGCTCGCGCTCGAACTCAAAGCGCTGTTTTTCGTGGTGGGCGCCCTGGGCGGCAGTCTTGTCGACTGGGCACGGATCGAACCCCGAGCTCGACAGTTGTCGACCGACGTGTCACGGCGGGGACTGACCACCGTCGTGACGACCCTCCGTCCCCGCGATACTGCGCAATCGAGCAACAGCCTCCAACTCCTCTCTCGACGACCAACGATGTCGGCTCCCCCTCCATCGCCACCGGTATCCGGTCCAGTCCGAAGCTGGTGGAAGACAACCGAGCCGTGTTGCGTCGAGCCTGGTCTTCGGTCGGGGGAATCCGAGACCGGCCGGCCCGATGGCTTCCTGATCGCCTTCTGGTCCGTTATCGCTGTGGGATTCGTGCTCGCAATCCCTGTGGAGTTCAATCTGATCGATGAGGAAGCGTTTCCGACAATCTTCGGCATGAACTCGTATATGGCGGTGGGTCTCGTGGGATTCGCGGTTGCCTGCGCAGTTTTCCTGCGTGGACGCAGCCACCAACATGACTGTGACTGCGTCGACGCGTCTTCCCGACTCGTTCAGCTCCGTCACACCGCGTACAGCGCGTCCTTCATGATCGTCTTGGTGGGTCTGGTTACCTTGGTGTCTGCAGCCGTAACCGAGGTCACCGGGTTCGATCCTGCGGTCCTTCCATTCCATGGTGCTCTCGGTGTGATCGTCGCCTCGCTCGTCGGCCTTCTCCCCTCCTGCGGCCTGGAAGTCGTGGTGGCCGGTCTCTTCCTATCCGGTGGTCTACCTCTGCCAGCATTGCTGGCCTATCTGATCAGTCACGACGGCGCCGGGCTGCTCCCGCTATTCGCCGTTCATCGGCGGTCAGCGATCATCTCAACCGTACTAACTACTGTGCCGGCGTTATTAATTGGGTTCGCAGCCCTTGTCGCCGTCTGACCCCACCTTCATCCGCGTTGAAAAAAGAAAGGATCTACTATGACACCCCACACTCCCGACTTCCAGGCGATCTTCGAACAGGCACCGGTCAACTACGTCGTGGTGGACAATGACTACCGGATTGTCGCAGCCACGAACGGATACCTGGCCATGGCCATGCGGACCCGAGACGCACTCATCGGTCAGAACATCTTCGAGGCATTCCCCGACAACCCGAATGACCCCGAAGCAAAGGGAACGCAGGCGCTGAAATACGGAATCGAGCAAGCCCGGCAGACTGGGAAAGCGGAATGGCTGCCCGGAGCAGTGCGTTACCCCATCGCGCGTCCCGAGGAGCAGGGAGGCGGATACGAGGAACGATGGTTTCGGGCACTCAACGCACCGATCTTCGACACCGATGGCAACGTTGCATACGTGATACATGGAAATGAAGACGTCACTGACTCCACCGACTCCGTCGCCTGACCGAACGACACGGAGAAGCGGATTGCGGCGGTCCTGAACCGGGACCGCCGCAATCCGCGATGATGTACCGCTCGCTCCACCGCGCTCCCTACTGCCCTCTTCGCGGCGTCCTGCGTTCGATCAATCGGGCAAGAAGACCGCCGCGGCGTCGACGATGTGACGGTGCCGGAGGCGCTACTGCACCGGGCCACGACTACCAGTCCACACCCACGTCCCTGCGATCGTCGCCGACAGCGAAAAGGCCCCTCCGGCCAGGCCGCAGCTCGCGGCTGAACACAGAAGCCGCGGCCAATCCTGTGACCGGGGGAATCGGCGTCGAACCTTCCGGCGCAACAGGACGGCGCGGTGCGGTTCGGCGCTTCCGCGTACCGAGTCCGCGGAAGCGCGAGTGACTTCGAGACCGAGCCGATCGATCCGGGTCAGCGCCCCCGCGGCAACCGCAGCCGCCCGCGGTGGCATCCCGAATCGCTCGTCTGGCACGACAACAGAGTCATCTTCACCACGCACTCGGGACGACCAAGCCTCGTGTGTTCACACTGAAACCGGCACGGTCGCCAGTACGTGTGCATTACGCGGACTTTTCCTCCGAGTCGGAGCACCGACCCCATGCCGACGCCCAGACCTGCACTGTGGTCGTGCGTGAACGTTCTCGTAGTCGTTGGCCGCGGCGGTCGTCTGCGGAGGTCGCGAGTCTGGAGATGATTCCCATCGCCCGGCAGCAGATTGAGAAGTGAACGCTGACACTGTATTCAACAGCTCAATAGGATCTGGGTTGACAACGGCGCAGACCAAGTTCAGACGAGTCCACATTGCAATGGCAGTAGTGACGAGAAGTGAGGCGCAGAGATGACGAGGACTGGTTCAGCGTCGTCGTCCATTACGAAACAACCGGTTCCTGGATCGGGGGTGCCGCAAAGGTGCGGGACGAAAGTACTTCCACTGTGCCGAACCAAGACAAGGCGAGTGCACCAGTGACGGCGGACAAGAATCTGCGGCTGGAAGAGCCAACTGCGTGGGGAACCCGAAAGATCACTCACGTGTGTCCTGTGTATTCGGCAGCGAAGTTCGCCTACAGCACACACCGATCCACACGGAACGACCCTGTCATCGATCGCGCGCTCGACGACGTGGCGACTCATCCTGTCCAGTATCGGCAAATTCTGTCCCGCATCCGGTATCGCCGGATGCAGCCCCGCCCGCAGAGCCTCCCCGACCGACTCCAGCCAGCCTCATACGTGCTTCACCGGACTGAGGCAGACGCGCGGTGCGACAGTCGGTCGGCAGGGAGGCATACGCGATGAATCGCTACGATTGGATTCTCTTGCTCGTCGTAGCGTTCGGTGTGTTCGTATTGGCGGCCGCTGGCATGACGATCGTCCTCTCGGGTCTCCACACCTAAAGTGCGACTGGCCCGATACGCCCGAGTGGTGGAGTCGCACGAGGCCATGCTCCGGTCTACTGGGCGGGGCCTCCTCCGAGCACCGCGCATTGTCAATGCAGGGTGCGAAGACCGCAGGACAATAGTTTGTGGTCCGTTTGTGGTTGCGCCGCCGACACACTCGCATCGAGTCCGCCGCGCCGGGGCGTGGAGCAATCCGATACACCGTTCAAAAGACCCTGCTTCATGCAGATATTCCGCGCAGAACAGGTGCATCGAGCGGCCCGGAGCTCACGCCATCGCCGGGCCCGCCGACTCGTGTAACAACCTTTTAATCGCCAAAATGACCCATGCTCCTTGCACTGGTCGGACAATGGACGTAGCGTCGGACTGGATACGGTCCGCTGTGAGCCGCACCATAATCAACGCCGGCTCCGGAGTAAGTCACACCTCGGAGGAAAAATGCGCCACCCCCACCACGCCGAACCTTCCGACGTCGTCCGGAAAGGGTTCGTCGCACACATTCGAGAACCTCGCCTGTCCCGGACGCAGCCGGTTTCGATGTTCCCGATTACCCCCGTGATTTCACGGCCGTCTCAGCGCAAGACGGTCTGACCGATTATGTCCGAATTTTCCTCTACCTCTACCCTGTTCGAGACGCGCTACTCAGCCGGTGCTGAGGAATTCGTCCTCGTCGAGTTCGACGAAGAGATGAGCCTGGAAACAAACCTTCTTGTCCAGCGGGTGGTCACGGACGTCGAGTCCAGTGGTATCGACGGAGTTCTCGATGTATGTCCGGCCAATGTTTCCTATCTCGTCAGGTACGACCCAGATGTGATCTCGTACACGGTATTGGTGAACGATCTCAAGAAGGCCGAGGCACGGTCCCGCGCGAAAGGTTTCGCCTCCTTCGACACCCGCATCGTCGATATACCGGTGCTGTTTAACGATCCGTGGACGCACGAAGTGCTCATGAAGTTCCGGGATCGCGTTCAAGATCCCGACTCGACCGACCTCGAGTATCTCTCGCGCGTCAACGGCTTCGCGGACACGGAAGGTTTCATCGACAGTCTCACCAGTACACCTTCTTTGGCGTCGATGACAGGGTTTGTGCCGGGTATCGTGTGGTCGTATCAGATGGTGCCTAAGAAGCGTCAGTTGCAGGGACCGAAATATCTGCGGCCACGAACGGAGACACCTGATCGGGCCTTCGCACTCGGTGGAGCGTTTCCCGCGATCTATCCAACCCCGAGCGTCGGCGGATACCCAATCTTCGGCCGGGCAGCGGCTCCGGTTTACGATCCAGCTCAGCGACTACCCGACTTTCGTGATCGAACAGAGTTGGTACAGCTCGGAACCATCTGCAACTACCGGCCAATCGCACGTGACGAATATGACGAGATCGGTCGCGCGGTGAGTAACGGGACCTACCGGTACCTGATAAAGCGCATTCGTTTCGAGCCGGCGGAGCTCATCGCCGACCCGGACGAATACAATCGGAACCTGATCGAGGTGCTATACAAATGATCGTCGTGGAAGAACCAGGCTTCATGACAACCGTCCAAGACGCGGGACGACCCGGTCATTATCGGCGGGGGATCCCGCCATCCGGTGCAATGGACATGGAGTCCTACACCCTTGCGAATGCTCTAGTCGACAATCGTCCTGGGTCGGCGGTCCTCGAGTTCACCTTCATGGGGCCGAAGCTGTCATTCTCCGCTCCGGCAACGGTCGCGATCACGGGTGGCGAGATCCCGATCTTTCTCAACGGCAATCCCGTAGAGCCATGGCGATCGCATCACGTACAGCCGGGAGAGGTGCTCTCATTCGGCTTCCTTCAGACAGGTGTCCGCGGGTATATCGCCGTCGCTGGTGGATTCGACGTTACAGAATTTCTCGGTAGCCGCTCGACTCACGTCAACTCCGGCTTCGGAGGATTCGACGGCCGCAAGCTCCACGCGGGCGACCTCCTCCACCTTCTGCCGGAACATGCCGGCTTCCACGCGGTACGGAAACTCTCAGCCGAACACGTCCCTCAGCGAGCGAAGGACGTTGCGTTGCGCTACGTGCCCGGACTCTTCAACTACCGACTGACCGAAGAAGGACGGCGGGACTTCGAAGAACGCGAATGGGCGGTCACCCCCAACGCGGATCGCACGGGGATTCGACTGAGTTGCAAAAACAGCTCGGCCTTGGAGTTCGTCCATCGCGAACAACCGTTTGGCGCCGGAAGTGACCCTTCCAACGTCGTCGACGCGGGATATCCGATCGGGGCGATTCAGATCCCGAGCGGGACCGAGCCGATTGTGCTGGCGCGTGATGCCGTGACGGCCGGCGGATATTGCACAGTGGGCACTGTCATCACGGCCGACCTCGACGTGCTGGGACAGGCGCCCACTCACGGCCGAGTTCGCTTTCGCGCCGTCTCGCTGGAGGAAGCGATGTCCGCTCGGCACGAACGCCAAGACCGTATCGCCCGGGCCTGTGAATCGCTTTCCTCATAGTCGCCTCGATTCCCTTCGTCGGATCATGAGTGCGGCCAGCTCACGCGGACGGTTTGCGCCAGAGAGCTAAGCCCATTTGGCCGAGTCACACCACGCCTATGTCGAGAGACACGGGCTGCGGGTATGTGTCGGCACGCGCCTGCTCGGGGCAGTCCTGCCATTGACAGGCGCGCGTCGATACCTCGAATCGCCTCGCCGGCGAACCAGGTCCCCTCGTAGGCTGGCCGGCTCGCCATGGCCCGGGCGGCGCAGGGCGCGACCGCGCCGCGTGGCCTCGAAGCGAGGAGAACCACGCCCGTGTCAAACCAACAAACTCAATCAATCACACGAACAATACTGGATTCGGCCGGGGGAGCACCTTATGCGCGACACGTATGATGAAGTCCTTCTACCGATTCCGCGTCAGGGATCAGCCAACGATCTCGCCACGATCATACGTTCCTTCATCGCGGATCGTGGTTTGCGGCCGGGCGCCCGCATCGGTGCCGAGCGGGAGATCGCGCAGACGCTCGGCGTGAGCAGATGGGCCATCCGCAGGGCGCTCGAACACCTCGAGCACCAGGAGGAGATCCTTCGAACTCACGGGCGAAATGGGGGAGTTTTCGTCGCTCCGAAAAAATTGGTTCGTTCAACCCCTGTCGTCGGGCTACCCCGGTATCTGAAGGCTCAGGGAGTCGAAACCGGTACGACAGTTCTGGGGACGCATGCTGGACCCCCAGACGACGAATCCGCAAAGCAGCTCGCACTGGACGCGGACACGTGGATTTTCCATATCGAGCGGCTCCGTCTTGCCGACGGATTACCATTGGTACTCGAGCGGGCCCATTTTCCCTGTGACCTCTTCCCCGGTCTACTCGAACAGTCGCTGGGAGGATCGCTGTACGACATCCTGGAAACCCGATACGACGTCGATCGCGGAGTAGCGATCGAAACGATCGCAGCAGCTGCTGCGAGCCGTGAGGTCGCGGGACTTCTTCAGGTGTCAGTGGGAGCACCCCTGATATCCATCACTCGAACAACCGAACTCGATAGCGGGCGGCCCTTCGAGTACTCCCATGAGTTGTACCGATCGGACCGCACCGCCGTAACCGTACGAAGCGACGGTGAGAGCGCGCGCACAACCATCGAGCCTTGACGGTCGGAGACCTCGGCAGAGAGGTTGCTCAGCAGAAACCTCCCCGCAAGCTCCCTTGCCGGGCAGCGTCGCCTTCCACGGCGCTTGCACTCGGGCGCGGGGTCGACGTGGTCATCGCTCACGAAGAGGGTGTGGGTCGGCGCGCATCGCCGCACACGCCAGAACCGTAAATGGTCGTCGGGTGACCATCGCCAGGATTGAAGCCCGGCCGGTGGGTCCGGCGTCTGGCCCCACGTGGCATTTCATGGCGCTACGCGCGGCGGAGCTGCTCGGTCAGCCCCTGGAAAGCCGTGCGGCCGTTCAACCGGTTTCGGTGCCGACGGCGCCGGTATTCAGACAGCCGAGGAGCACATAGTGTACGAAAGACACAGCCAGTCGATACGCTGTCGTCATGGCAGTCCGGAGTCACTCATGGTGATCAGCTGCCATCGGCAGACGTGCCCGACATGTAGCCGGCACGCTTGTGCGCGTGTCCCCCTAATCGATTCTGTCGACACAGCATCAGCTGTTACTACAGTAACTACCTGATCATTTGCACCACCGCCACGCCGCAGCGAGTCACGTTGACGCTGCGATCGTCACTGATGGCTCCTTGCCCTAGCTTTCGGTCGTGCGCCGGGGCGTCACAACGTCACCCGACACCCCTTCCCACCTTCGCCCCCCAGATCTTCCCCTGCAGCCGACGTCGCCGTCCTTCACCAGCACTGACGAATCGTGCAAGCCCGGCTTGTCGGCGCCGCTGACACGCCACAGGGCCCTCCTCCGGATCCTGCGCATAGCGCTTGCGCGCCCATTTATCGACTATTGGTTGCGCATGGTTGGAGATTTCGATACGTTGTGACAACGGTCACGGCGCGCCGTGTCTGACTCAGCCGTCACGCAAGTGAGCTGCGATCTCGCGCCAAGGTATGGAGGAAATATGTGCAGGGCATGTGATGTCCCCGGTTCTACGAACTCGGGTGAAGAGGACGTTAATCTCGAGCCGTTTGCCAACACCGGTACGTCCACCTACGACGGAACAGGCAAAAACAGCCCGCAATGGTGGCCTTCACGCTATGGAGAAGGTGATGAGCTGGGTGCGGGCAACGAGTTGAGTCCTCAGCTCACTCTCGAGGCCATCCAGTTGGTGCGTGAAGGGCGTGTCCTCGAATTGGCCCGCGTCCTGGAGTTCGGAGCGCCGACGTGGTCGCCTCCGGGCAAAGAGGGAGCGCGTTGGTACCACCAATTGGTCGCCGCTCACGGCCAGATGGATGCAATGCCGCTGGGCGAGGTCAACGACATGGGATACATGGAAGAACACGTCTCCCAGATCTATCACATCGGTACTCACCTCGATGGCTTCGGCCACATCGGCATCGGTGGGAGGTACTACAACGGTCTGCACTACAAGGATTTCTACGCACCGGCTGCTCTGAATAAGTTGGGCATCCACAACGTACGACCGTGGGTGACACGAGGCGTGCTGCTGAATATCGCTGCGGTCGAGGGTGTCGACATGCTGACAGAAGGTTTTGTCATTACGCCTGATCATCTCGAGAAGGCATGTGAGCTCCAAGACGTCGAGGTTCGACGTGGAGACGCCGTCATCCTTCACACGGGTTACGGCGCGCTCTGGATGGTCGACAATGATCGCTACAACAATGACGAGCCTGGCATCGGATGGGATGCCGCCCATTGGCTGTCCGATCGGCGCGTCACCGTCGTCGGCGCTGACACCTGGGCAATCGAAGTGTTGCCCGGCGAGGTCCCCGGTGCACCATTTGTCGTGCATCAGCATCTCCTCACCGAAACTGGGACGCATCTCCTCGAGAACGTGAAGACCGAGGAGCTACTCGCAACCGGTCGATCCGAGTTCCTGTTCATCATGGCTCCGGTGAAGACCAAGGGGTCCACGTCTTCGATGGTGAACCCGCTCGCCGTTCTCTGATTCTTCGGTCACTGGTCGACGCAGGAGGAAGAACACGCTTCCGGTGTCGACCAGTGTGGGCGCGTCCTCCGTCCGCGTTGGACCGATGGCGTACGGTACCGGCCCGTCGACTCCCGTCGGCTGGACGCTTCTCATGCCCGCGATTCGGCGCCGGCTCCCCACCTGACGATTCGACGCCCGACGCTCGCTGTAAGGGTCGGGCGCGCCTCCGCGAGCAGGACTCAATTGTCGAGACGCATCGGGACTTCGGGACTAACGAGCGTCACCGAATCCCCGTCATCGTCACCACCAGCCGTCTCGTTCCATCATTGGTCGGGTCCTCGACAGAGTGTTGTCTAGCTTGGCACGGATCGACGAGCAGGCAGACCAAGTCCACGGTTGCTTCCACCTTGAGAGGCCGACGTCGCCTAGTCGATGCGGGCCTCAGCCTTTTTTAGAAGGACTCTGCGATATGGACCCTTTCACCACTCAATTGACGCCACTGTCATTCCTACGTAGGTCAGCCGATGTCTATCCGGACAAGACCGCCGTCATCTATGGCGACGAGGCGCTCACCTATCGGGCATTGGCCGAGGCGGTCGAACTTCGCGTCCGCGCACTGCGCGCCGCCGGGGTGCGCCCTGGCGACCGTGTGGCGTATCTGATGCCGAACGTGCCGGAGATGTTGATCGCACATTTCGCGGTACCGCTGGCCGGTGCGGTGCTGGTCGCAATCAACACCCGGTTGTCCGGTGAGGAGATCCGCTACATCGTCGACCACAGTCAATCGACATTCCTGGTGATAGACACCGCATTGAGCTCTTCGATCGTGGATGTGGCAGAGAAGTTCGAGACTGTTGAGACGATCGTGACGGTAACCGACGATGCCGCGTCGGGGACTGCCGCTCTCGCCGAATGCCGCGATTTCTCCGACCTACTGGCCATGGTGCACGGCGTGAATCTGCCCGCAATCGAGTGGGCGGTCGACGATGAGAGGTCGCTGCTTTCAATCAACTACACCTCCGGTACGACCGGGAAGCCAAAGGGGGTGATGTACTCACACCGCGGCGCCTATCTCAACGCCATCGGTGAACTGATCCACT
This sequence comes from Rhodococcus jostii RHA1, assembly GCF_000014565.1. Taxonomy (NCBI): domain Bacteria; kingdom Bacillati; phylum Actinomycetota; class Actinomycetes; order Mycobacteriales; family Nocardiaceae; genus Rhodococcus; species Rhodococcus jostii. The sequence continues at coordinate 389,271 of NC_008270.1, read as the reverse complement.
CGAAACACGACGTCGACAGCGTCTATCTCTGGACACTACCGATGTTTCATTGCAACGGTTGGTCCACCGGTTGGGCAGTCGCGGCCGCCGGCGGAACACAGGTCTGTCTGCGAGAGGTCCGAAGCGAGCTGATCTGGAATCTCATCGACCGGCACGGTGTCACTCACCTCAATGGCGCCCCCACCGTCATCATCACAATCATGAACAGCGGTCGCGCGCACAAGCTCGACCGGCCCATCATTGTCACCACCGCCGGGGCGCCGCCCAGCCCGACCACGATCGAGCGTATGGCCGATATCGGCTTCGAGGTCGTCCACGTGTACGGACTGACCGAGACATACGGTCCCTACTCGATCTGCGAGCCTCAGAGCAGCTGGAAGTCTCTGGATGCGGCCACCCGAGCCAGGAGAATGGCCCGACAGGGTGTCGGGATGATTCAGGCAGATCGAATGCGGGTGGTGTCCACAGAGAGCCCGGAAGGACTGCTGGTCGATGTCCCGGCCGACGGCGTGACCATCGGTGAAATTGTGATGCGCGGGAACAACGTCATGAGCGGCTACTATCGCAATCCCGAAGCGACGCGATCTGCTTTCGGCGGTGGGTGGTTCCACTCCGGCGACCTTGGTGTCATGCACCCTGACGGCTACGTCGAACTGCGTGATCGCGCCAAGGACATCATCATATCCGGCGGGGAGAACATTTCGACGGTCGAGGTAGAGCAGGCTTTGATGACTCATCCTGCCGTGATCGAAGCGGCGGTGGTGGGTGTGCCCGACCCACAGTGGGGGGAGCGTCCTAAGGCCTTCGTTGTGGTCATCGAGCCCGGGGATGTAACTGCAGCCGACCTCCTCGAACATGTTCAGACACGTATCGCTCGGTACAAGGCACCTCGCGAGATCGTTGTAGTCCCAAACCTGCCCAAGACCTCTACCGGCAAGATCCGCAAGTTCGAGCTCCGGGAGAGCGAGTGGGGCGACCGCGACGCACGGATCAATTGAGATGGAACGCCACGAGCACCACTGCAGTCTCCTTCCGAGCCGAGACACAAAGCCGTTGTCGTGACCGGCATCTGATCGTCCTTCTCGGCGGGATCGGATCTTCGTCCCCCGTATGGCCGCCCTCGACGGGATGGACCCCTGTGCATGGATTCACGCTGTCGCTGGTCTGCGGCCCATAGGCACACCTGACGAATGCGGCCTGCCGCAATCGTCTCTGAATGCTCGCCGTGGACCGGATCGCCGGCGACATGTACGCCGAACCACTGAGGACCGGTGCTCTGGTGCTCGTCGCGGCCCGATCTGCCCAACCTTGTTCACCTGACGGAAGATTCAGCGCACTGGACGCACAGCGCAGCTATTCCCGGTTGTAGTGAGTCGCACCCACCGCCGCCGGTTGTCGCATCGGAAAGTCTGCGGTGGGTGCGCTTCTTCACTGCCATGCAGAAGGCGCCTGTGCGTCTTCTATATGTCACGCGATCAGTAGCTGATTAGTAGACGTACGCGCCAAGCTCGTGCAGAAGCTGAAGTACGGCTGGGGCGGCTAGATCGCGCGTCCGCATGCCCGCGATTAGGCCCTTTTCGGGCCGCAGACCCGCGGGACCAGTCCGGGGCCCAGTCGCCAAGCGAAACTCTCCGTCTGGCTAGGCACTGCCGCCGCCGAGTTGCAGCGTTAACCAAAAAACAACATGCGGGCAACCATGACGTCCGACCAAACCCTTGTAATGGTTGTGCAGCGGTTCTAGAGTGTTGTGACGACAGACACATTCATGGTCGCTGTTTCGGCCAATGCACGACATCACAAGGAGGACGAGCTGTGCGGATTGATCTCAACGCCGATGCCGGCGAGAGTTTCGGCCGATGGGTCCTAGGTCACGACGAAGAGCTCCTCAAGCACGTGACATCGGTCAACACTGCCTGTGGATTCCACGGTGGTGACCCTGGTTGGATGCGCAATTCGGTACGACTGGCCAAAGAAAACGATGTCGATCTGGGAGCCCATCCGGGCTTTCCTGATCTCGGCGGGTTCGGGCGCCGCACTCTGGCCGCTTCACATGAGGAGGTGGTCGACATGTGTGTCTATCAGGTGGGCGCGCTCATGGCCTTTGCAAAGATGGCCGGTGTGCGCATGACTCACGTCAAGCCCCATGGATCGTTGAACGTGATGATCAACCAAGACCATGAACTGCTCGTGAAGTTCGCGGAAGCCATGGTCGAACTCCACGAGGGACTCGATATTGTGACGTTCACGGGTGCGCCCGCTAACGTGCTGCGCGACCGCGGTTTCCGCGTCCGTGCCGAGATTGTGGCTGACATGGAGTACGACGACGACGGGAACGTCATCATCGAACGGTTGCCCCCGAGAAAGGAACCCCAGTACGTAGCTGCACGTGGCGTGGAGATGGCACAGGGGATTCTGACAACGATCGGTGGCGAGAAGCTCGACATTGAAGCGGACACGCTGTGCATCCACGGTGACCGTCCCAATGCCGTTGACATCGGGGCCGCACTGCGTCGAGCGCTCACAGACGCAGACATCGAGGTGGTCGCACTGTCGAGGCGCTCCGTGCAGAGCACGTAGGTGCGACCCGCTGCGCTGCTCGGTACGGGTCGACAACCAGACCGAAGACTCGATAGTCGACTTGCGCTTACGATTTCGTCGTTTTGGTCCATACGGCGCAAGGCAATACACCGCGGATAGATACCCGCGTCCGGTGTCGTGCCGTTCTGGCAGTCAGCGACGAGCCGCCCTACGCGGTACGAGGCGCCGCGCGATTCCTCGCGCACCGCACCGAACACTTTAGAACTCGCTGACAGCTCCGTACTCGGGGACATCGCGAGCGTTCAACGACGCTGCAACTCCCTATCGAAAGGCAGAGGACCTATGTCCGACACACACACCCTGAAAACTTCGATCCCCGGGATCTTCTATCGTCGTCCGTCCCCAAGTGAACCCGTCTACGTCGAAGTGGGCCAGGAGGTGGCCACCGGAGACATCGTGGGACTCGTGGAGATCATGAAGAGCTTCCACTCCGTGCCCAGCGATCTGGCCGGCACGGTGGTCCGATTCCTGGTTGAGGACGGCGCCGAGGTTTCCCCCGGCCAAGACATCGTCGAATTGGCACGGTCATGAGACAACCGCACGTCGACGCACACGAAGAACACAAGACAGTCGAGGTGTCATCGTGAAGCGACTCTTCATTGCAAACCGCGGCGAGATCGCCATCCGCATCATGCGTGCCGCGCGAGAGCTGGGAATAGAGACCATTCTGGCAGTGAGCGAAGCCGATCGAACCGGACATCCGGCCACATTCAGCGACGAGGACATCTGTGTCGGGCCGTCGCCGGCGACCAAAAGCTATCTTTCCCGCGACGCGATGCTCAACGCTGCAGTGTCGTCGGGTGCTGACGCTGTACACCCCGGTTACGGATTTCTATCCGAAGACGCCTCCTTCGCACGCGCGGTCGTCGACGCCGGCCTCATCTGGGTCGGCCCCTGCCCGGAGTCGATCGAACTGATGGGCAACAAGGCCGCCGCACGAGGCGCAGCGCGGTCCGCCGGGGTGCCGATCATGGACGGCAGTGACGGGTCCATTGCTGATCTCGAATCGCTGCAGGCAGCCGCAGAGCGTATCGGCTATCCGCTGATGATCAAGGCGTCTGCAGGTGGCGGAGGTCGCGGGATTCGCATCGTCCACCGGGCCGCCGATCTGGAATCGGAGTTCAAAATCGCTGCAGCCGAGGCTTCGGCGGCCTTCGGTGACTCGTCTGTCTACCTCGAGCGGTACATCGAACGTGCGCGGCATGTCGAGGTGCAAATTCTCGCTGACGGTAGCAGGGCGATCCACTTGTTCGATCGTGACTGCTCTATGCAACGTCGACAGCAGAAGGTGCTCGAAGAGGCTCCCGCCCCCGATATCCCTTCCCACCTTCGCGAGCAGATGTTGTCCTCCGCGGTACGACTGGCAGAAGCATGCCAGTACCGCGGCGCCGGAACTGTCGAGTACCTGTACGACGCCGACCGCGGTGAGATCTGCTTCATCGAGATGAACACCCGACTGCAAGTCGAGCACCCGGTGACAGAAATGATCACGGGGATCGATCTAGTGCGCGAACAGCTCAAGATCGCGGACGGTGCACCTCTTGCCTACCAGCAGGAGGACATCCTCGTGCATGGACATTCCATCGAAGCGCGGCTCTGCGCTGAGAATTCCGACATGAACTTCATGCCCTCGCCCGGCCTCGTCGAATCAGTCACCTGGCCGACCGGTCCGGGGGTGCGGATCGACAGTGGCGTCACCGCGGGTTCGACGGTGTCGCCCTACTACGACTCGATGTTGGCAAAACTCATCGTCTGGGACTCCGACCGACCGGCGGCAATCGCACGATTGAAGCGTGCCATCGACGAGCTCGAGGTGAACGGACTGATCACTACCAAGCCGTTCCTCCGTCAACTAGCCGAAAGCAGCGAATTCTGCTCGGTGTCACACCATACGAAGTTCATCGAACAATCAGTTCTATGAGCCGCGATGGATCGACGCGGTAGCGCGAGACACCTCGTCCCCCCGCGCGGAGGTCTGTGACGCGGGGCCGTTCACCATCGGACGGTGAACGGACCCGCGCGCAACAGGGGTTGAGTCAGCACCAACTGTCGGAACCCCGATGCACGCCATTTTTCCCCACCCCACACCCTGAGAAGCAGAATCGGAGCGACATGCAATCGAACATTACCGGAGGCGAGGACAGCCCCGGCGGAGCCGCACTACCAGAGGACCATCGAGTGCCGCGATGGTCTCTGACCATGGCTTTCTGGGGGATGACCTCGGCCATGATCTGGCTCTACATCGGCCAGGCCGCAAGCTCCGCCGTCGGACCTATGAACACACTGATCGCAATGGTTCTCACCGTCGCGACCTATGGCATCATCAACGCGATGCTGGCGCGGCGCGCGATTGAGACGGGTGAGACCGTCAGCTTGTTTTCCAACCGCGTATTCGGATCGAGCGGGTCCGCCGTTGCGGCCCTGCTCTTCGGTGTAACAGCGTTGTACTTCGCAACGTTCGAGGGGTCGCTCATGTCGATCGCCCTGCAACAGTACTTCGGCGGCGACATCAAGATCTGGTATCTCGTCATCATCGTCGTCTCGGTCCCGCTCGTAGCCGGCGGAGTGCAAAACTGGCTGGACCGGCTGAATGGCATCCTGCTGCCGTTCTACGTCTTGGGCCTGGCCGCGATCCTCATCGCCTCGACGGTCAAGCGGGGTTACCCCGATGGCTGGCTGTCGGCCCCCGCTCCCCCCGACCTGCCGCTTCCGGGCTGGTTGCAGGCCTACCTCATTTTCATGGGCGCATGGGTGATGATGATGTACACATTCGATTTCGCCCGTCACGGACGCCGCAACGATGCCGACTTCCACGCCAAGGTCACTTTCGGTTGGGTCTTCTACGCCGTCTGCTTCATCGTTGCAGGATTGTGTGGCATCTACCTGACGTCATCATGGGATCACGGAAACAGTGAAGCAGCCATTATCAGCGCGATTCTGAGCTCCCTCGGTGGAGTCGGTCTTTTCGTCTTCCTTATCTCCCAAATTCGGATCCAAAGTGCGAACTTCTTCTCCGCCTCCGGAAATCTCGAGCGATTCGTCGAGCAAATCACAGGCAAAGCGACACCGCGTCTCCTCTGGGTCGTCCTGGTCGGCGTCGGATGCTACCTGTTCATGCTGACCAACGTCGTGAGCTACCTGACGAAGGCTCTCGCGTGGCAGGGTGTCTTCATCACATCCTGGGTGATCATCGCGCTGGCCTGGCTGATCGTCACAGGACGCAGGCCCCGCGGCTACGAAGACAATGCTCCGGCGGGCAAGTTGAGTTGGCCCGTTCTGGCGTGGATTATCGCATCCGCGTTCGGCATCGCCCTCGTCGAGCAGAAGACCTCTCTGAAGGTGTCTTTGCTCGCACCGCTGATCACAGTTGCGGCGACGCTCTTCCTCTACGTGCCCTGGATTTTGCAGCGACGCAAAGTTGCCCCAGTACGTGCGCCCGAAGCGACAGGGCCCGACCTCTTCGCGCAACCCGAGAAGGTCGTCGAATAGAACGTATTGCGGCGGACTGCTTCTCACGGCACGGTTCCGCGCGAATCATCAGCTCCGGGACTCGACGAGACGTTTCCGGCGGTAACGTTACGGCCGGAGGTCAGCAATTCTGGTTCACCGTGAGATTCTGGTGGTGGGGCGCAGGCCAGACTGGGTATCAACCTCGCCAGCGCCCCACCCGGATCGACCGCGAGCGTCCCACTACGACAACCTGTCACGAGTAGTACGGCCCTCCAACGTCATTCGATAGGATTCGCCGCAACAATGCAGTTGTCGAGACGGCCGTCTTTGTGAACTAGGAGAACGGGATTCGCCCAGGCAACTTGCCGACCGCACCAATGACCGTGGTGGCGCAGAATCGACACTGGACGCCGCACAGGTACCGCTCTCCGGGATACAAACGTTCTGAACCATGCACCCGCACCCAGTGCAACGACGCGCTAACAGCCCCGATGGAGGACGAGTGTCACCCAACGTCGTCCAGATTTACGCCAAGGGCAGGTGGCGCTCAGAATACTTTCCGTGCTTGGGGGACTACACGATGTACCAACGCCGCACCGCCAGGACGTCATATCGATCGCCGATTATGAGCCCACGCCAATTTGAGCCTGCGCATGTGCACGCCGCCGACACGGCATCTGATGAGCGCCTTCTCGGGCGATCGCACCGTTTGTCCGTTAACTGATCAAGGATCTAGAACGACATGCCATCCCCAATGCGACACAGACCTACAGACCCACACCTGGAAGATCAACTAACCAAGTACCGGCAACGGCGCCATCGCCAACTCATCGAACGTCGAGTACGAGCAAAACTTCACCACACGCCTGACGAAGCCTCCGAGATCATCCAATTCGCGCTTACATGGTCCCCCTACGGAGGCGCTCCTGACGACGAAATCTTTGTCAGATTCGGTATGACACGCGAGCGGTTCGCACAATGCCTCGGCGACATCCTTCACGACAGAAGTCTGGCAACAGGCTCCCATCAGCTGCCCCCAAGCCGGAGGCACCGATGACCCTGGCCAGAGCACCGTCACCCGCGCCGCAGACACGCACCCACAGCTCCGATCTCACGGAGTTCCACTTAGGCGCTGTGGCTGTCTGGGAGGGGGCACAACTCGCCGTTTCGCTACTCGGCGGAATCATGGACACCGACGCCTTTCCCGGACACCGCTCACTACTGCTAACTTGGCGCAGATTTGACGAGGACACGATGCGGATGCTGGCACAGCTCATCCCCCACCCTTGTCAAAAGGCGGGGAAGCCGCGGAGGACGCCCGCCTACGTGGCGGAGGACGTGACATGCATGCGATCTATCGGATGGTCGGAGTTCCTCATCGCCGAAGGCAACTTCCGACAAGCAACCCTGTACCGCATGAATCGGTTAGTCTCCCTCGCGCTACCCGAACTGCAATCCACTCTGCAAGCCCTGATCACACGACAAACGGCACACACCAATGACCTAGTACGCGCCGGCACGTCACCAACGTTCGGGACTACCTAACGTCGGGAATTCAACTACGAACTTGCACGACGCCGTTCTCGTGATCAGTCGGCGGACGATCGTCGGAACCGCCAGCGCCTCGCACAGCTCGATCATCGCCGCCCCCTATATTATCGCTGGCGACCAAGACGCCATTGACACGCCGTAGCTTCGTCGACCTTCTCGACGAGATCACCGAAGTCGCCCAGAAGTTCTGGGATACCGACAATGCCGTCTGGCATTACCCCTGTTCGGGATTGCCGGTCAAGTTCGCGCCGACCCCGAACTTCTACCGTCCCAGTGACCGGATGGTCTTGTCCACATGTCAGCCCCCGGGGTGCGCACCGCCCTGTCGTCGCCGCACGCGTCGAGCAACTACTCCCGCGAGCTCGCGCCGAAGACGTGGGAGTTGATCCGGAACATGCGCTCGGGCACCGCCCTGTTCACGATGCCGCCCGGGCCGATCAAGTGCGCCGGGGCTCCACAGAAGATCGCCTACCTGGCATGCGACTACTGGCGTGAGCAAGGCGTTCTCGACGCCATTTCGGGTCGTTCTCGTCCTACCCACGCCGGCGATGTTCGGTATCGCCGCCTTCGCGGACGAACTCGAACGGGTAGCAGCCGGATACGGCATCGAGGTGCGCACCAGCAGCGAGCTCACCGAGGTCGATCCCGACCATCGGCAGGCAACCATCGTCGACCACACCAGCAACACCGCCGAAACGATCGGTTACGACATGCTCCACGTCGTAGCCCCCCAATCCGCACCGGATTGGATCAAGGCTTCGCCCGTCGCCGAGCCCGGCGGCGCCGCCGGATTCGTCGACGTCGACAAGCACACGCTGCAGCACAGCAGGTTTCCCGACATCTTCGCGCTCGGAGACGTTGCCGCCACCCCGAACTCGAAGACCGGCGCGGCGGTCCGTAAACAGGCACCGGTCGCCGTCGACAACGTGCTCGCGTCACTGGACGGTAGGGCGTTGACCGGCCGATACAACGGCTACGGCTCATGCCCTCTGACCACGTCCCGCAAGACGATGCTGCTCGCCGAGTTCGACTACAACGTCAAGGCACACCCCGTCCTTCCCGATCATCGACACCACGAAATCGAGACGAGACATGTGGTACCTCAAACGCTACGGCCTTCCGTTCCTGTACTGGAACCTGATGCTCAAGGGCCGCGCCTGAGCTCGCCACGAAACCGCGAGAGGTCGATTGTTTTCATCCCAGCGGAGCAGCACCTTTCTCCGCCTGAATCCGGCGCGGCCGGTGCTGCCCCATGCCAGCGTGCACCGGATCTCCCGTCCCGGCCGTGTCGGAACCGAATCAGCCGACGACACCGACATCGAGGAGCCATGACAAGGTTTTCGGTACAGCTTCCCGTGCCACTTACGGTGAACTGGGACTGGCAACTTCGGGCCAACTATCGCCATGCGAGCAGCGATCTCTTCCTCTCTCAAGAGGGCAAAAGCCCCGATGCCCTGCAAACCCCGCGGATCCACTCATCCGTGCACACCGGCGCGGGACGCGATCGAATTGCCCGCGTCAGAACCTGAGTGCGGAACATCCTCTTGACCACGGCCCGTGCCTGACACGAAACGCACGGTCGAGCCGTCGGGCCAGATCGACTCCACCCGTCTTGGTCGGCGCAACCTCAGACGAGGGTGTAGCCGAGCGCCTCCGCGGCCGCGGTGAGACGGCGTTGCAGGCCGGGGTGCGCGAGCGGGTTCGACGTTGCCGGCCGCACGGGGAAGGCGTCGGCGGCCGGGGGGAACAGCGCCGCACACGGGCCGCCGGAAAACCGACCGCGGTAGAGCAGTCCATCGAGCCCGGGGTGCGCGGCAGCAATGGTGCGGGCCCACCGTTGGGTGATGCCGTGCGCGGCGGAATCGAGGGCGAAGGTGCCCCCGACCCGGGTCGGCCAGCGTCCGGCCCCGAACCCGCCGACGTCGAGGAGCCGCAGGTCCCGGGCCGGATGCAGCCCGGTCAGGTACGGCGCCTCCTGCACCCGGTCGATCGTGCGGGTGGCCTGGAATGCTTCCGCGAGTGCGCCGTGCACATCCATCGCCCCGTACCAAACCCCGTGCCCCGGGTGGTCACCGCGCGGGAGCGGGTGCGGGTCGAACCGCAGCACCGGCCCATACGTGCGGAGCTCGTCCCAGGCCAGCGCGTGGCTGCTGGTGGTGCGGTGCACCCGCCACAGCAAACCGGTGGTGGGGATAAGAGCGTATTCGTTGTCGCGGATGCCGTGGTGCGAAAGCTCGTCGACGGCCGGAGGGTGCGGGAGCATCCGCGCCACTTACGCTGCCTCCCACTCGATTTGGGTAATCACTTCTAGTGCGGTTTCGACGTCGCCGCCGCTGGTGAGCCAATCGATGACCGAGACCGGGCTTCCGTCCAGAGCCAGGTCGGCCCTGGGGTCGGTCAGGGCCCGCTCGAGCGCGAGGGGATGCAACCCGTCCGGGAGGGCCGTCAGGATGCGGTCGAGGTTCGGCACCATCGCCTCACCGGTGAACTGCACCACCGGTAGCAACAGTTTGTTGCCGACCTTGATCGCCCACACACTGCCCGACCCGGCGCGCTGGCGGATCCGGGAGGTCGACACCCCAAGCATGCGAGCCGCCTCCTCAACGGTCTTGGCGGTCGCGGTGAGCTGGCGCATGCGTTGTTCCCGCTCGGCGGCCGCAGCGGCTGGGGCGAGTGGGTCCTCGGTGAACCCGGCCGCGTCGTACAAGGCTGCGTCGTGGTCGCTGAGCTGGGCGTTCGGGTGCGCTCCGCGGCGCAGCGCATGCAGCAGCGGCAGCATGGTTTCCCGCGAGACCGGGGTGCCGAGCGCCTCCCCCACCGCGGCCTCGAAGTCGACGTCGCCGGCGAGGTAACGGTCGTCGATCGTGCCCACCTCAACACCTCCTAACAGTTACTAACAGTCTACCTCACTGTTAACAAACCAGCGAGTGCCGGCAGGGGCAGCTGTCGTCCGAGCGCGCTACGCGACTTTCAATAGAGCTTGAGAGCCGGATCGACCGAACAGAACGGCTGTTCGGAAAAATTGACAGATTCCGCCGTATCGCAACGAGAGTGCGGCTCGTAGGGACCTGTTTCTTGTCCCGAGTCAGGTGGGATTCGACCACTTAGATAAGGCCTCGACCACGGCCCCGGGGTCTCCGAAAATTCGGTCACAGCGGCTGCAACTTCTGTATCGGTGCCCCCGCCGGTAACGATCTGTCGGCTTTCGGGGGGCGAAGTAGATGGTCCCAAGCGACCGCGCCGCCCAGAGAATGGCACGCGTCGTTCCCGGGTCAAATCTGCCGCAGGTCGATCGCACCCAAGAGTTTCGCCAGGTAGGTGGTAAGTGTGGTCACCTGAGTTGGCGCCGGTCGGAGACCCCTCGCTTTGGTGTGAATGACGACGAGCCACCGCCGCCGTGCTCACCGACGCCCCAGCGAAGGCCGGCCTTGTGCACCGCTGCTCGATAGCGCGGTCTCGGACTGCGAGTCGACGGTCCGGCGGTAGTGAGGAGCGTTCAGAATCAGCGCACTGTCGCGGCGTTTGAGCACCGGGTCCGCCTACCCGGTCACCGCAGTGCGGGTGGCAGCGACGATGCCGACGATGTCCGCGGTCAACAGGGCGTCCCGCGGGACGGAGTTCCCCCCGGCGGCATCGTTACGACGGATCCCGGACAAAGTGGCGCGCACGATCTCCGTTACCTGTCGGGGGCTCGTAGCCTGGCCGTACCGATACACCGATGTGGGCACCGCGCTATCAAGCAGCGATATCCTCGTGAGCACATTCCGTTGGACGGTGGCCGCCTGGTTCACTGGGCCGGGGGTGGAAAGCAAGGTAGCTCATGAGTGACAGCGACGCTTTCCGAACGCATCGCGACGTGCTTCCGTTCATTGCGGAAGAGTTAAGCGCCGCCGGATTCGACGACGTTCATGAGATCGGACGCGGCGGTTTCGGAGTGGTTTACCGGTGCATCCAGTCCACCCTGGACCGGACTGTGGCAGTGAAGGTCCTCACCACCGACATGGACAACGATAATCGGGCGCGGTTTCTCCGAGAGCAGCGGGCAATGGGTCGGCTGACAGGACACCCGAACATCATGAGCGTTCTTGAGGTCGGTGCCACTGACAGCGGACGGCCGTACCTGGTGATGCCATTTCACTCACAGGACTCGCTCGACATCCGGATCCGTCGACACGGTCCACTCACCGTGGAGGAAGTACTGCGCCTGGGGGTGAAAACGGCCGGAGGGCTCGAAACGGCGCACCGAGCCGGCATAGTGCACCGAGACGTCAAACCAGCAAACATTTTGCTCTCCGACTTCGGCGAACCAGTCCTGGCAGATTTCGGCATCGCGCACGTCGTCGACGCCTTCAAGACGACTACTGGCACCGTCACCGGTTCCCCCGCCTTCACTGCGCCGGAAGTTCTCAGTGGGGATTCCCCGACTCCCGCCTCTGATGTCTACGGGCTTGGGGCCACCCTGTTCACTGCCCTTACCGGACACGCGGCATTCGAACGACGCAGTGGCGAGCAGGTTGTGGCCCAGTTCCTGCGAATCACCACTCAGCCTGTGCCGGATCTGCGCATACACGGGTTCGCCGACGAGGTAAGTGCGGCTATCGAATACGCGATGTCGCGAACCGCAGCGGACCGGCCGTCTGCGGCGGCGTTCGGCGAGCGTCTGCAGCAGATCCAGGCACATCTTGGGTTTGCGGTCGACGAGATCCCAATTCGTACCGAACCCGCCACTCCACAGGGCGGTGACAACTCGTTGCGACCGGTGTCTGGTGCCACCGATCCCCAACCGAATCGCCAACCGTCGGCGGCCAAGCCCTCGGTTTCGGACCGGAGGGGCAACCTGCCGCTGGACCTGACCAGTTTCGTCGGTCGCAGAGCCGAGGTGACCGAGGGAAAGACGCTTCTGTCGGCGTCGCGCCTGGTGACCCTGACCGGCATTGGCGGGGTGGGCAAGACCCGCCTCGCTCTTCGCGTGGCAGATAAAGTGCAGCGGACCTTCCGCGAAGGGGTATGGCTGGTGGAACTCGGTGACCTGCGAGATGGGCAATTGCTGTCTCAGGTGGTTGCGACCGCACTCAACGTGCGCCATGAAGGGGCCGATCCGCTGCAGATCCTTGTGGACTATCTCGCCACACGAGAGCTGCTGCTGGTACTCGATAACTGCGAACAAGTGATCGATGCGGCGGCGGAGATGAGCATTGCACTACTGCGCTCGTGTCCGGGTCTGCGGATCCTCGCCACCAGCCGCGAGGCACTCGGCATCGGAGGAGAAGCCGTGCTGAGGGTGCCACCGTTGACGGTTCCGGATCCGGATCAGAACCCGCCGGTGCCGGGCAGTCCCAACGATGAGGCGCTCGCCCTGTTTGCCGAACGCGCAGTTGGCGCGGTGCCGGGTTTCAAATTCACGGAGGAGACCCGCGTAACCGCAGCTCAAATTTGCTATCGCCTGGACGGATTGCCCCTGGCAATCGAGTTGGCGGCCGCACGACTGCGGGCGATGACCCCTGATCAGATTCTGCAACGTCTTGCCGACCGGTATGCGTTACTCACCCGCGGCAGTCGAGGAGCGCCGACCCGCCAACAAACTCTGCAGTGGAGCATCGACTGGAGCCATGATCTGTGCACTCCGGCAGAACAACAGTTGTGGGCGAGGCTGGCGGTCTTCGCGGGACCTTTCGAGCTCGATGCCGCATCGTTCGTGACCGCATACGGCATAGAAGACGAAGGTGATGATCTGCTCGAACAAGTGACCTCGCTCGTGGACAAGTCGATTTTGATCCGTGAAGAGGCGGGCATGAGGGTCCGCTTCCGCATGCTCGAGACACTGCGCGACTACGGACAGAATAAGCTGCAGCTCGCCGGAGAACTGCGGGTATTGCGGTCTCAGCATCGAGATTGGTATCGACAGACTGCGCTAGATGCGGAAACGGAATGGATCAGTCCGCGCCAACTCGACTGGCTCGCACGTCTGGATCGGGAGCAGCCCAATCTGCGTGAGGCGATGGAGTTCAGCCTGTCGACCCCGGACGGTGCCCAGGCGGGATTGGAAATGGCCGCCGCACTCCTTCCGTTCTGGTACTCGCGAGGTCTATTCACCGAAGGACGACGTTGGATCGAACGTGCGCTGGCCTGCGAAGCGGAGCAACCGCCTGCGCTGCGCATCAAGGGGCTCTACGCCGCAAGCATCCTCGCAACGAGGCAGGATGACCTACAGCGAGCAATAGCACTGCTCGACGAAGGACATGCGATCGCCGACAGCCTGGGAACAACACGAGATCGCGCCCTCATACAGCGCGCTCAAGGGTACCTGGCGCTTCACCGTGATAACCCGGAAGGCGCAGTCGCCCTTCTGTCCGAGGCAATGCGCGAATTCCGCCGAGACGACGACCTCACGCAGCAAATCATGACCCTGCATGGACTCGGGCTGGCACACCAACTACTCGGACAACCCAAACAGGCCATCGACTGTCTTGAAGAGGCGAATCGAATCGCGCGAACCCACGGCGAATCTGCGTCACGGGGCCGTTCCTTGTGGAACCTCGGACTCGTGGTTTGGCAGGAGGGTAACCGCGACCGTGCAGTGGAGCTGCTACGAGAGGGGCTCGAACTGGCGCGACAGTCCGATGACCCCACAGGGGCAACCTGGTGTTTTGAAGTACTCGCTTGGATCGAAGCGAGCGAGAACCGATTCCACCGTGCGGCCGCTCTCATGGCCGCCGCCTGGGCGTTGCGGCGACAAGGAGGAATTTCCGTTGTCCAAATAGCGAACTTCGCCGATTCCCATGACGAATGTGAGCGCATCACCCGTCAGGGCCTGGGTTCTCGGGCCTTCTCAGCAGCTAGCCGGGAGGGTGACACGATGAGCTTCGAATCTGCCGTCTCGTTTGCCCTGGAGGAGCCATCGGTTACACCGGCACGCTCCGTCGCTCCGACCCTACTGACCAAACGGGAACAGCAGGTCGCCGATCTTGTCGCACGAGGCATGACAAACAAGGAAATCGCTGCCCAACTCGTAATTTCACCGCGCACCGCTCAAGGTCATGTAGAACATGTCCTCACGAAACTTGGATTTAGTTCTCGGGCGCAAATCGCGGCCTGGGTGGTCGAACACGCATAAGGCGGCGCTGCGGCCTCGGCCCCATTCCACGTCACTCTCCTCACCAGTCCACGTCTCTCCTAACCAGGTGGCGACCATAGCTACCGGGCAGGTATCGCCGCACCTTGCCTCTGGGTTCGTGGGCAGGTTGGGAGCGAAGTCCACGGTGCGCGGGCAGAGCCATGAGGCGGTCCATGCTAGGGCTCCAGAGCGGACCTAGGGAGGTTGCGTCCATGAAGATGGTGTATGAAGCGGTTCCGCATCTGACCGGCGTGTCGTAGCCAACGAAGGTGGCCATCGCGTGACTCTTCGAGAGACCTACCAAAGTCACTCGATGAAGGACCACGCGATGACCAGTGCCCACGATATCGACCTGCAGCAGATCCTGACCGACCGACTCACCGGGGCAAGCCCCGACCTGCTGCGCGAGCTGCTGACGATGTTCATTCACACCCTGATGGGCGCCGAGGCCGACGCACTGTGCGGCGCCGGCTACGGACAACGCTCCGAGGAGCGCACCAACTCGCGTAACGGATACCGGCACCGCGACTTCGACACCCGCGTCGGCACCCTCGACGTGGCGATCCCGAAGCTGCGGTCCGGTTCGTACTTCCCCGATTGGTTGCTCGAGCGTCGCAAACGCGCCGAAAAGGCCCTGACTACCGTGGTTGCCACCTGCTACCTGCTCGGGGTCTCCACCCGGCGGATGGACCGGCTCGTCGACACGTTGGGCATCACCGGCCTGTCCAAGTCGCAGGTGTCCGTGATGGCCAAGGACCTCGACACCCAGGTCGAGGCGTTCCGCAGCCGCCCGCTCGATACCGGGCCGTACACCTTCGTCGCCGCCGACGCCCTGGTGCTCAAGGTGCGGGAAAACGGTCGGGTGGTGAATGTACACACCCTGGTCGCGGTCGGCGTCAACGCCGAGGGCTACCGCGAGATCCTGGGCGTGGATGTGACCTCGTCCGAGGACGGTGCCGGCTGGCTGGCGTTCTTCCGATCGCTCGTCGCCCGCGGTTTGGGCGGGGTGCGGTTGGTGACCTCCGATGCGCACGCCGGGCTGGTGGCGGCGATCGGTGGGACCCTGCCGGGCGCCTCGTGGCAGAGGTGCCGAACCCATTACTCGACAAACCTGATGGCGGTGACCCCGAAGGCATCGTGGCCTTGGGTGAAGACGTTGCTGCACTCGGTCTACGACCAACCCGACGCGGATTCTGTTCATGCCCAATATGATCGAATCATCGGCGCACTGTCGGAGAAGTTGCCGAGGGTCGCTGACCACCTCGACGCAGCACGACCGGACCTGTTGGCGTTCACCGCATTTCCCAAGCAGATTTGGAAACAGATCTGGAGCAACAATCCGCAGGAGCGCCTCAATAAGGAAATCCGCAGGAGAACCGATGTGGTCGGAATCTTCCCGGATCGTACCGCCCTGATCCGGCTCGTCGGTGCGGTCTTGGCCGAACAACACGACGAGTGGATCGAAGGGCGCCGCTATCTCGGCCTGGACGTTCTGGCCCGTTCCCGCAACGACAAGCCCACCGACAGCAGCACCGAGTCCACCGAGGAGGTGACACCGGCCTTGACTGCCTGACTCACCAACGAGGAGTCACGCGATGACCCTCGTACACCACCCCCATGGACTTGACCCCTAGGGACTGCCCCGGCTCTGGTGATGACGCTCGGCGAAAGTGGATCTGGCGCACTTTTCGTGAAGGTGTTCGGCGTGTCGCCACGGTGTGCTGACCTGCGGCGGGTGAGGATCGTCGGCGTGTGATTTCGAGGGCGTGCGGGCGTTGCTGCCCCATCTGGTTGGTGTCGTTGTCGCGGGGGTGCATCGGGTCGGTTCTACGATCCGCATTTCGGCGGAGCCGAAGGGCGACCGGGGCAGGTGTCCGGGCTGTGATGGTGAGTCCGCTCGCGTGCATTCCCGGTACCGCCGGCAGCTGGCCGACACTGCGATCGGTGGGCATCCGGGCATGATCGGCCTTCGGGTGCGTCGATTCTTCTGTGACAAAATTGATTGCACGGCAAAGACTTTCGCCGAGCAGGTGCCGGGTCTGACCC
This sequence comes from Rhodococcus jostii RHA1, assembly GCF_000014565.1. Lineage (NCBI taxonomy): Bacteria > Bacillati > Actinomycetota > Actinomycetes > Mycobacteriales > Nocardiaceae > Rhodococcus > Rhodococcus jostii. The sequence continues at coordinate 372,512 of NC_008270.1, read as the reverse complement.
GAGCACGGTCGCGACGCACGCCCGTGCTCGGCGCGATGGTCACAGCGATCGGATTGGCCGTGGCCGGAAGGGCAGGGGCCCGGCTGGCCACTCGCCTCGGGGTTGCTGTCGGATCCCCACATCGTCACAGCCGCGGCGCGCACCGGAAACGCACATCGAGCTGCGGATTCACACGTCCATTGCACCGTTCGACGTCGCGGCCGAGCAGTGGTTCCCTGCGGCGGCCGGGTTCGCCGTCATGGTCATCGTGCACACCGTCGACGCGCAGACGGGCGTGCCACGGCATCTGCCGCCCGCGGAGCCTGCCGAGTGGGCGCGGGCGATCTTCTCGACCCTCGACTCCGCGCATGGGTACTTCCTCGGCTCCGTCGACCCAGGCACCGGCGTCCATCGGCGCGGGCAGCTCGCATACCGCCTCTACCTCGACACCGACCGCCGGGCGATTCCCCTGCCGCGGCAAGTGGTCACCTGCCCGCATTACCTGCTATCGGCCATCGATGGCAGAGCCGAGATCACCATTCCCACGACGGCCTAATACTGCAACGGCACTTATGGCAGGTGACCGCGGGTTCGATAGTGGGAGGTGCGGGCCTGGTGTTGTCGGCGTCTCCGCCAGTGTGACCAGGACCAGGTGTGCTCGTCGGGGTGGGCGTGTCGCAGGATCAGATACACGAGTAGGCGGCGGATCTCGGGTACCGTGTAGCCGATCATGTCCTGATCATCGGTTCCGATTCCCCTTTTATGGCTTCGGTTTTCGTGCCTGCGAGCCAGGCGAGGGCGAGCATCGACAAGGTGATGTGGGCGTACCAGGCCCGGTAGGTGCGTACCTGGTACTGGTCGAGGCCGGCCTCGTTCTTGGCCTGTTGGAAGCATTCCTCGACCCGCCACCGCGAGCCGGCGACGGTGGCGAGTTCGGTGAGCGTGGTGCGGCGGGGTCCGGCGCAGATGTAGTACGCGATCTCGGTCGGATCCGACAGTGATCGGCGGGCGAGCAACCAGTGCCCGCGCCCGGGTGCCCAGGCGATCCGGATCGGGATCCGGACCCAGGAGTACTCGCGTCGGCCGTGGGCGCCGTCGCCGGCGGAGATGCGGCGCCACTGTTTCGGCGGGATCGCGGCGATCATCTCGTCGGCGCGGCCGGCGCGGCCATCCGGGGTGAACACGTCGTCGTTGCGGCGGGTGGCCAGCACGTAGGAAATGTCGCGTTCCTCGAGCCAGACCCGCAGGTACTTCACCTGCCCGTAGGCTTCGTCGGCGGTGGCCCAGGAGAATGGGACCTGTGCGTCGAGGGCGCGTTCGATCATGTGCTGCGCCAGAACGGGTTTGGTCGCGAACTCCACCTCGTCGCCGATCCCGGCGGCGCGGCACCGGTCCCGGTCGGAGGTCCAGGACTCGGGGAGGTAGAGCTCCCGGTCGATGAGCGCGTGCCCGGCGCCGGACGCGTAGGCGAGGAACACCCCGATCTGACAATTCTCCACGCGCCCGGCGGTGCCCGAGTACTGGCGTTGCACCCCGGCCGAGCGGGTGCCCTTCTTGAGGAAACCGGTGTCATCGACGATCAACACGCCGGCCGGATCGCCGAGGCGTTCGACCGCATAGTCACGCACGTCGTCGCGGACCCCGTCGACGTCCCAGTCGGCCCGCCGCAGCAGGCGTTGCATACCGTCCGGGCTCATTTCACCGGCTCGCTCGGCGAGGGTCCACCCGTTCTTGCGTTCCAGACCCGCAACCAAACCCGTCACATATTCACGGACCCGGGACCGCGGTTCCGACCGGGCGAACCGACTGGAGATCCGCTCATGCAACGCTTCCAACTCGGCAGCAACCAGATCGAGGACCACACAACCAGTATCGTCTACCTGTCAAGCAAGTGCCGTTGCAGTACTAACCCGGCCGGCTGGCCGGTTGCCGGACCACGGTCTGCGGGCGCTGCTTCCTCCGATGTCCGATCTGCACGCCCACCGAAGGGTGCGACCTTGAAGTCACGTCGACGTTGCTCGCTCATGCGGTTCCTCCATCCGTCTCGATCCGATCCCCTGTCAGACAGTCAGTCGCCGTTGCCCCACAAAATCGAGGACGACGCCCGGGGGCGGAATCGACACGGTTGATCCACCCGGGGAGGGCTGCGGCACTTGGATACACTTGTGCCACAAGCTCATTGCCACTTCTGAAGCCGACCACGACAGACCTCAGGAATCTCCCGGGTGGGAGCGCGGCGACAAGACTACCAGCGCACGCAACCACGGGGCAGGGGACGTGTCATTTCTACTGGTCAAAGGACACTTCTGGGGCTGATGCGACACCACTATCGCCAGCGCTGATGTATAGCCGGTGCCGCTGGTGCGAGTTCTCACCCGGCCGGCAAGCTCGGTCGCGGTCGGCGCCGCAATCGCGGCCCTACCGGTCCGGTTAAGCTTCCCAGCATGGCGCTTGGACCCACGCGACGCACGCGCGCCCACCCCGTCGATCTCGAAAACCTCGCTTACGCTGCGCAGGAGTTGCGGGAAGCGCTGATCCCGCTGCACGGCCTCACCCCCGACCGCCGCGATGCCGCGGACACCGAGTTACGGGATAGAGCACGCCAAGCCCAGGAACGATTTTTCGCAGCTGTCGCTGGCCTCCCCCGCCGCGAACGCGCACTCGCCCGCCACTGGGAGAACGCCGCGGTCCTGCGCTACCGGCACGGGCTGGAAGTCTTTGCGCGCGCCGAAGACCTCGGCGCCGATATGCTCGCCCAACTCGCCACCCACCGGCGGCCATCTGTGCCCGCGCTCACCGAACTGGGCGACGCCTGCACCCACGCCCGCACCCTCGATCAACACCAACGACCCGAGATATTCGGGGCAGTACCCCGCAGGACCACCCGACGGCTTCGCACCGCCCCCGGCGACTCGACCGGCGCCGACCACGATCGGGCCACCGAGCGGTCCTGCATTGTCGATCAAGCTGAACTGCGGTGGCGGATCCGCCGCGATCTGACAATTCTTCTCGTCGAGAACACCCTCGCGGGCAACGGAATCAGCCGGGAAGCCGAACGCCATCTCGTCCCGTGGCTGAAACTGGCGTGCGAGACCCTCGACAGTCCGATGAGCATCGACGGCCTCGAGGATGTCGCCGCGCAATGGCGCGAACGCCGCCGGCCCTACATGCTCGCCGCCGCAGATCGGGCCGACGTGATCATCGTCGGCCCGATCCCTCGTCGGCGCGCGACCCTGTGGTGGAGGCTCGTCCACGGGGATGAACCGCCGCCGCCGCTGTAAGGCGGGACGCGGCGGCGTCGACCAGAAACGATGGGGACGTGTCATATCCGCAGTTCATCACAGCTTTTCGCAGAGACCGGCGGGATCATTTGGCCTCATGGGCTGCACCGTACGCTCCGGGTCCGAGCCAATAGGGGTACAGCACATCACGTCCGCGCTACCGTTCGACGTATGGGGACGACATTTCACGGGCCGGGTCCCTGGCCGCACATCACCCGCGCCATTCGAGTGAGAGGGCCGCGTCACGCCGCGATCGCCTACCTCGGCGAGGACGCACCCACTCTGCTGCCGTTGCGGGCCGGCGATCTCCTCGTCGTGAACGCCTCCCGGGCGGCGGTGCGCGCGCATGTGACCTCGCCGATTGCGCTTGCGTACTATGTCGAGGCCGGTGTGAGGGTCCTGTCGTCGCCGAACCTGCACGCCAACGTCATCGCCACCAGTCGGCGGGCGGTCATCGGCTCCGCGAATGCCTCCCACAGCTCGACCATCGCCGATGAAGCCGTGGTCATCACCGACGACCCGGAGGTCGTGGCCGCCGCCTGGACGTTCATCGACGGTATCGAGGAGATCACCGAGGTTGATCAGGCGTTTCTCGACAACGCCACCACCGCATGGCAGATCGGTCGGTCGGTGCCGATACCCGGGATCGGTGGCCGGTTGCGCGCCGAACTGGATTTCCTTCCTGCACGGGTGACCCGGATGTTCCTGCGGCACATCGTCGAATACGAACCCAGCGTCACCGAGCAACAGACCTGGGACACCCAGGCGCGCCGGCATCACACCGCCACCGCGGGGCCCGCAGCGACATATCAGCTCGAATGGTTCCGCCTCGACGACCGGCGCGCCCGCCTCAGGCGTGGCGATGTTCTCATCTTCACCGACGACAATGACTGGATTTACCCGCCGGCAGTCGTGGACTCAGACGCCATCGCGATTCCGCACACGCACAGGGCCTTCGGCCACCTCTTGCTCGTTCGGGCGGATCTGCAGCCGGTCTCGGTTGCGGACGCCGAACAACAGCTCGCCGATTTCGGGCACCCCAATCCCCGGCTGACCACAGATCACCGGATCATCTCCGCCAGCCTGCGTGCCGCGCTACTCCGACTCTGGAACCTCTGACCTGGATCCGCTGACCCAGCGGCGGATCGGACCATTGAGGACCTGACTTTCAGCTGGCGCGACTACTGTCCGGCTGAGCGACACGCCCGAGCGCGTGCGGGGGTCCTTGGAGAAACCATCACCTGGCGGATTCACTGTCTTCGCGCCAAGCACCGCGCAACTGTCCGACTGAGAAGCTCGTAACAAGAGTGAGCAGGAGTGAAATGCCCGAGCAGTCGTGGATCACTGCCCAAGAACTGTACGACCAGGGATATACCGTCGATGGAGCACGTCAGCTCTTCGGGGAGCCAAAGACAAGCCCCGACGGAACCCTCGGTTGGGAAGACGATTGGATCGACCGCGCAGAAGGAAGGGCCCTCATCCCTGTACTGCCCTTCCTTATCGAACGTCTGCGCGGACATTCCGAGGTGGGAGAGGCTGCTGGTGAGCTGGTCAGGCTCTACGAGGAGCTCAATCGTCGAGTAGGAAATGATGGTGCTCCCGATCCGCTCCATCACCATGAAATCTCCGAAGATGAGCTAGTAGAGCTGGGAAATGACCGCGACGCCCTCAATGCGATCTACGGGTCGCCGCACCGTTGGACACAAGAGCCTGTGGTCGAGGGCAATTCGGTTCCGTTCATTTCGCAGGAACGAAGCCGGTTCGGAGATGGTGCGCGATTGGTCGGAAGGCGGAATCTCCGGTGGTGGCTCAAGAGTGCAGTCGGCGAAGTGGCGAACAAGCAGAGCGAGAACGCCTGACTAGAGAGCTTCCCTGTGCCAATAGCCGGGCCCGGACTGCGGTCGATGGGGACATGTCATCTCCCCAGGTCAATGGGCCAATCCGGCTTACCAGTCCGATGCGCTGGACGTGATCTCTCGGGCGCGGTGGGACCAGTCCGGGTCGCGTACCAGAGCGGTGATGGCAGTGGCCATCTGCTCGGTGTTGCCGTCGATGCCGAGCCGGCGGAGCGTGCGGGCGATACGCGCGGGGTGGGCCGGCCACCGACCACCGGTGGTTTCGACCAGGGCAGCGAGGACGGTAGCCGCCTCGGTGTCGCTGAGTTCCACCGGCTCACCGGTCATGCCTCGTAACCCGCGGCTGCCGGTGGTCAGCCAATGCGCGCTCGCCGCTCGGCGCACCGAGGCCCGGTACCAGGGATTACGCAGCGATCGCATCAACGCTCCTTCGCGTTCAGTGCGTCCTGGAACGCCTGCTCGACCTCGGCGGGAATGCGCCCGCGCGAGGAGATTTCGTAGCCCTGTTCGGCCGCCCAGGCGCGGATCTCCTTGCCGTTCCCGCGCCGCCGCACCGGGGCGTCCGAGACCGCGAAACGATCGGAACGTCGTTTGCGGCCACCGACCCGGGTGGCGTGCTCAATGAAGAATCCGATCTGCTTGTGAAACTCGCTGGCGTGCTTGCCTTTCAGATCAACTTCGTAATCCACCCCGTTGACGGAAAAGGTGATGCTCTCCCCGTCCCCACCGAAGACGGTTCCGTCGATGTCGTCGACCAGTTCGACAACTACCTTGCACGCCACAGTTCCCCGATCTCTCACGTCTCGATACAGCAGGCAGAACCCTACTGGCGGCCGCGGCCGATCAGGGCAACCGACCCCGGGGACGTGTCATTTCCGCAGGTCACATGCCGGTTGTACGGCGCAGGAGCAGCCGGGGGCTGGTCCTATCGGGTGTGCACCCGGGTGTCCCCCAGGGGGCCGAGCGCGAAGTAGATGGGTGGCGGACACAGTGCGATGGAGGGCAAGAAGGTGGGCACCTCCGGCCCCCACACGGTGATGGTGTTGACGGGATAAATCAGATTGGTAAACGGGGCGCACACCAGTTCCAATTGGTGGGTCTTCACCGATCCGGGTGCGCAGGTCGACATGGCACCGACCGCGAAGAACTGTATGTCGCACCCACTCGGCGCTGGGGCGGCGTGTGCGGGCGCCGCGGTCAGGGACAGGGCGGCGGCCGCGGTGGCCGCGAGGACAGCGAGGCGCAGAAACGAAAGACATGGGTCCTCCGGTGGTGCGAGACCCGACCCACCGCCCATTCTCGCAGGTCAGGTGCCGCTGCCGCGATCTCTCCGACGAATCCGCTCACGGCGGGCATGTTTGGCGAGCAGGTGTTTCCGGCTGGTCGGGGCGCGGAACATCTCGTCGAGCATCCGGTTCTCGATGTTGTGATGGAAACGGAGGATGCGTGTGGCCGCCAGATGCACCAGTTCCTGGCGGTTCGAGCCGAGCCGTTCGGCGAGGGCGTCGAGGTGCGCGAGGAGTTCGTCGTCGAGGGCGACGTCGACCCGGGCTGTGCGCGGCGGGGCGGCGACGCGGCGTGCCTGCGCCAGTGCCTCATCGGCTGCCGGGTTCTCGATGAGTCTGCGAATCCCGACGCCGCGGAGCAGCGCGGACAGCCGGCGGGGACCGTACTCGTCCGCCAGGTCTTCCAGGCGGCGTTTGGTGTCCTCATCGAACCGGAAGACGTGCCGTTTCCCGAACGGGTTCCCTTGCGGGCTCGGCGCCTTGCGGACAGGGGGCTCGGCGGTGGCCTGGTCCGCGGTCTGCCGGCGGGTGTTCCGGGCGAGGAGTCTGGCCCGGTTGGCGTCCCCGCGGTAGATCTCCTCGGTCACCGCCTTCTCGAGGTCTCGCGGGTTGGCCAGGAGCTGGCGGGCGGCCAGGCGCATGAGTTCGGCGCGGTCGGAGTCGAGCTGCCCGGCGAGGGTGTCGAGTTGGTCGCGCAGGTCGTCGTCGAGGTGCACGTTCGTGCGCGGGCCGAGGGTTTCCGGGGTCAGGTCGCGGGCGGCGCCGATCGTGGCCAGGTCGGCGGCGAGGTCTCCCGGGTCGTCGGGGAGTCGGCGGACCGCGACCCGAATGGCCGCAGAGGTGAGGGGGTCGCCGTTGCGGCTGATCAGCTGCTCGAGCCGGACCAGTGTGGAGGGGTTGACGTACACGCGGGTGCGGCAGGTCAGATCGGTGCGGGCGTCTTCGCGGAGCAACCGGGTGCCGGAATCGTCCCGCCGCGGTGAGGAAGCGGTGCAGTGCGACGCGGACGATCGCGCTGCGGTCGGTGTGGAACTCGTGGGCGAGTTGATTGAGGCGAGTGCACTCCCGGATACCACCCGGCGGACGATGCATCACCGTGGAACCGCACGGCGTCAACAGGTCGACCATCCCGGGCCGACCGGTGTCATCCTTGTGAATGACATTGCAAACCAGGAGAAGTGGGCCAGGAGTGGCGGCAATCCGACAGCCGCGGGCTCAACGTGTGGCTCCCGGCCGGGCCGCACCACGCAGAAGACGCGTCCTGCAGCTATCCCGCCCGCGATCGATCGCCCGCCTCCCTCGTACCCCAGGTCGCCGCGCACACGCCGACGTCGCCACTGGAGTCCACGATTTCGGTACACCGTGGTGGACGTCCGGCGGAAGATGGCCTTACATCGCCCGAGAGGACCGGTCATGAAGGATTCATCGCGCCCCCGTCTGCCGCGCATTCTCGCGGCCGGAATCGCCACCCTGGCGACGCTGACTGCTGCGATCGTCGGTGCACCGACCATGTCCGCCGCGGCACCGGTCGATACGGTTCTGCCCGTGCCGGTGGCCGGCAACACGCTGTCGTTTCAGTATGCGACGTGGATGGGCATCTGCCAGGGCCGCGTCATCGCGCGAACCGACACCGCGACACCGGGTCTCACGTACTTCCGCATGGAGACCGGATGCACCGGGACCGTGCATTGGCGCAACCTCACCACCGGCGCGACCGGGGATGCCGAGGTGCGAGCATCCAACTCCCCGCAATCACCGCCGCCAGTGGCCGCCGCGACCGGGTCCGGTGTCCTCGTCGCCACCATCACCCTGGGCCTCCCGCACAGCACCACATTCTGGCCGGGGATGGGCATCTGGACGGTGCCCTGACCTGGAAAAGTGGGCTGGTTTCCAAGCGCGGGGGTGGCGTGGCAGCGCATGCCAGACCCCCGGTGACGTCGCCGGGGGTCGCCCCCTTCACCCCGGTGACCAGTGCCGCGGGCCTTGCACGGCATCAGGTGGGGTCCCGCGGTGATCGTTCGAGAGTGTTGAACTCATCGAGGACCTGGTCGACGGCGGTGGTTGGGATGCGGAAGTCGTTGCCCTCCGAAGCCCGCAGTCGGTCGCGTACGTCGGCGAGCATGGCGAGTTCACGCTCGAGGTCTGCTGCGGTGCGATCGCTCACGGTCTCATCCTGCCCTGAGTGGGCGATCATCAACTGCGGGCCCCTTCTGCTCGCCGCAACGAACGCAACGAACGCAACGATGTAAGACTGCGGTGCAAACGCAGCAAGGAGTGCGTATGTCGACTCACCGATCGATCTCTCCCTGGCAGCACCACAAGCTCGCCGGCTACCGCCTGCGCCGAGACACCGAGGCCGGCCACGACACCCGCACCAGTGACCGCCCGCACGCCGCTCCGTCGCCGGACGAATGGCACCGTTGTCGGATCTGTCGACCCCCGAAGTGATCGACGTCGTCGCCTCCGAACTCGCCGCCCGCCCCGAGATGCACCTGGTCCGCATCCAGGTCACCGCCCTGCTGGCGATGGACCCACGCTGACCGACCGCACCCAGGCCGCCCGGATCGGCGCCGACGAAATAGGCAGCGCCGCCGCCGCGAGACGGTCACACACATCGGCGGGGGTCCCCGGTGGATGACGCCACGCCGCCGCCGTCGCACTGACCGCCTGATGCACCCGCACCCCGTCGAGGTGGAACAGATCCATCACGAACTCGTCCGGATGCTTGGCCTCGACGCCGAACTGCCAGATCCGAGTCGGGGAAGTCCCGCAGATTCGCGGTGACGATGACCTGGGCGCCGGCGCGGATCGCCGCGGCCAACACATGCCGGTCGTCCGCATCCGGCAGCGTGAGTGCGGGGATGAGGGTCTCGTAGCCGGTGACCAGGCAGTCCGGTACCGCCGGCAGTTCATCAGCTCCCGCAGCTTCGTCAACGTCGACGCCGGGATGTCCGGGCGATCCTCCGCCAACTTCTCGAACGTCTCGTCCAGGATGCGATCCGTCCACCGCGCGTGCACCAGGCCGGTCTGCGCGAGCCGGATCAGCACGTCGCGTAACACATTCGGGTACAGCACATTCGCGTCATAGAGCACGGTGAAGGTCACGTCAGTACAACCCGAGGTCTTCCGTCAGGGCCGCCAGCTCGTCCGCGGCCGCCCGCGAGGTCCCCAGCTGCGTCCGCTGATACGTGAGCAGCGACGATGCCAGGATCCGGCGATGCCGGCCGACCATCCGGTACTCGATGTTCCCCTCGTCGAGAAGCTTGATCACATGCGGGCGCGAGACGTTGAGCATCTGCGCGGCCTGCTGGGTCGTCAACTCCGCGTGCGCCGGGACGACGGTGACCCCCTGCCCCGCAGCCATATTCGCCAACACCTCGAGGATCAGATCGAGTGCCGCGCGCGGAAGGTGCACCGACTCCGAAGTGCCGGCCACGGTCACATCCAGGGTCTCCCCCGCCGGATCCACGTCACGAAGCAACTGCAGGGCCTGCAGGGCCTGCTCCTGCTCGACCACGGTCGGCTGCTCATGTGCTGCGGACATCACACACCTCCTAAACGAAATATACGCAACAAACGAAACAAACGCAACGCGGCGTGCTCGACCCGCTCGATGCCTCGCACTGCCTCCCACACCGAGGACGATGACCGCGCACCCGATGACGCCGCCGCTGATTCCGGGATCGGGCCGCCAGTCACCACCGCTCGCCTGCCGAACGAACGACCCAGCGCCGTTTCCAGTCCTCACGATCCGGGCACTCGTGGCCCCGGGGCAGACCAGGAGGACGTGACGATGATCAGCCATCTTCGCCGCCCGGGCTCGCCCGTGGTCGCCGACTACATCGAGGAGGTCGCGGCCGCGGCCGACGCGCAGTCGATCCAGTGGTGGGACGGCGACCACGGCGTCGACGCCGTACTGGTGCTGCCCTGCCACATCGAACACTTCCGGCCACAGTGGGCCGTGCTGGCCTGGAACCACCGATTCGGATGGGCGGTAGGCGCGCAAGGACAGACCCGCGGAACGGTGGTGCTCCTCGACGGGCTAGGCGTGGGACCTGCGCCGACCCCGGATCGGTGCGCCGCCGCCGCGACCACGACGATCCTCGCGCTCTACGACTGGACCCCACCACCGCCCGCAGTCACCGCGCCGTGGCAACAACCGTGCACCGCACTCGGCAACACTCCCCCCTTCTACCGCCTCGACCCCGCTCCACGGAAAGTACACGGACACTTCACCCCAAAACCGCCGAGCCAGCCATCCCGCTAACCGACCGAGACATGGGGTGGGCGAAGGGCCCGACGACATCGAGGCCATGGTTCACGTGCGAAGGCTGACGCTCGACTGGGCCGCAAAGGCGTAACAACCGACGGCGCAAAGCGACTGCAGGTCGATCACCAACGCCCGCATCAGTGCGCGACCACCCTGCCGTGGGAGGTCCTTCCAGGACGGAAAACACTGTCGCGCAGGGCCTACGATCTCCACCCCCACCGGCCGCGGCGGCTGGTTGGTTGCCGCCCAGCCCGCCTCATCTATCGCCGAACGGCTACTGCTGCCTCGGCGTCGACCTCGTCGATCGCGTGCTCGATACGCTCCTCGGCCTCGCGGGCGGCCCGGGTCGGGATGAGGAGGGCGAGGAGTGCGGCGACCGCGGCAACCGCGGCTCCGATGAGCAGGCCGACCTGGAACCCGGACTCGCTCGGGAGGGGGACACCGCCGAAGTCGGTGGTGGTCATGTGAGCGAGGACCACCCCGACGACGGCGGCCGAGACAGAGGTGCCAATGGAGCGCATCAGGGTGTTGAAACTGGTGGCCGACCCGGTCTCGGAGATCGGAACCGAGCCCATGATGAGGGCGGGCATGGCGCCGTAGGCGAAACCGACACCACCGCTGGTGATGCAGACCGCGACGAGCAGACCCCAGGTCGAGCCCATGAGACCGACCGCGGCCAGATAGCCGACGGCCACGACGGCCGCGCCCAGAGCGAGGGTGGTCTTGGGACCGCGAGCATGCGAGATGCGTGCCCCGACCGGTGATATCAGCATCATCATGAAACCGCCCGGCGCCATCCACAGACCCATCTCGAGCATGTCCTGGCCGAGGCCGTAGCCGGTCTCGGTCGGCAGCTGGAGAAGCTGGAGAAGCTGGGGCACGATCAGCGACTGGGCGTACATCGCGAAACCGATGACCACCGAGGACAGATTCGTCAGCAGCACGACCGGCCGAGCGGTCACGCGCAGGTCGACCAGCGGATCCCGGGTGCGCAGCTCGAACCAGCCCCAGGCGAGGAGGACGACGACGGCTCCGACCAGCAGGCCGAGGGTGGTGCCGCTGGTCCAACCCCAGTCGGCACCCTTCGAGACACCGAGCAGCAGGCAAATTAGGCCGATGCCCAACCCGATCGCCCCCACCGGGTCGAACGTGCCGCGGGCGGTCACGGGGGTGGCGGGGATGAGGAAGTAGATGAGCGCCGCGATGGCGACGGCCAGGACGGTGGATCCCCAGAACAGCGTCCGCCAGTTCGAGTACTCGGCGACCGCCGCGGCGACCGGCAGGCCGAGCGCACCGCCGATGCCCATGGACGCACTCATCAGGGCGATCGAGGTACCGAACTTCTCGGGAGGCAGTAGGTCACGCATCGCGCTGATCCCCAGCGGGATCAGGCCCATGGCCGCGCCCTGGAGGGCGCGGCCGGCGATCATGGGAACCACCGACGTCGACAGGGCACAGACCAGCGAGCCCGCGACGAGCAGTGCCGAGCAGCCCAGCATGATGCGACGTTTGCCGTACAGGTCGCCGAGGCGTCCGCTGATCGGGGTGGCGACGGCGGCAGCCAGCAGGGTTGCGGTGACGACCCAGGTCGCGTTCGAGCGCGTCGTATCGAGCAGCTCGGGCAGCTCGCCGATCAGCGGCACGACGAGCGTCTGCATCACCGCGGCAACCACGCCGGCGAAGGCGAGCACGGCGACCACGGCATTGGTCCGAACCGCAGGCCCTGGGTCATTCGGGATCGGAGGCGTGGCGCCATCAGGTTGCGCGGAGGAGGGAGAATCAGTCACGAAACCGTGGGAGAAACGTCATCGCGGGTTGATCCGTATCTCGCCCTGCAGGCGGGTTTGCTGTGAACCACTGGTCTCAACTCGCCCTGACACCCAGGGCCTTAACCAACCCACAACCGTTCGGTGGATCGAGGATAAGGCACGCTGGGGACTTGCTCGATCGGAGTGAAATCCCGCGAGACCGAAGATCAGGCGAGGCCCTGCCCGTCGGCAGAGCCGACACGTGCAAAAGTAGCACCCTCGACGTCCAGCTCGAGGTCGGTTGCGGCGCCCCCGGTGGCGGGCTGTCGTCCGTGTCGCATAAACATGGAAATTATCAGGGCGATGACAGCGCTCCCTGCACCGACAAGGAAGATTGTGGTGAACGCGGCGTCGTTGTATAACGGCCCTTCGGGGCCTACGTCCGCGACATTGCTCGACAGCACGGCGCCCACGATTGCACTGGCGATAGCAGTTGAGATCGAGACCGAGCAGACCTGGATCCCACCCGAGACTCCCGTGTACTTCCGAGGCACCGCCTCCACCATCAGATTGGGTTGGGCCGCCCAAAAGAGCCCGAACCCGACACCCATAACGCATAACCAGACGAGAACAAGTACCAGTGAGTGGTGCGCTAGAGCCAGCAGCGTCGATCCGATCGCGAAGCTGGCCATGCTGGAGATCATGATCGCCCGCGGGTTGAAGCGTTTCGTAAGCAGCCCGCCGAGCGGTCCGAACACCATGGACGTGATCCCGAATGGGATCTGGGCCAGGCCGACCATCAACGCACTGAGACCGAAGGCGTACATCATGCCGGTGGAGGAAGGGGTCTGCAGCATCTGCGGGAGGGCGATCGCCATCATCCCGCACGCCATGAACCCAACCAGACCGACTGTAAGGGTCAGCGCGACGGCTGGGTTGCGCAGTACCCGGAGGTCGATCATGGGTTCTTCAACCCGGCTCTCGACCAACACGAACATGCCCAGTGCGATAAATCCACCGAGAATGACCAGCAGGGTTAGGGGCGCAAGCCAGCCCCACTTGTCACCCTGCCCAAGCCCAAGCAGGATCCCTCCGATGCCCAACGCCAGTAGCAGGCCACCGAGGATGTCGACTCGCCCGACCTCAGCGGACCGTTGCCGAGGAGTGCGGGGCAATACGATGACGCTCAGCGGCGCGAGCACTGCCGTGAAGGCGAAGAAGAACCAGAAGATCGACCGGTAGCCCAGACCATCGACGAACGCACCCCCGATGACAGGTGCTAGCAGTCCGGAGACGCCGAACCCAGTTCCGAGTGCCCCTAACGCAATCGGGACGACGCGTGGTGGTAGTGAGTCCCGGAACACCCGGTACGCGATCACAGGCATCACCGCTATCGTCCCCTGGAGTGCCCGACCCACGATCATCAGGGCGAAAGACGACGATAGCGCCGAGATCAGGCTTCCTACCAGAAATACCGCGCAGGCGGTGAGAACCACCGGCCGTTGGCCGAAGCGGTCAACCAGCTTACCTCCGAGGGGCATCACCATCGCGCCGACCAGAGAGACTATCGTTATTGTCCAGGCGAGTCCTTCGACCGGAAACTCTGCTGCCATAGGGCGTAGACCAGGTACCAGCATTGCGACAGCCATCGCGTTGAGTTCGCACAACAGCAGGATGACCGCGACGATCGCTATCTGCCGTCGGACCCCGTGGATTCGTCCGTCAGTTTGACCCTCGGGGCAGCCATCCTCACTCGGCGCTTCATTGATAGACATTGAAACATCGCCCTTTCAGTCGTTAATGACCGTGTCTGCAGGGATCGCGTACACCGGGGCCGCCGGGAGAGGATGGCTTCTGTGTGCTGCCCTTGAAGGAGGCCGAGGGATTGGCTCAGATCGGCCCTTCGCTTCTCGACGACTTCAGACGTTAGCCCGGAGACTGCAGAAAATCGGGGTCCTATTTGGGCGCTTAATGATTCGTTGATTAGTCGTAGCCTCGGCGGACAGACCTCATCGGTCAGGAATCGTTCAGTAAGGCGACCTACTTGGCTTCGGCGAGACGCGATCCGCCTCCGGCAGTGAGCGACCACCTCGCGTCGGTGTCGGTCGCCCCTCTATCGAGGACGACGACTTACCGACTGAACCAAATTTTGTGCGGGCAGGCGCCGTCGAACTTGACGCGTCGGACCGAAGTTTGGCGGAGGCTGCTATCTGCGCGATGACCAGCAGCCGATACCTGCTTATTCGTTGGTCTGAGTTCGCATCGCTTGGTGTGGCCGCGAAGGGTCGCAATATAGGGCACTAATCTGGACGGCTGGCGCCCCTACAGTTCATTGTGATGCAAATCTCAACGAGGCCTTCATGGCTAAGGGGTGTTTGAGAACTCGCGATCGCGGGCGTGTGCCTCGCTTAGAATCGAAGAATGAGGGCTCCTGGTTGGGTCGGTGAGTGCATGTCCCCGACTACACCAGGAGCCCACAATGACATCATCGCCGATACCGCCATGCCGGTCGTGCCCGCCCCACGCGGCGGGCGGGCACGGTTGCGTGGTGTACCCGTCGTCGGTCACCGACGCAGAGTGGGCGACCCTCGAACCGCTGTTGCCCGCGCCCGGCATCTCGGCAGGCCGAGGCGGCAGACCCGAAGCATTGCCGCCGTTTGATAGTGGACGCCATCTTGTTCATCGTCCGCGGTGGTATCGCGTGGCGGCAACTGCCGATGGAGTTCCCGCCAGCCGGGACGGTGTACGCGATCTTCACCCGCTGGTCCCACAGCGGCGCGTGGCAGCGCATCGGTATCGGCGGCCGGTACCGTCTGCGAGTCGATGATCGCCGCGGTCGGGCACCGGGCCCGCCCGTCACGCACCCGCAGGCGGTCGCGCAGCGCGTCGACGTGCCCCGATCGGGCCGCGGCTGGGATGGCGGCAAGAGAACGAACGGCGTCAAGCGACACGTTGCCGTGGATGTGAACGGACTGCTGCTCGCCGTCGTCGTCACCGCTGCCTCGATCCAGGACCGCGACGCCGCGCACCGACTCCTGACCGCACTGCGCGGCAGGTTCTCCACCATCCGGCTGGTCTGGGCCGACGGCGCTTATCCTGGACGGCTGCCCGTCTGGGCGAAAGACGCTCTCGCCCTGCCTATGCAGATCATCAAACGCATCCCCGGCGCCACCGGTTTCCACGTCCGACCCCGCGTTTGGGTGGTCGAGAGAAGTTTCGCGTAGCTCAACAAGCACCGCCACTGCGTGCGAGACTACGAAACCAGACCCGACCACCACGAGGCCATGGTTCACATCGCGACGATCGCGACACATGACGAGGCGGCTCGCCCGAACCTGACGGTTTTCAAACGCGCTCTAACCGGACGTCAGGACGGTTCGACGGCGACGCCAGCACGCACGGGGACGGTGGTCGCGGCGGCTTCGGAGACGTCCTCCGCCGGGGTTCGTCGCGCCAGGTATACAACGGGGATTACGAGGACGCTGAGAACGACCAAGTACCAGAGTGCTGCGCGGTAACTGCTCTCGGTCAGCACAGCTGCTCCGCCGGGACCCGCCACCGCGCCACCGGCGAGGAGGACCGAGACCAGTTGGAGCCCGCCGGCCTGCGCAACCTGCTTCACGACCTGCTGCATTCCCGTCGCTTCGCTGGTTCGCGACGACGGAACTCCCTCCACGACAAGGTTGGGAAAACTTGCCCATGTCATGGCACAACCGATATTCCCGGCCAGCACCATGAAAAGCAAGAACATGGCCACGGAGCTATGCAGTGTGATCATCATTCCGACGATGCCAATGGTCGAGACGGTCGCGCCTATGATCGCCGCCCGCGCCGCACCGATGCGCTGCGAGAGCAACCCGCCGACCGGCGAGAAGGCGAATCCTACGAAGGCAAGCGCCATCGATATGACGCCGTAAACCGAGGCGCTGAGTCCGAATCCGATGCCCGTCGCGGGGGACTGCTGCATGATCGGGGACACGAGAACGGCGAGGGACAATACCCCTGCCGAGAAGAGCGCAATCCCGACGCAGGAGGCGAGGAACCGGGGACGTCGGAACAGCCGGATATCAAAGAAGGGGTTCGCGTGCCGAAGCTCGTAGCTGACCCAGACGCCGAGGAGCGCGATCCCGGCGACGAGCAGGCCGACGATCCGCAGATCGCCGATTCCCCACGAGCGCAGCTGGGTGACGCCAAGCAGAATTGCCGCAACAGCCGGGGCGAAGAGGGTGCCGCCGACGAAATCGATGTCGCGGACCCGCAAAGTCGAAGCGGTGGGTCGCGGAAGGGTCAGGCAGAGCATGGCGCTGGCGACGCCAAGGACCGCGCTCAAACAGAAGATTGATCGCCAGCCGAAGTACTGGATCGCGAGACCTGCTGAAAGGAATCCGAGTGCGGCGCCGAGGAAGGCACCTCCGGACAGTAATCCGATGGCGGTCTTCAGCCGTGCAGGAGTGATGACCCGCCGAAGCTCGCCATAAGCGACGGGCAAGATCGCCCCCGAGAACCCTTGCAAGGCACGCCCGGTCAGGAGCATTGGGAAGCTCACTGCGAGCGCACTGATCAGCGACCCGAGCACGGCGACCGCCAGCGCGCCGACCAGCACCCGTCGGGCGCCGATCACGTCCCCCAACCGACCACCGATGCCGGCCGCGACCGCGGCGACGAGAGCGAAGCTCGTGACCAGCCATCCAACGATGGCGGGATCGCCGTACTCTTTGTACATTGCGGGAAGGGCTACGTAGATCATGTTAAGTTCGAGGAACTCGACGATGGCCGCGATGAGAAGCACGACAATCACCGACGACGATCGCCTACCCGTTAGAACGCTCGTCATCGCACAATCACCCCCGACATTCCGACAAACACGCGCACTGTATTCTCCTTTGTGTCAGTGTCGACGTTTCCCAACACGCCAGAAACCCTCTGCAGCATATTTTGCGGAAGCGCCTGAGATTGATTCACACTGTGCAGAATCGTCTGACTACCAGTGATTTCCAAATGTAGGCTAGGTCACAGCGTTCAGTGGATCAAGCAATAATTGGGGCCCTGTTATAGCTCGTTCCTCGCTGAAACCGGGGGTGAGGTGGGCGTGTTTCCCCGTCGCGCCTCGTGGGGGGTACCGCACCCGGCTCGGACGAGTTCACGGGACGGGTGAAGTCGTTGAAGTCCCGGCCTGGTAACCCTAACGCGGGAGCGCCCTTGGGACCGCCGCTCTGTCCGTGCCCGCTCGACGGGCACCTAAGAGGTTGTCTCATGTGGGGAGTTTCTTGAAGCAAGTGAGCGCGGCCGCGAGATGGAGGAATCCGGCAAAGTGCTCGGCGCGGCGTTCATAGCGGATGGTCAGGCGTCGGTAGCCGGTGAGCCAGGCGATGGTGCGTTCGATCTTCCACCGGTACCGGCCCAGCCGGTCGTTCCTCTCGATTCCGCGACGAGCGATGCGCGGGACAATGCCCTCTTCGCGCAGCCACCGGCGGTGCTTGTCGTAGTCGTAGCCCTTATCGGCGCGAAGCTTTCCGGGTTTGCGACGGCGCGGCCCACGTCGGGACTTCACCGCCGGGATCGCGCTGACCATCGGTTGCAGCAAGGTGCTGTCGTGGGTGTTCGCCGCGGACACATCGACGACCAGCGGGATGCCGTTGGCCTCGGACAGGACGTGGATCTTCGACCCCTTCTTGCCGTGATCGACCGGACTCGGCCCGGTCAGCGATCCCCTTTTTTCGCCCGCACGCTCGCGGCGTCCAGGATCGCTGCCGTCCAGTCGAGTTCACCGGCGCTACCGAGCCGGTCGAGCACCTCACGGTGCAGTCTCTCGAACACCCCTGCCGCCGCCCAGACGGTAAATCTTCGGTGCGCGGTAGGAACTGTGACCCCGAACGAGGGCGGCAGATGCCGCCACGCACATCCACTGGTCAGCACGTACACGATCGCGGTGAACACCGCCCGATCATCCACCGGCGCACTGCCACCTCCCTGCGGCCGTGCGGCGAATCGCGGAATCAACGGTTCGACGATCTCCCACAACGCATCCGGCACCAACCGCAGTGACAACCCATCTAACACGCGTCACATTATGTCCCACACGCCACTTCATCCACATGAGACACGCTCTAAATCTCGGCCATTACCACCGGATCGCGTCCCGCCGGGGCCCGATGAAGACGCTGGTCTCCATGGAACACGCAACGCTCGTCGCGGCCTGGAACATGCTCCGAAGCGGTGACTTCTACCCCGATGCCAGCGCCGGCGACTTCATTGCCCGCAAGTCCGCCAAGGTCAAGGCGCGCGCGGTCGGCCAGCTCTGACCACTCACACCCACCGCCTGACCCCGCATCGCCGTATCCAACTTTCCTCATTCCCAACGAGATCCGGCGGGTCACCCGGCTTTGTCCTCACCGCTTGTGGCTACCTCCAATATCGGTGCCACAACGGTCCCTGGGCAGGTGAGACGAAGCACGACCCAGGGCCGACGCTCGGTTCGCGTCCCTGCCCTGGCCGTGCCTCTCCCCGTTCCATCAGACGACGAGCTGGACCTTGATGTGCTTCCTGGCCCGGGCCGCTTCGAAGGCGGTCGTGATGTCGTCGAGCGGATACTCTGCATCGAGCAGATGGTCGACAGGGATCGTCCCGTCGCTGATCAACTTGATCGCTTCGTGGAAGTGCGGCAGCCCCTTGATTCGCTGTGCGCCCTTGACGATCTCAATCGAGATCGGCCCCTTCCAGAACGCGTCTCCAAAGGGAAACGGGGACGGCTCATAGGACTCCGGGTAACCGAAGAACCCGATTCGGCCGTCCTCCCTCACCGCCTCGACCGACTGGGCCCGGGTCTCGTCGTACCCTGCCGCCTCCACCACGAGATCCGCGCCCAGCCCTCCGGTCAACTTTCGGGTCATCTCGACGACTGACTCCGCCGGCGCGAGAACCACCTCGGTCGCTCCGAGTTCACGCGCGACATCCAGGCGTGCCTGCTCCAGGTCGGAGACGATGACGGTCTCGAAGCCCCAAAGCTTGAGCAACTGCAAGAAGTTCAGACCGATCGAGCCGGCACCGATCAGCGTAGCCACCTTGCCGGCCTCCCTGTCCCGCGGCCAGAACCGGTCCATCCCGTACAGGCACACGCCCAGCTGCTGGGCCATGATCATTCGGGCGAACGACTGATCCTCGGGCAGGGTCAGTAACCAGTCCTCGGAAACGACGGTGTACTCGGCGAAGGAGCCCACATTGAGGATGAGCACGCGGTCCCCTACCTGGAACCGCTCGGACCGCGTCTCGACGACGGTCCCGACACCCTCATGGCCTGGACCGCCGGCCTCCGGCTTGGACTGATTGACCAAAAAGCCCAGACCGTCGTACACGGCGTGCAGGTCACTACCGCAGATCGCCCCGCGGTCCACCTTGACAAGTACGTCGCGCTCTCGAACCTCCGGGATCGGGTGTTCCTCGATCACCAGCTCGCCGGGACCGACCAGCATCGCGGCCGATCGCTTCGCAGGTGCGCTCACTTCTGCGTCCTTTCGCGCCGGCTGTGCCGTAACTCGTCATCGATGTGATACGAACCTGACCCAACGTAATCAACTTTCGGCACTGATAAATCTCCTTCTTTGCGGTGTATCGACTGGGATCGGCAGGTGCATTTCGCATTAGGTGTGCGCTCGGTGCATATCAGACAACCGCCGTCGAGATGCTGTGGCACGGCGGTTACCCACTACCACGGTTGCCTTGGCAGAAGGGAAATGTAAGTCGGTATCGCGGCCTAGTGCCCAATGGGCAAGGGTGGTATTCACGCAGCGACTTCATAGTTCGATAGGTGGCGTTGTCCTTGTTGCACCGTCCGGTGTGACTTGCATCATGCGAATGGATGAACTCTGGCTGTCGTCGTACTCGTCTGTCAAGACGATGAGCGGCAGGAGTTGAGTTCGGAGTTATTGGGGCGCTATTTAGTCACTCGCGCCGCAAACGGTTGACTGCTCTGAACTTTCTCGACATAGTTGGGTATCACTCTCCATCAATCGGTGCAATCTCCTCAGGTTGGTAGTCGCACTGGTTTATGTCGTCACTTAACCGTGTTGCAACGATGCGTCTGGCGTCGAGGTTGTATGGTCAAATACATTCTGGTGTAGTGGATCTCGACCGACCACCCAAGCTCATCTCCGTCGAGCCGTTGGGTCCGGCGGGAATCGGACGAATGTCTCTGGAACTGTCGACCGGCTCCGCTCCTGACGAAGTGGAGGAGATGGTCGCCGCGACGCTGCGGTCCCACGGCATCCACACCTTCTCCGTTCTGTCCTTCAAACGACCCTGGCCACTAGGGAGCCCGGCGTCAGGCGCGGCACAGATGTCGCCAAGGCACTTGCGCTCGGGGCACGGGCATGTCTTTCCGCACGCCCGTTCGTGTACGCACTCGGTGCGGGGGTGAACCGGAAGTGCGTCGGGCGGCAACGCGGCAGAGGAGCACCTCCGCACCTTCGTCGCTACCTACACCCCCGAAAGCATCGAGGTCATCCAGCGGCCCTCGAAGACTGGTACATCTTCGCCGAGCTCCGCTGGACAGTCACCTCCGTCACCGATACACCCGCCTAACCTTTCTCACGGTCGACTACTCCGAAATTAATGCCGACCGCAAGATCGTCGCCCGCCTCGGACACGGAACCGAACCAATCGCACTCTGAAACGTCGAGGACGCACGCCGTTGTCCCAGTGGCGTTCTGCCTTGTCCAGAGCCAGTCTGCTCCATGTGTGGAGAACGGCGTGCACGAAGTGCAGGATGTGATGCTGGGTGCCGAAAAGATGATGATCGAGTACATCGATTTGGACGACGCACCCGGTGCGATCGTCGACGCGGTCCGGCGGCAGGCGCGGTCCCTGGTTCCTGTGTGGAGTGTGCGGTGGCCACAGCCCCGGCCACGACGACGGCACGGGGATGGCAGGCCTCGGACTGCGGCCTGGAGTACGAGTGAATGCCGTACTGCTGCCGTGATTCGCTGATGGCGACATCATGTTTTCGGCACGATGCTGCGCTTCCGTGATGGTTGTGAATTCCTAACCCGCCCAGTGGTTGTCGCGGACATACTGCACGGCGCGTTCGATGCGGGGGTACGAATTTCACCTGGTCGATCTGTCCCAGTTCGCATAGATCGACGATTAGATCGGCAACGGCGACGACGTGACGTGAGGACGGCGAGCCTCACGTTCAGACCCGTTTCACACTTGTCGATCCGTAACTGTGTCAACGTTATGTGGCTGGTGCGGCCACTCCAAGTCGGAGGTACGACTGCGACCTTAGCGGTGAGTTTGTTCTGTAACCCATGCCGCGATCTGGGCCCGGGAGGTGAAGCCGAGTTTGGTGAGGACGTGTTCGACGTGTCCTTGCGCGGTTCGCGGTGATATCACCAGACGGTCCGCGATCTTCCGGTTCGTCAACCCCTCCGCAACTAGTTCGGCGACCTGACGCTCCCGTTTGGTCAGATTGGTTGGCGCATCGGCCAATGGTTGCGGTGTCGAAGTATTGCCGAGGGCATAAGCGATAGCGGCGTCGAGGTCGAGAACCCGACCCTTCCTTAGTCCATCCTCGAATCCCTGCAATCCCAAAGCACGTCGAACCGTCCGAATACAGTCCTCGTGGTGCACGGCCCGATTAGGGAACATAACAGGCACGCAGCCGACCGAACGTGCCAACTCATCTGCAGCTCCCATGAGGACGGCGGCACGGCGAACGTCGTCGTTTGCGGTGATCCATGCCAGGAGGTCCAGGCAAGCCGCTGCGGTCATGCGATCAGAGAGCTGCTGAGACAGCTTGAGGCTCTGCCCCAGGAGGGACGTTGCCCCCAAACTGTCCCCTTGCATCCACACGGCCACGGCCATCGAGCACAGTGCCTGAGATCGGTACACGACCTCCCCGCACGACTCAGTTATAGCCCGCACCTGCTCGTAGCATTTCAAAGCTTGGGCTGGGTCACCGCGCAGTTCGTAGGCCACGCCGAGACTGTCCAACGCATCGATCTGGAGAGCCGGAGTGTCTCGAGTTCGAAATGCCTCGACTGCATCTTCCAGAATTGGGCATGCCTGGAGGAGATCGTTGCTGAAGAGCGCGAGGATCCCCGCTGCGAGATTGATGAGATCTTGCGCGAGCGGATCCTGCAAATGTGGGCCCAATCTGTGCCCCTCTGCCACCAAATCAGCTCCCCTTTCGAGGTCGCCTTGCACCACGGCCAACACGCTGTCAGCGAACAAGCCTTTCACCCGGCCCAGTGTCGGTGTTCCAGCGTCGACGGACAGCAAGCGGTCGAGCCACCGGCGACCTTCGCCCACAGAGCCTCGTGCCAGCCAGAAGGGGTACAACGCCGCGGCCATCGTCAGTCCGGCTTCGGGATTGTCCGATACGCAGAACTCCATCGCCTCACGCAAGTTCGCTTGCTCCCGATCGAACGTGGCAATCCATTCGAGTTGCCGGGAGCTGATCCACTCCGCCTCACCGGAGAGTGCAAGCCCCCTGTACCAGTCTCGATGCCGCCTGCGCAGGTCTTGATACTCGCCGGCATGTTGCGCCTGTTCCCTGCCGTAATCACGCAAGGTCTCCAGGAGCCGGAAACGCACGGCCGTTCCGTGCTCCTCCCGCACCAAGATTGACTTGTCCACCAAGGCGGTGACTAGGTCGAGTAGTTCCTCCGATGTCAGCCCCTCACCGCAAACCTGCTCCGCCGCGTCGAGGTCGATGCTCTCGACAAAAACCGACAGTCGGGACCAAACAAGTTGTTCGGCGGCGTTGCACAGGTCATAACTCCAGTCGATGCACAGCCGTAGTGTCTGTTGCCGTGATGGCGCACTCCGGCTACCTCGCGTAAGTAGGGCGAACCGGTCCGACAACCGCTGGAGAATTTGCTCGGGTGATAACACGCGCAGTCGAGCCGCCGCCAACTCGATGGGCAGGGGCAGCCCATCGAGTCGGTGACAGATCCGGGCCACTGCGGTGTAGTTGTCTTCGTTCAGGGTGAAGGTCGGCACCATGGTGACGGCGCGCTCTACGAAGAGCGCTACCGCATCGTAACGAGACAAGCCGCGGATCGCAGGTGGGTTAGGGTCAGGAACCGTCAGCGGAGGTACTCGCAGCACCGCCTCACCTCCGACGCCGAGGGCCTCACGGCTGGTGGCCAGGATGCGTATGCGTGGGCATGCCCGGAGCAGGGTAGCGGACAACCCGGCAACTGCGCCGACAGCTTGCTCGCAGTTGTCCAGCAACAACAACACCTCGCGGCTGGACAGGAACTCCACCAGGACGTCTTCGGTACGTCTCGCGGCCTGATCCCGCAGGCCGAATATTGCGGCGACCTTCTCAATTACCAGTGAGTGATCGACAGTTTCATCGAGCTCGACGAGCCAGGCACCGTCCGCGAAGCCCCGCTGTGCGCTCGCAGCGACCTTCAACGCTAACCGGGTCTTCCCCACTCCCCCGATTCCGGTCAACGTCACCAACCGAGAGGATCCCAGGAGGTTCTTGGCTTCAGACAGCTCACTGCGACGCCCGATGAAACTGGTGAGCTCCAGCGGCGAATCTCCCCGGATTCTGCTGGCCGTCCTCGGCCGATTTTCAGGTGGCGTCGGTGTTCGGCCTGGTGGTTTGGTGTCTGCTGGGTCATGAAGTGCCATCTCGCTCGCGGGATATCCGTGTCGCTGCTCGGCGTCGCGCAATTCTTCGCCGAGCACGGCGGCGCTTGCCTGCCGGTCTTGGGGGGCGCGTGCCATCGCGCGTTCGATGGCGGCAGCGACGTCATCTGGCAGATCCTGCTCCCGCAAACCCGGCGCGGGTTCGGTGGCTAGCCGCAGAAATTGAGCCAGAACCTGCTCACCGCTGCGGCGTTCGAAGACGGCGTGACCGGTATGCGCGCAAAACAGAGTCGCTCCGAGACCATAGATGTCGGCGGCGGGGCTTGGTGCTTGTCCCGAGAGGACCTCGGGGGCAATGAATGCGGGTGAGCCTGTGATGACACCGGTCGCCGATTCGAACGCGCCTGCTATGCGCGCAATGCCGAAGTCCGTTAACGCAGGCTCTCCATAGTCGGTGCGCAGGATGTTCGCGGGCTTGACGTCTCGGTGCACGATCCCCAGCCTATGCGCGGTCTCGAGCGCGCCGGCTAGTCTGACCCCGAGTCGAAGCACCTCCTCCAGCGGTAACGGCCCGTGACGGCGGATCCGGTCGTCGAGTGAACCCTGTTCGTGGTAGGGCATGACAATGAACGGTCGACCACCTTCGGTAACCCCGACCTGAAGGGCAGACACGATGTTGGGGTGCCCGGTCAACTGGCCCATCACCCGCTCTTCACGCAGAAACCGTTTCCAGTTCGGGTCGCCTACATCGGCGGTGAGAACCTTCACCGCTACGGTGCGGTGGAGCACGGTCTGCACGCATCGGTACACCACTCCGAAACCACCACGACCGATCTCCGACGCATCGCCGAACCCTGCGGACCTGAGGTCCGACGCGATATTCACCGCTCCGGCCCTCTGCGTCCTGAGCGGGTCGTCCTCATCCATCACTTTGTCAACTTCACGGCACGCGATTCATGCACAGGAGTGAGCATGAACGTCACTGACTCCAGGTTATCCCTCACTGCAACGTCAAAGCGCGTTATCGCGAACGGATCGGCACCTGGCTCCCGCGGCCGGTAAGGAACCGGGCGTCCAGTCTCGGTTAGGAACCGGGCGTCCAGTCTTTGCCTGCGCCTAAACCGGCGCAGCTATGGCTGAGCGAGTCCGCGGGTCGAACGTCGACAGTCGAGCCGCTA
This sequence comes from Rhodococcus jostii RHA1, assembly GCF_000014565.1. Classification (NCBI taxonomy): domain Bacteria; kingdom Bacillati; phylum Actinomycetota; class Actinomycetes; order Mycobacteriales; family Nocardiaceae; genus Rhodococcus; species Rhodococcus jostii. The sequence continues at coordinate 347,316 of NC_008270.1, read as the reverse complement.
TGCACACACTGTTGTTTGTGTGCGACCGGTTGATCGGCACGGTGTGCAGCGTAGTGCTTGGCCTCGTACTCGACGGCGGGATGCGCCAAGGCGGTGCATCAACCGGGCGGTGTTGTACCAGTACACCCACGCCGAGGTGGCCTTCTCGACGTCGCTGACGGTGCGCACCGGCCCGGTACGGAACGGGCGGGGGGTCATCAGCGGGAGGCGACAAAGACGATTGCGAGACTGATGGTCGACGCGATTACCTGTTTCACTCATGAACGAGTGTGTCCCGATGCAATGTCGAACACGGCGTCCTCCGTGAAGACCTCGGCCAACCCGGGCCAGTCCTTCGCATCGATCAGGTCGCTGTAGTGAGTGGCCAACTCGTGTAAGGCGAGCCGGTCCGCGACTTCGATGGTCTCGCTCACAACTGCCCAGTGCCGAGGACCGCGTGAGCGCAGCGGTCAGCGCGACCGCAGTGGTCGCGAGGAGACCGTGGCAGAAGGTCGCTGGGTGACGGGCGGGAAGGGACGAGTCGCATTACTCGTTCTCCTCGGTTCTCGGGGGCGTGGAACTAGCGACGCCTATACGACACGTGGAGGAACGACAGTCACGTAGAGGAGGAACCAACATCTACTGAGTACACCATCGATCCAGTAAACCCAAAATGCATAACCATGATTCGCTCGGCAAGCGAGACTCAATGAGAAATCCGGCTCCTATTAAAAACACTATTGACACACTCTGCCACCTCAACGCAAAGTGATGATGTGACCGATTCCCTTGCGCAGTCCGTGACTGTTGATTCCGAACGTTTGACCGAGTGGGTCGGCGATCGCCTGCCCGGTGCCGGTCTGCTCGAGCTCACCCGGATCGGGGAGGGAGTCGGCGTAGCCAACGCCCTCTTCGTGGTCAGCCGTGGAGGCGAGCGGTGGGTGCTGCGGCGCCCACCGAACGTGGTGAATACACCCGGCGCCTCGGACATCAGCCGGGAGTGGCGACTTCTTTCGGCCCTCGAGGGCACCCCGGTTCCTCACCCGACGCCGATCCTGCTCTGCGAGGACACCGAGGTGATCGGCGCTCCGTTCTTGGTCATGTCCGAGGTCGACGGTTTCACGCCGGTCGGGACCCTCCCCGCGCCCTACAACGACCCCCAGGCTCGTCGTTCGCTTGCCTTCGCGATGGTGGACGCGATCGCCGATCTTTCCGTGGTCGAGTGGCAGACCCGAGGGCTCGAGGGCCTCGGCAGGCCGGAGGGGTTCCTCGAGCGGCAGGTTAGGCGCTGGAACCGGCAGCTCGACAGCTACCGCCAGCGCGAGGTCCCTCATATCGCTGAGCTCTCGGCCTGGCTGGAGGACAACCGGCCCGAAATGGGCGCACCAGGCATCATGCACGGCGATTACAGCCCCTTCAACGTGATGGCCTCACGCACCCGCCCCGAACGGCTCGCCGCCGTAATCGATTGGGACACTGGAACGATCGGTGACCCGTTGCTGGACATCGGCCACCTCCTCGCACGCTGGGGTGAGCCGGGTGAGGAGCCGGCCCTCGAACGCCCGGATCTGCTGCCGCGCGAGGGCCTGCCCACGAGAGCCGAATTGGCAGCCCGGTATGTGGAGCGATCCGGTCGGGATCTGTCCGCACTGGCCTACTACGAGGTTCTGTCGTTGTTCAAGCTGGCGGTCATCCTGGAGGGCGGGGTGCGCCGCGCCCGGTCGAACGGCGACGAGGCGGGCGCCGAGGGATGGATCCGTATCAACGACCGGCTCCTGCGGATCGCACTCGAGATCGCGTCGGGAAAGCGCCGACCGTGAGTCTGTCGGAGGCCACCGGAACAGCAGCGGCCGACCGTTTCCAGCGGCGCCGGGCAAACGCTGCACGCGCGGTCGAACAGGCGGCCCTCCGTTTGTTCACCCAGCACGGGTTCGACGCCGTCTCGGTGGAGGACATCGCCACTGCCGCCGCTATCTCCCCCCGCACGTTCTTCCGGTACTTCGACAGCAAGGACGACGTGTTGCTCGGCTACCAGCGCCGGCTGGACACGCGGCTGGCCGACGCGCTGCGGGACCGGCCTCCTTCCGAGGGAGCGGTGACAGCGCTGCGGGCCGCCTTCGTCGCCACGTCCACCACTCCAGCGGAGGAACGCGTCGAGCTGCTTCAGCGGTTCCGCGCGATCGCCGCCTCGCCGAGCGTTCAGGCCCGTTCCCGCGGAGAGCACGCGGCGATGACCGCGTTGGTCGTCCCGCTTGTTGCCGAACGGATGGGTGTGGACCCGCAGGACCCGCGCCCACGGGTCATCGCCGCCGCGCTGGGTGCGATCGCACTGTCTGCATGGGACTCCTGGGTTGCAGGGGCCGGCACCGACGACCCGGCCGACATCATTGCCGCTCATCTCGACCTCGTCGTCGCGCGCTTCGCCGACCTCGACCAGCCGTCCGCGAAAGGACCGAAATGAAGGATCTGTTCGACCTGACAGGAAAGGTCGCCCTGGTGACCGGTGGAAGCCGGGGTATCGGGCGGACTATTGCCGGCGCGTTCGCCGAGGCGGGTGCCGATGTCGTGATCGCAAGTCGGAAGGCGGATGCCTGCGTCCTGGCCGCAAAGGAGATCTCCGAGGCGACGGGGCGGCGCGCCCTCGGTCTGGGCTGCCACGTCGGCAAGTGGGACGACTGCGATGCCCTGATCTCCCGCGTCTACGACGAGTTCGGTCGCTGCGACGTTCTCGTCAACAACGCCGGCATGTCCCCGAAGTACCACGACCTCGCGTCGATCACCGAGGACTACTACGACAAGGTCTCGTCGGTGAACCTGAAGGGCCCGTTCCGGCTGAGCGCTGCGATCGGGACCCGGATGGCCGCGGGTGAGGGCGGCAGCATCATCAACGTCTCGACAATTGGGTCCACCCGGCCGGGGGCGAACGAGCTCGTCTACGCCTGCGCGAAGGCCGGTCTCAACGCCCTGACGATCGGCACCGCCGAGGCGTTCGGCCCGACCGTCCGGGCGAACGCGATCCTCCCCGGCTCCGTCATGACCGACATCTCCCATGCATGGACCCCCGAGTTCATCGAGATGGTCAGCGACGTACCCGCCGGCAGACCGGGACAGCCCGAGGACTTCATCGGAACCGCACTGTGGCTCGCCACGGCGGCCTCCGCCTTCGTCACCGGGGCGATAATCCGCGTCGACGGTGGCGCTTTCCGCCAGATGTAGACACGATTCCAAACGTAAGCGAGAGGACACTACTAATGATCGACTTCGAACTACCGGACGACGCCAAGGCCGTCCGTGAGAAGACCGCCACCTTCATCGACACCCACGTGCTGCCCGCCGAGTCCCAAATCGGGACCCGGCCGTATTTCGACATCGTCGCCGAGCTGCAGGCCAAAGCCCGTGCCGAAGGTCTGTGGTGTCCGTTCGTGCCAAAGGAGTGGGGTGGCATGGGCTTGGGCCCCGTGGCCAACGCCGCCGTCCAGATCGAGGTCGGCCGCTCGTTCTCCTACCTGGGAGCTTGGGCCATGAACTGCATGGGTCCGCAGGACGCGACGATGTTCACGCTGATGTCGCACGGCACCGACGAGCAGAAGGAGCGCTATCTCAAACCGCTCGTCGACGGCAAGATTCGCATTTGCTTCTCGATGACCGAGCGCGCCGCGGGTGCGGACGCTACCGGCATGCAGACCACTGCAGTTCGCGACGGCGACGAGTGGGTGCTGAACGGCGAGAAATGGTTCTCCTCCAGCGCTTCGATCTCCCAGCTTGCGCTGGTCATGGCGCGAACGGACCCTGACGCCCCGCGGCACAAGCAGTTCTCGACGTTCCTCGTCGAGCTGCCCAATCCGGGCTACCAGATCGTCCGCAACATCCCGGTACTGGGCGAGGTCGGCGAAATCGCCTATGAGAACGAGGTCACCGTCGGGCATGCCGAGGTGAAGATCGACAACCTTCGAGTCCCCGCAGAAAACCTGCTCGGCGGGGTCGGCGAGGGCTTTTCGATGGGCCAACACCGCCTGGGCTATGGGCGGCTGCGGCACGGCATGTGGTCGATAGCCAAGGCACAGGCCGCGCTGGACATGGCGACGGACTACGCACTCAACCGCAGCACCTTCGGCAGTCCGGTCGCGGATCGTCAGGGCATCCAGTGGATGCTCGCCGACGCGGCCTCCGAACTCTACATCTCTCGGCTGATGATCATGCACATCGCCTACAAGATGGAGAAGGGACTCGATATCCAGCAAGAGAACTCCATCGCCAAGAACTACATCGCCCACATGCTCCACAACGTGGTCGACACCGCGATGCAGATCCACGGCTCCCTGGGCTTCACGCATGACACCCCGCTGGCCGCGTGGTACGCCGAGGCCCGCGGACAACGTCTGGTCGACGGCCCGGACGAGGTTCACCGCTGGAAGATCGGACGCAACCTGATCAAGGCATACCGCGAGACCGGGAGCACCGCCCCGGCTTCCGGCGGCGACCTGATCTGATCCCATGGACCTCACCGGAACCTCCGTCGTCGTCACGGGCGGCGGGAATGGCATCGGCCTCGCTCTGGCTCGGCGCTTCGCCCAAGCCGGAGCGCGGGGCATCGTCGTTGCCGACCTCAACGCAGGATGGGCCGAGAGCGCGGCCGATCTCCTACTTGCGAACGGCACTCCCGCGGTCGGGCTCGCCTGCGACGTCGGCGACCCTGATGCCATCGGCAGGCTCGTCAGCACCGCCGAAGAGGCACACGGCCCGATCGATGTCTTCTGCTCCAATGCCGGCTACAGCGACCCGGCGCCCGGCACCCTGGACGAGTCCGTCCCCGCCGACGCCTGGCGACGGATCGTGGATGTCAACCTGCTGGCCCACGTCTGGGCCGCCGAGCGGGTCGTCCCCGGGATGGCGGAACGCGGCAAGGGCTATCTGCTGCAAACCATCTCCTCCGCCGCGCTGATAACCGGTCCGTCTGCACCCGGCTACACCCTCTCCAAACACGGGGCGCTCGGCTTCGCCGAGTGGGTCACGCTCAACTACGGGCACCGAGGTGTCCGGGTCTCCTGCCTGTGCCCCAACGCCGTCTACACCGGAATGTTCGGCCGCGCACCAGACGACGAGGACACGGACACGACCATAGACGTACCGGGACTGGGTGAGGTACTCACCCCGGAGAGCGTGGCAGACACGACAGTCACCGCGATGGAGGGCGCCGAGCCCTTCCTCGTCCTGCCGCATGAGCGAGTCGCCGCGTCATTCCTGCGGAAGGCCACCGACTACGACGGATGGATCGCCCGCACCCGAAGCCGACTCGTCGGAACGAATGACGGCAACGGAACGGGCGCGTTGTGACTCGACATCCATCCCTGATCGCCGAGGAAACATCGTGCCCGAACCGTTCCTGACCGCTCCGATGACCGACGAGCAGCGCAAGGCCGTCGCCCTCGCGTACTTCACGCGGATGGACTCAGGGCGAGACTTCGTGAAGCTGTTCGCCGACAACGCGTACGTGTGCTTCCCCAAACACAAGCCCGCGCACGGCATCAAGCACATCCAGGATCTGTTCTCCGACATCGCCGTGCGGATCGCCCGGATGGCCCATCACGCGCCGTACTTCAATTGGGTCGTCGCAGGGGACGTGGTGGTGGTCGAAGGGTTCACCTCGGGTGTGCTGGTGGACGGAACGTCGTGGCAGGGGGCCTACGACCTCGGTGGACGGTTCTGCAACGTCTTCGAGATCCGCGACGGCCTCATCCAGCGGCTGAACGTGTACCTCGACCCCGACTACACGACCGCGGACCGGGAGCGCTACCCCTGGCTCGACGCCTGAGCAACGAAGCGCCGATGGTGTCCACCCCAGCAGTTCAGGTGGGGTGGACACCATCGGCTCTCTCTTCACTGTGCCTGCTCTCCGGCGGTTACGCAGATCCGGGGCGCGGTTGGCCGGTCTGCCACCGCCAGGTTGCACCGGTGACGCTGTGTCGTCTGGAAATGACGCCCCCAGCGACGCAACGCCGAAGAGCATCGCGAACCCGGACTCCGACTTTCAACCTATCGGGGTTGTCGCCGGTGGTGGCAACCATGTGTCCGGCGATCCCGCGCGAGCAGCTTCGGTGCGAGTACTTACAACCAGCGGGTTGATCGGGCAAGGTCGGTAATCCCGTGGGGCAATTCGAGGAAACGACACGCCATCCGGACCGCGGACCACCTTATTCCAAAGACATAGGAGTCTTTTCGATGAACACCGTCATCGACAAATTCTTCACCACCCCGATGTCATGGCTTCTGGGCGTGCCGGTCGTCTTGCTGGACCGCATGCTGGCGCCGGGCTTGCCTGAACTACGCCGCTATGCAGCCCCGCCTAAAAGCGGGCCTCACGGGCCGTCCGTTCATATATGGCGAACAATTGGCAGCGGCCGGGACACACGAGCATTGGAGATCCTGACCGGAGAACGCGTCAGGAAATAATTAGATGACGCCTGATCGGTGGAGGAGCTAGACGCGAACTGACTGGCAGACAACTGCGGAAATATGCAACCGTGCGCTTTCGCACGAACTGAAAAGGGTTACCTCATATGACATACTGGCGAGCGAAATGCGGCGATGGCCGTAGAACTGGGCGTGATTTATCTGCGCTATTGCTTCGCGGCGCAATCGGCGGAACTATGATCGTCCACGGGGTGAAGCACGGGCGTTCCCTTCAGGGGACCGCGGGCTGGTTTGGGTCTATTGGCTTTCGACGGCCGAAACTCCAGGCTCAGGCTAGCGCCGTTGTAGAGATTGGGTCTGGTTCGCTTCTTCTGGCGGGCGCTGCGACGCCGCTCGCCGCGGCCGCTGTAGTCGGCACGATGGTTGTTGCGGCCCGCTCCGTCCACGTTCCCAATGGATTCTTCATCACGGCGGAGGGCTGGGAATACGTCAGCAACCTCGGCGCTGCTGCGGTCGCGTTGGCTGCCATCGGTCCAGGCCGATTCAGCGTGGACCGAATCGCCGGATTAGACAAGAGATTCATAGGCCCCAAAGGCGCGGCTCTGACGGCAAGCCTTGGGCTCGTTGGTGCCGCAACCCAGCTGGCGGTATTCTGGCGCGACCCAGCGTCCGGCGCCAACGCAGACCTCTGAGTACTAACAGGGCATGTCTCCCAAAAATTTGAGCCACTCGACGATGCCTGTGAGCATGAATCCGGCGCGGTAGGTGAGGGCGAGTTTGTCGTAGCGGGTGGCCACGGTGCGCCGCTGTTTCGCCTTGTTGAAGGCCCGTTCGACCACATTGCGGCCCTTGTAGGACTCCGGGTCGAAGTTTGGTGGCCGCCCGCCCGCGCCGCCCTTGTTCACCCGGTTCGATGCCTGATCGGTCTTCTCAAGGATCACCGCCTTGATGCCCTTGCTGCGCAGTAGTTCCCGGTTGGCCCGTGATGAGTACGCCTTGTCGGCCCAGACCTCGTCGGGGCGCGTGCGGACGCTCCGCCGGCGAGCCGCGGGACGCTGATGCCGTCGAGGAGTGGGCCGAACATCGGACTGTCACCTGCTTGACCTGGGCCGATCAGCACCGACAGGGGGCGCCCGTGACCGTCACACGCCACGTGCTCCTTGCTGGTCAACCCGCCCCTCGACCGGCCGATGCCGTGATCGGCAGGCTCGTCACGCAGGTTCGTGCAATTCGGTAGATCCCCCTGTGTGGCGGGCGGCGTTCGCACCGTGCTGATGGACACGGACGACCGTGGAATCGACCGATACCGCCCAGTCCAGGTTCCCGCCGGCGTCGGCCATCGCACCAGCGCCGTCAGCACCCGATCCCATGCTCCCTCTCCGGCGGAACGGCGATGCCGCTTCCACACCGTCTTCCACGGTCCGAAATGCGACGGGAGATGTCGCCACGGCAACCCGGTCCGCAGTCGATACAGCATCCCCTCGACCACCACACGATTGTTCCGGGACTTCCGCCCCAGGAGCCCATCGGAAATGGGCAACAGCAGCGCGAGCAACTCCCACTGTGTCCGTCAACACCGACCGCACCGGCGTCCTTAACCGGTCCGTCCTGTTCGAGCGAATCGGGCGGGTCTCAAGCGACCTCTCGACACCGGCCGGAATTGTTGTTTATCGACGTGGACAATTTCAAGACGATCAACGACACCAACGGGCAGATCATAGGTGAATTGATGCTATGCACTACCACGTAACGTATTGTCGCCAAGTACGATTCGATCACGGTAATCGGTGGTGACGAGTTCGTGGTCGCACTGTTCCGGCACACCGAGCTCGGAAGCCCCACTCCTGCAACCGATATTGCCGAGCGCATGCAGCGTTCGTGGATATCTCCTATCCGTGCCGACGCCGCCCTCCGCCGTTCGAAGAACGCTAGCTGAGCATCCCGACCGGTTACCGAAATCGACCACTAGCAGGTACCCCCGGTTCGGGGGTCTGTGACTGCATGAGGCCGCAGATTCCACCGCGTCAGTTCCGCGCGTTCGGTATTTGAGCGGTATGGAAACCTGACCGACCACGCCTACCGCCGCCCTGACGGGTGCCCGGGGTCAATGCACTTGAGGTGCAGCACGATCATTTGCGAAGGATGAGATCCAACGCCTCGGCCCGTGACGCAGCACTCGACTGCAGCAAGCCACGGACCGCCGACGTGGTCGTGCTGGCACCGGGTTTGCGAATGCCACGCATCGCCATGCAAAGATGCTCGGCTTCGACGACGACGATGGCACCGCGCGGATCGAGCTTGCGCATGACCGCGTCGGCGATCTGGCTGGTCAGACGCTCCTGGACTTGTGGGCGCTTGGCGTACAGGTCGACGACGCGCGCCAGCTTGGACAGGCCGGTGACCTTGCCCGACTTGCCGGGGATGTATCCGACGTGGGCGACGCCGTGGAAGGACACCAGGTGGTGCTCACAGGTCGAGAACATCGGAATGTCCCGTACCAGCACGAGTTCCTGGTGGCCTTCGTCGAACGTGGTGTTGAGGACGGAGTCGGGATCGGTGTAGAGCCCGCCGAAGATCTCCTTGTACGCGCGCGCGACGCGTGCCGGGGTGTCGACGAGGCCGGGTCGATCCGGATCCTCGCCGACGGCCGCCAGCAGCTCACGTACTGCAGCCTCTGCCCTGGGTTGGTCGAACGTGCGCCCCGTCTGCACCGCGACGACGACGTCGTTCACCACGGTCACACCGTCTTTGCCAGTATGCTTCAATAACACCAAGATCGAACCTTCGTCGGGTCGGGAAGGCTGGTCCCGAACGGTCTTAGCCAAGCTAACGTCCGACCGGAAGCGGAGAACGAGTTAGCTGTATTTCTCGCCCCTCTCTGGGTACTGAGTGCGCGGGCGGCCGGCGGCGTCGTACACGACTGGGACAACCACACCGACACCGCTCCAGATGGAGGAAGGGAGCGTCTGCCGAACTCCCTGCCCGACGCGATCGCACGTCAGCTACAACCAGCAGCGCAACAATTCTGCTCGCAGCTGCAAAGCTGGGTTCGAGTATCGAGTGCGCAGCGTCGACACATTGAGTGGCGTCACTTTTCATTGCTTCAGCAACATACTTCATGTGCGGTAGCTGAAATAGTGCCCTGTTGAGATGCCCCTCTTGAAACGATGCGCGTAACGGATCTCGGTTTCATCGCCATCAGGTGGTCGAGGCCACGTATTCGCCTCCGGGTGGCCTACTTCCTCCGTCCACAGATTTGAAAGCGGTGCGGTGAGCCGACGGATTGCGTTACATGGCACAGTCGGTTACTACATCGTTCGGCTTATGCCATGCGCCGACGTGCTCGAGCGACAGCGAGAGGCGATCCCGGGGCCGCCCTCGTCAAGTCCTGCGTAGACGCTGCAGATGTCGAGAGAACGTCGGTGTCACTCGGTAGCAGGTTTGCATGTATCACACTCGCGATGTTCTCTGCCCTGCGACATGAAAGAGACGACACTGATAACCGGATCGCGAACTTCATTCCTAGCTCACGAAAGTAGTGTCCCCCGCAGAATTCTCGGAAGTGTCCACCGTCTGTGACAGGCGGGCGAGTCTCCTCGTTTTGTAGATGGCCAGCGGAACGAGTAGCGCCGCAACGGCCAGCCAGGCAATCAAAATGTACCAACCCACGATGGCGTATCCAAGCGTAGAGATCACGGTAGCCACCGTAAACGGAACGATCAGGTTGGACAGACGACCGGAACCAAAGGCCACGCCGCTGCCAGTTGTGCGGAGATTGCTCGGAAAGCTTTCCGCCATCACGGTATTCAAAATGGGCGCAAAACATCCCAACAGTAAAGTATGACCGAATCCGCCAATGGCAGAAGGTCACACCCGTTGGCTGCGATTATTGAAAGACCTGTGTGCTTAGGGTCCTCAATCGCCAGTATTCGGTGGACATAATGATGCGGCGTTCGAGCCGGCAGTGGCCTCGTCCGGCAATCGACCTCGACGCCGGAATGTTCGTCCACGGCAGTGCCTTCAGTCGCTTCAGCGGTTTCGGATGATTCGCATTCACGGTGAACGCGTAATGGCCGCCGCGGCCGACGATGTATTCGGCGGTACCCCGTTGGCAGTGCAGGGCGTCGGCGGCGGATGACGGTGTCGGCGAACTCTAGGGGGGTCGAGCAGGAGCGGAATCTCGTTGATCCTCGCACCCACCGCCACCTGCCTGAGCACCACACCCGCGTCGTGATCGACCGCGGCCAGCAGGTGCGTGAGATGACCCGAGCCGTCTTTCGCTCCGCGCCAGGTCTTTCCCATCGACGGCGATGATCCTCCTGCCGTCGACCACGGTGCGCACCCACACATCTACATACCGAGCACCTGGTCGAGGGCGGTCGCGTCGACGCCTGCCAGAAAGCGGCGACTCGTCGATTCGCTCGGGACGACAGCAGAAACCCCGAGTCCGCCCAGCGCCTCGGCGGGTGCGTCGTGGGCCCATTCGGCGATCGCGATGAACGAGCGGGCACCGGCACAGGTTGCGGACAGAGCGGGCGCGAGGATCACCGAGAAACGATGCCGGACCCCACGCCGGTGACGGGGATCGGGCACCTCGTCAGTAGGCCGAGGATCCCGCTGTCGGCGACTGGTGACGCGCCGAGAAACGGTCCGCTCTCGCGGACGGTGACGGGCATGGGAGATGATGGGTCCGCGGGCACGGCTCGTTCCTGGTGGTGGTACTTGTGTAGGAACATGAATCATCGCCGCAGCTAGCGTGCCCGCCCTCGATTACGGGCTCAACGGCGTGTCGCATCCCCCAAAACAGCAGCTCAGAACTCATCTCTCATGACTTTGCCGAGCCCCTGGTGGGGGCAGTACCGTCCATTACCAGGTAGGAACTCCTGAAGTCAGCAATTGGCACGGAATGATTGGGATCCCGATTCGACAAATATGGGAGCCTGTTTAGATATTGCGCTAGGTGTAAATATTGTTGTGTCTTGAGCCCACTACCGCGGTAGGAGATCGCAGATGCGCCCGGTGATCGGAGACATTTGGAATAGAACTCAGGCGATCAAGGGCCTGAGCCGAGCCAACGGCGGCACCGGTTCGACCTCCAAAAGCGAGCCACTACACTTCATTCGAAGTGATCGGCCGCAGTGATCCAGTCCGAGGCCGCAGAGAGATCACCGCTGGCTCGTGGCGTTAGGCCTTCCCCGCCATCCCAAGTCGCACCGCTCGCTGCGCTCGCACTCGCGGGACTGTGCACATCCTTTATGCATACGCTCGTCATTCCCATTCAGAACGATCTGCCTGCACTTCTTCACGCCCCACGTAGTGACACCGCATGGGTGCTGACCATCACCCTGCTGGTTTCTGCCGTGTCGACTCCTATTGCTGGCCGCTTGGGCGACCTGTACGGAAAACGCCGGGTGATGTCGATACTGCTCCTACTGCTGGTTGCCGGTTCGGTGGTCGCAGCCATGACGTCCAGTGTCTGGGTTCTTGTGTTCGGCCGCGGCCTTCAGGGCGCCGGAGTGGGCGTGATCCCCCTGAGCATCTCTCTCTTACGCGATATTTTGCCTGTGAAACAACTGGGGTCTGCTGTGGGGCTGATCAGTGCGACGTTGGGTGTCGGAGGGGCCGTTGCACTGCCGCTCAGTGCACTAGTAGTCCAGTATGCGGAATGGCACCTGCTGTTCTGGATGGCAGCTGCTCTGGGCCTGTGTTGCATAGCAGCGCTATGGCGCTTCGTGCCACGTGACGAGGTTCAGCGAAGTGGCCGTCTGGACATTGTTGGCGCCTTCGTTCTGAGTACCGTCATCACAACCGTGCTCCTATTGATCTCGCACGGAGACCAGTGGGGATGGACGTCACCTTTTACGATCATCTGCGCGGCAATAGCTGCCATCTCAGCGCTGATGGGCGGATGGTACGAATTACGCAGAACTGACCCAGTCGTTGACCTGCGGGTAAGTGCTAAGCGGCCTGTCTTGTTCACGAACCTGGCATCTCTAGGACTTGGGTTCACGATGTTCGCGGCAAGCGTGATGTTTCCCCAATTTCTGCAGCAACCGCTTGAAGTCGGAGGCGGTGGACTCTCGCTGATGTCTTCGAGCTTGGTCGTCATGCCGTCAGGATTGGCGATGCTGGCCATGTCATTGGCAGCCGGCCGATTGGAACGAATACTGCGACCACAGACGCTGCTCATCGCGGCGGCACTAACCATGACAGTCGGTTACTCGACACTGTGGCTGCTTGGGTCGGTTCAAGTATGGCAAATTTTGGTGGTCAACCTCTTGGTGGGGTTGGGAATCGGAATTGGTTTCGCAGCTATGCCTCTGCTGATCATGAATTCTGTGCCGGTCAAGCAAAGTGGAGCGGCCAATGGACTAAACACACTCATGCGCTCGTTGGGTACCGCATCCGCATCGGCAGTAATCGCTGCGCTACTCGCAACGTCGGCGTCGAGAGGAGAGATTGACAAGGATCTTTTCCAGCGAGGATTTATGATCGCAGCGGTGGCGGGTTGTGCCAGCGCGATATGCGCGGCATGGATCTCGTCATCCCGGCCGCACAAACGACTGTCGTAGTTTCTGTGCTGCGCATGGCTGCGGTCGCCGCTGTAGATGAAGTTGAGGTTTCGGGGCGGCCGCCCAGTTCGCTCGAAAATCCGGGATGTCACGGCTGGTGGCGTGGCGTAGGCGGGTGTTAGTGTACTCAATAGTACGCGATGAAACGAGGTGCCAGGTAGATGCGGAAACAGGTGCCTCATGTACCGAAAGACTTGGCAGATATCCGCCCAGCCAAGCATCCTGAGGTTAAGCTAGCCAAGGTTCTGGCTCAGCGCCTCGAGGCCGACATTGCGAGGGCCGGTTGGCCAGTCGGGGAGATTTTTGCGTCAGAAGACGGACTTCGAAGCCGCTACGGCGTTAGTCGTGCCGCACTCCGAGAAGCCATCCGGTTGCTCGAACACCGAGGCTTTGTCCGCACACGCCGGAGTGCTCCCGGTGGTCTCGTCGTGCAGGCCCCAGACGCGAGACCGGTGTCTCGCGCCATGGCTGTGTACCTTGAGTTCGTCGGTGCAACAGTAGACGATCTGCTCAGGGCACGCGTGCTACTTGAACCGGTCGCCGCACGGGTGGCTTCGCAGCACCTGACTGAGGACGGAATCGATTATCTCCGCGGATGTTTGACCCGTGAACAGGCGAACGAAGGATTCGAACCAACTGGCCGCGAACGGCTCCACGTCGTGTTGGGGAATCTTTGCGGAAACACCGCCCTCACCCTGTTCGTGGACGTCCTAGTGGAACTCACTACCAGCTACGCGAGAGTGCCGACGCTGCCCGCCGATCCCAAGCTGCAGGAACTCAAGTCGGAGTCTGATCACGCGCACGGAGCAATCGTCGATGCTGTCGTCTCTGGAAATCACATCCTCGCTCATCACCGGACAGTTCGGCACCTACGTGCCGTGCACGCCTGGCTCATGTCCGCGAAGCAGTCACCTATCGATCGAGGCTCGTCAGCATCGGCACCACTCCCTCCGACAGCCAAGCTCGCGGAGACGGTTGCGGACCGCTTGATGACGGAGATCGCCGCCAGCGGCATAGGTGCTGGGGAGATCTTCGGATCCGAGCGGGAGCTCCAAGCGCGCTCGGACGTCAGCCGCGCCGTCTTCCGCGAGGCGGTCCGCCTCCTCGAACATCATCACGTCGCGCGGATGCGGCGCGGTCCGCATGGTGGCTTGGTGATTACCGACCCCAACCCGGCGGCGAGTGTGGAGGCGGCGGTCACCTACCTGAGGTACCAAGGTGCTTCCGCACATGATCTACAGCACGTACGCGAGGTCATCGAGCTCGGTGCGTTGAGCACCGTTGCGGCGCGCCTGCACGAGCCAAAATTGCGCGGGCTTCTAGAGGTCGCGTCGGACTCTTTCTCGGAGACGGTCTCCGACGACTTGCCGACGTTGTTTGTCCGTCTCGCGGACAACCCGATCCTCCTCTTATTCACTCAAATCCTGTTGGCTGCTGAGAGTCCCGACTTCGAGCACTCCGTCATGGATCGCGAGACCCGCGACGCATACGCCGCGGTACTCGCAGCATTGCTCGACGGGGACTCCGCGCGTGCACAGCACCGACTGAACCGGCATCTCCGCCGTACCCATCAATCGTGACCAAAGGAGTCAAGACCTTGTACAACCCCACGAAGGACAAGGTGGCGATCGTCGGGATCGGTACCACCCCGCACGTCCGAGATGCTCGAAGTACCGCCTGTAGCCTCGCGCTGCGGGCTTGCAGGGACGCCGTGCGAGATGCGGGTCTGACTGCATCCGATGTCGATGGGGTCATCGGATCCACTCAAGTCCCGGTGCACGACGTTGTGGCTGGTCTCGGACTGAACGACATTGGGTGGTGGGTCGATACACCGATACCGTTCACCTTTCATATAGCCGAAGCGGTCAACGCGATTCATTCCGGGGCGGCGGAGGTCGTGCTGGCCTATCACGCAACCACCCGCGCTCCGGGCACGTCCCGGTCGGCTGCCACTGATCCCATCCGTGCCAGGGCGGGCCTCGGCTCAAACCGTCCGGGTCATACGCCGGACACGCTGGCGGGCTCCCCTGGGTACGCCGCCTGGGCCTCGCGGTATCTTCACGAGTACGGCGTCACGCGGGACGGCTTCGGACTCATTGCAATCAACAGCCGCTCGAACGCGGCCCGCAATCCTGATGCCGCCTTGCAGAGTCCCTTGACGATGGATGATTACCTGGCTGCGCGCATGATTCGAGAACCGTTGTGCATCCTGGATATGGACTACCCGGTGGATGCTGCGGATGCTCTCGTGCTGACCACTGCCGAGCGAGCCGCGGACCTTCCGCACCCGGCGGTACTCGTGCACGCCGTGACCAGTGGTATGTCTCCTCGTCCAGACGAAGATCAGCAGATCGACCTCGCGCACACCGGTCAGCAGATCGTTGCCGATCGTCTGTGGCGTACTAGCGATGTCAAGTTGAGTGATGTAGACGTTGTGTTCCCCTACGACGGATTTTCCGTCCTTGCGCTGCGGTGGCTCGAGGTGCTCGGGTACTGCGGTGACGGTGAGGGTCGCGCATTTCTTGAAGCGAATTGGGATCAGGCCCAGAACCGGATCCTCATCGAAGGGCGCGTACCGGTCAACACTCACGGGGGCAGCCTGTCGGCCGGGGGGACCCAGGGCTCCGGTCATGTCCGTGAGGCTGTAGTTCAACTCCAAGGGCGAGCAGGCCTACGCCAAGTGCCGGACGCGTCTGCGGCGCTCGTGACGCCTGGTGGGTTTTTCTACAATTCGGGAGGGATGGTGCTTGTTCGTGACTGAGCAGCAGCGCATTCTTACACCCTGGCATGGTTCAGAGGGTGGGCGATCTTTCCACCGCGCCCCCATTGCTGCCGGCTGGTATGACGCGGTCGACGAAGGGTGGTGGCCCTCGGTGTCGGACGTGCGAGCAGGTTGTCTGCGCCTGCCTTCCGGAAAGTCCGCGAGGCCCATCGCGCCGAACAGCGTTCTGTCCGCTGTCCTGATCTTCGTCTTCAACGAGGCTGGGGAGCCCCACGTCGCCCTCATCGAGCGCTCCCACCGGTCCCCGAACAATCCAGGCGAGCTCGCCTTCCCGGGTGGGATCTTGCATCCACGGGAATCCGCGCTGACGGCGGCGCTGCGCGAGACCGAGGAAGAGGTCGGCGTCAAGAGTTCGGACATCGAGGTCCTCGCCTCACTCGACGAGATAGCCACACCATCAGGATTCCTCGTCCGTCCGTATATCGGCTTGGTGACGGGTCGCCCCGACTTCCTCATCGACCCAACCGAGGTAGAGCGGGTGGTCACGGTGTCACTGGCAGAGCTCGCCCTGCCGAGCGTACATCGCCAGCTCCCATTCCCTGGAACGGGTGTGCTGCTCAACCACTTCGACGTCGGCGAGCTGAATGCCTGGGGAATGACCGGCGACCTCCTCGCCCAGCTCCTGACCATCGCTGCCGACGGTCGACGGGGTGACGACCGTGTCGCCTGAGCCGATCGGCACCGAGGACGAGTTCGCCCTTCTCACCGAGAACGCCATCGAGCTCGGCCTTGCAGCCGACGCGGTGCCGCCCGTCCGACGGGTAGACACGCATGTCGAAGGGCGCGTCGTCAGCGCACTGCTCTGGGGAGACAAGTCCCCGCAGATCGTGTTCCTTCACGGCGGCGGGCAGAACGCGCACACCTGGGACAGCGTTCTGCTCCACCTCAACGTCCCGGCGCTTGCGATCGACCTGCCTGGACACGGGTACTCCAGTTGGCGGGACGACCGCGACTACATGGCATGGACCGCCGCGGAGGCGGTCGTCCCTGTCCTGCGTCGGTGGGCACCCGACGCCCGGACGGTCGTCGGAATGTCCCTGGGCGGCTTGACAACTGTTCGACTTACTGCGCTGGTGCCCGAATTCGTGCGGCGGGCGGTCGTCGTCGACGTCACGCCGTCAGTGCATCTGCGCCACCGGCGGATGACCCAAGCCCAGCGCGGCACCACGGCACTGATCAACGGCGCTCGCACGTTCCCCGACCGCGAGGACATGGTTCGCCAAGCCATCGCGGCCGCACCGCAGCGCTCCCCCGCGGCGCTGAGGCGAGGCGTGCGGCACAACAGCAGGCCCTCGGCCGGCGGCGGCTTCGAGTGGCGGTACGACGTGCTGAGCGAGGGGCCATCCGACTCGTCGGCACTGTGGGAAGACGTGAGCGCGTCCTCGGCGCGGTTCACGCTGGTACGAGGAGGCGATTCCGTCTTCGTGTCCGACGACGACACGGCGGAGTTCCTGCGCCGCAGCGCCTCCACCGTTGTGCTGACGGTGCCAGAAGCAGGTCACTCGGTCCAGAGCGACCGCCCGCGCGAGCTCGCCGAGATCGTGCGGGGCGTTCTCGAGACCTAACCCGACAGCTTTCGGCTTCGGGTCGCCGAGACCGGAGGCGCTACGCTCGCTCCAAGCGCGGACAGGCGTGTGATCTCCAGCCATAAGGGATAAATAAGGCAGGGAGCTCAACCGCGTGACGGCCCGGGACAACAGACCTGATGGACGGGAGGCCGAACGGGCCAAGATCGTCGAGGCGGCTTATCGGCTCCTCGCCGTCGACGGCGCGTCAGCATCTGTCACCGACATCCTCGCGCAAGCCGGCCTCGGTACGCGGGCCTTCCACCGACTCTTCGACTCGAAGGACGAACTGCTGCTGACCATGTTCCGCAGCGACGGGGACTGCGCGCTGGGTGACTTGGAGGTGGACGCCGCGCTGGCCCCGGACGGCCGGATTGCATTGCACGGCTGGATCAGCGCTCTGCGCGCGTCGCCGCAGATCCCAAACGGCGCCCCCGCGTGTTTATCTTGCTTTCCGACGAAGTCATGAGGGCGCAGGGAGACTCGAAAGAGCGTGAGCACTACGACGCACGGCAAGAGACGGGCCTGAAGTTTCTGCTCGACCGCGGTCGTCGCGACGGATCGTTGCCGCGGGCCGACACCGCCGACGCTCAGTGGGTACGCGCGCTCATGGACCGTGGCTTCGAACAGTCCATTGCCCTCCCAGAAGGAGCGGATGTCTCGCACCTCCTCGCTTGTCTGATTGGCTTCATTGACCGGGCGCTTTGTAAACAGGCCCCTGATTTTGAGGTCCTGTCTGTTGACAGTACGTGTGTGGGCACCGACACTGAAAATGATAATTTTCACTCTGCGTCCATCGAGCCGAGGCGCGGACCACAACATCGGAGGACGGCATGGGAAAGATCTGGGCGAACTCGGGAGACTCTCATTTCTTGGAGCCCGAGACCCTGTGGCGGGACAACCTGCCCAAGCGGCTCGCAGACCTGACACCCCGCTCGGTCAAGGACGCCGACGGTGAGTGGGAAACCGTGCACATCGACGGCATGGCGTTCCGCCGCAAACTCCCGACCAGCGCCGCGATGAAATTCATGGAAGCGACTGTCCGTGCCCCCGGCGCGGGCAACGTCGAACTACGTATGAAAGACCTCGATGAAGAGGGTGTCTGGGGCGAGGTGGTCTTCCCTTCGTTGGGGATGTGGAGCAGTTCGTTCCGTACCCCCGAAGTCCTCCGCGAGTGCACGCGAGTCAGCAACGACTGGGCCTACGAGACGCTCGAGAAGTATTCACCCCGCCTGGTCACCACCGCACAAGTGTCGACCCTCGACGTCGGCGACGCCGTGGCTGAGCTCGAACGCTGCGCCGAAATCGGCTACCGCGCGGTCTACCTCCCCGTTCAGCCGCACCCACTGCAGCAGGACTGGAACAGGGACGTATGGGAGCCGTTCTGGGCTGCAGCCGAGGCCGCGAACATGGTCCTTGCATTCCATATCGGCAGTGACCCCATCGACCTGGCCAAGGGCGCGGCGGCAGGAGTGGTCTACCGCGGCCCCGGGGGTGCGGTGCTGAACTACACCGAGACCACATTCGGCGGCCAGCGAGCAGTCATGAAGCTCGTCGCAGCAGGTGTGCTCGACCGACACCCGAACTTGAAGGTGCTGGTTTCCGAGGGCGGCGCGACCTGGGTCCCGTTCATCGCCGACCGGATGATCGAGGGCTACCGCCAACACTCCATGGCCGTGCGCCCGAAGCTGAAGCGGGACATCAAAGAAACCATCTACACCCAGGTCTACGCATCCTTCCAGCACGACGCCTCGGCGGTCGCCGTCGCCCAGCACATGGGCTACAACAACGTCATGTGGGGAAGCGACTACCCCCACATGGAGGGCACCTACGGCCACACCCAGCAGACCCTGCACGACCTGTTCAACGGCGTCGACCCGGCCGTGAAGCAGAGGGTGACGATCGGCGCGTTCCAGGAACTCTTCCCACAGGTGCCGCCGGTCCCGACCGCGGCCTGAGCCCGAGCGGAACAAACACGATGAATGACGAGACCATCCTTTACGAGGCCCCAATCGAGATCATGGCCGAGGCAGCGGCGCTGAGCGGCGAGTGCGCCGCCCAGTCCGTGATCCCATTCGGCGCGGACGGACGCTATCGGTGTGCCTGTACCTGCGAGCGGTGGGAGGTTGAGGCGGAGAGCCTGGAGACCGGCCTGGAAGCGGCGCGCAGGCACACAGGCGCCATCGCCCCCGTACCTTCGGCGAACGGCCGGATGGGCGTGCAGTGACCACTGAGGAGACCACTGCGGCGCGGGCGAATTGGTGGATGAGCCGGCAGGCCCCCGCAGCGCCTGTCGGCTACCCCGATCTCATGAAGGCGCTTCGCAGCGTCCAGGACCGGATCTCTGAATCCGTGCCCGACGCAGGGCTCGTCGCCGACGTGACCCATCTGCTGCGAGAGATCGTGTGCCTCCTCGAGCCCTCGGTGGAGGAGAACGAGTGGCTGCGGCTCAGCGGAACGCTCGACGAGCTACCCGGCCGTGGCCAGGCCTTCATCCCCGCCATCGAGTACGACAGGCTTGAGGATGGCCGCGTTGCTGGCCGCGTCGAGTTCAGCAGCTTCCACCTCGGCGGTAACGGGGCGGCCCACGGCGGTGCCATCCCGCTGTTGTTCGACGACGTACTCGGCCGCATGGTCAATCACGACCAGACATCTGTGGCCCGAACGGCCAATCTGTCCGTCGACTACCGCAACGTGACCCCCGTCGGACGAGACCTCGAGGTGCAGGCCTGGATCGAACGTGAAGAGGGCCGCAAGACCTACGCTCGTGGTGAACTCTGGGACGGACAGGTCTTGTGCGCCGAAGCTCGCGGACTGTTCGTGACTCTGCAACCCGGTCAACCCTGAGTAGAAGGTGACCTCATGACGACACCAAGCGACCAAGACATTCTCGAAGCGTTCCCGTTGGACCCGATCGATCACGACAACAAGGAAATTTATCGTGGCAGGCTACAGAAACGCCTGCTTGTCAACCGCTGCGGGGAATGCAAATCCTGGTCGCAGCCCCCTCGCGGAATCTGCCCCGTCTGTTGGTCGGATGCTGTGGAGGCCACCGAGGTCAGCGGACGAGGCACCATCTACCTCACGATGCTGCTTCACCAGGGCCCACCCGCGCCAGGCGTGGATTACAGCGAACCGCATCCGGTCGTGACCGTGGAACTCGACGAACAGCCCGGACTGCGAGTGACCACGACAATAGTCGGTCTGCCTGTCGATCAGGTCCAGATCGGGATGAAGGTCGAATTGACTTGGATCGACCGCGGCGGAGAGCCGACCCCGGCCTTCCGGGCGATTGAGTAGTCGAAGTAGTACATCCCTCGCGCCGAGAGCTCGTGACGAGGCTCAGCAAAAATTGGACCTGGCACGAATTTCGTGAGTGCTATGGGGCGCTTAGCTATCCGGCGTGTATGACGCGTTTGCGGAGCAGATCCAAGTTCGACCGGCCGTACATCTGGCGTTTGAGCATTTCGAAAGATACGTGGAATCTGGCCGTGGGGATGATCATGTCTCCTCGGTTGACCACGGAACTGAGGAGATGGCTTGCGCGGCACGGTGGTGTTGGAGGAGAAGTGGCCGGTGCTGGGCCGGCATGTACAGGCGGCCGGGTGGCTGCGGGCGTGGACCGATCTCGAGAGGGCGCCTCGGACGATCGACACCTACGCCCGGCGGCTCGCCGAGTACCTGGAGACGTGCGAGCGGGAGGGGTGTCGACCCGCTCACGGCGAGTCGGGCGCATGTCGGCGTCTACGTGCGGGAGTTGACCGACCGGCCCAGCCGCCGTGGCGCGAACGTGGTGGCGATCGACTCCGGCTGCGGGCTGGCGAATGCCACGATTCAGCAGCGGCTGGTGTCGGTGCGACTGTTCTATGACTAGCTCATGGAGGAGGGGCTGCGCGAATCCAATCCCGTTGACCGGAGCCGTTTCACACCCGCCCGATGCGGCGGCGGGAATCAGCGCGGGTTGGTGCCCCGGTTGACGAAGCTGCCGTGGATCCCCACCGAGGGGCAGTGGGCCGCCATCCTGACCGTCGCCGCCGTGGAACCGGTCCGCAACCGGGGTGATGCTCGCCCTGGCCTACGACCGCGTTGCGCCGTGAGGAGCTGTGCTCGCGCACCGACGATCTCGACCCCGCCCACCGCATCCTGCGGATCCGGGCGGAGACGACGAAGAATTGGCCCGAGCGGGTCGTGCCCTACTCGGCTCCGACCGGAGTGCTGTTGTCGAACTGTCTCGCACACCGGGCGAGACTTAACAGGGCACGCGGACCGCTGTTCTTGTCGGAGTTCCGCCGCAATCGCGCCCAGCCGTTGATCCTGTGGGCATGGTCGAAGGTGGTACGACGGATTCCCCTGGCCGCCCGATGTTCCGCGGTTCTCCACGCACACCACACGGCATCTGTGTCTGACCGATCTGGGCCGGATGGGCTGGGAACTGCACACGATCGCGACCTTCGCCGGGCATCGCCACACGGACTCGACGCTGCGATATCCACCTCCCTGGGCGGATTTGGCCGACAAGCTCGGCCGCGGCATGGACCACATCCACGCCTGGCGCATCGGAATGCTCACAGGCACGGACGCTGCGACCGCAGGCACGCCGCGGTGACCGCGCGGCTGTCGGGGTCCGTCACCGCGGACTTCGAATCACGTTGGTGCTCAGCGCTCGTCGCGCATCGCTTCGACACCGCTATCGAGGTCCGAGACGAGGGGGCAAGGGCCATCGGCGACCTCGGGATACGAAACCTGCGGCGGCTGCAGTGTCACGATCGGAGCGCGCCGGGCTGGCGTGTGATCGGACGACTGCTGCGACCGTTGGAGGTGGTCAACGCAGGGCTGGATTCGCCTGTCACCGTGCATCGGCGGCGGGCCATGGCCGATGCGGTCGCGGTGCTGCTGGTGCGAGGCGCCGAGATCGGGCGGACCTTCTGGGTCTGGAGCACGGAGGAATGGGTCGATCTGCTCGACCGGGATCAGGTCGAGTTCCGCCGGAACGCACCCGCCTGGGCCGGCGAGGAGGTCCGTTCCTACCTCGTCGCGCATGCCTACCTGCTGGGCTCCTTCACGGGGTTCCACCGGCTCGGCAGCTTCCAACGTCTGACCTTGTCATGGCGGATCTTCGGGCGCGACCGCGTGGGCGGCGAGATCGCCCGGCTTCGTCAGGTGCTCGCCGGGTGGGGTTATCGGCTCGGGCACGGCGACGACACGATGCTGCCGGTGGTGATATGCCAGCTGTTCCTGCTCAACGGCAGCCCGAACCTCGAAGATCTCGGCACCGACCTGTTCGAGCGTGTCCGCAATGACGGACTGCTCGGCGGCGCCCGGCTGAACGCTCTGCATGCAGTGCAGCGGGCGGTGACTGCGCTGGGGTTCTGTGACTTGCCACCCGCGACGACCGGTCGTGGCACAGCTCGGGCGGCCTGCGGTGGTCAGATCTGGCACGAGTGGGTCGAACGGTGCTACGCCACTCCGACATTGACACCGCGGGCACGCGGCGACGTCCGCTCCCGCATGCTCAAGATCGGCCGCTGGCTCGCAGCCGAGCATCCCGATGCCGCCGACCCGGCCGCCTGGACCCGGCAGACCTGCGCGGCCCGAGTCGCCGCGATGGACCGGATGAATGTCGGCGACTCCGTGCACCGCACCACCGGAATCGAGGACCGTCTCGGCAAGCCGCTTCAGGCCTCGACCAAGGACGGTCATCTCGCGGCGATCCGGAGGTTCTTCACCGACTGTCAGGAATGGGATCTGCTACCGCGACGCTTCGATCCTGGGCGTGCACTGGCCACTCCACGCAGCATCACAGCTGCTCGGCCCGAACCCCGGGTGATCGCCGACGACATCTGGCGTCGTGCGGTCTCTCTTCGGACACTGCCGGAAGACAGGCACCATCTTCCGCGACCCGACCACACGCATTCGCGTTGGACCGAACAGCTACGGCGTCATAACGCCGCTGGAAGACAACGAAATCACCGAGGCGGCCTGGCGCGGCCACGACACCAGCGACCCGCCTCGCCCTCGCCCTGGCCGCCATCCACGCCGCCCGATCCAAGGACAGCGCCCAGTTGCTGCTCGACGACGTCGACCTCGGTGACCGTCGTCTGAGTAGGTGTTTGGAAAGCTGTTCGATTTCGACCCCGAAACGAATTGGCGACTCATGATGGGGCATGGTTTCTCGTAAGCAGCGTCGCAAGCCGAAGCCGTACGGTTCGATCTGACTGATGCGCAGTGGGAGTTGATCGACCGATGGTCCCGGTACCTTCGGCTGGTCGCCCGCCATCCACTCTCGACGCCGGATCGTGGACGCGATCTTGTATGTCAACCGCACCGGCTGTTCCTGGCGCCAGTTGCCGCATGATCTTCCGAAGTGGGAGACGGTGTACTGGTACTTCGAGGTGTGGAACGAGTCTGGGGTGACCGACCGGATCCACGACGCACTGCGGGCGCGCGATCGCGGTGGTCGGGATCCAATGGCCTCGGCGGGGATGGTCGACGCCCAGGCGGTCAAGGGTGCCGACACCGTCGGCACGAACACGCGCGGTTGGGACGGCGCGAAACGAGTCAATGGGCGCAAACGGCACTTGGTGACCGACACGCTCGGCCTACTCGTGGTGGTGTTGGTGACGGCGGGGAGTGTGCAGGACCGTGACGGCGGACGCCAGGTACTGGCGCGGGCGAAGACGGCGATGCCGTCGATGGTCGTGGTGTGGGCCGACGGCGGCTACGCCGGCAAGCTGGTCGCCTGGGTCGACACGCACTGCCGCATCGCACTGGATATCGTTCGGAAACCCAAAGGGCAGGGTGAGTTTGCTGTCCTACCGCACCGCTGGGTGATCGAACGGACGCTGTCGTGGCTGATGCGCTGTCGCCGCCTCGACCACGACTATGAGCGCCTCCCCGCACACTCGGAGGCATTCATCAAGTGGGCCATGATCGGGCTCATGACGCGACGACTAGCACCGACACCGGGACGCCGCCCCGGTGTTCCAAGAGTCGGATGGCTTCGCAGTGCGCCTCGACTCACGCCGTAGCGGCGGCGAAGGTCGTCTTCCGACGCAAAGATCTTCCCGACTGGCCAACCGGCCTCCGCGGTGTCGTTTTCGAGGCGCTGAGCCAGGATCTTTGCAAGCTTCACTTCGGAATCCTTATTCGGGCGAGTAGCTGCAGAGTTCGCAGAGGCTACGGGGCCTTCTCGTTTCCCCGTCGTAGCACCTAGGCCCCCTGTGACACATTGAGTACACTATCGCTGGCGGTGAGGAACTGCAGGCCGGTGGCGACCGTCGAGACCGCGCCGTTGTCGAGGTTCAGCGCCTGGATCGTGCCGTCCTTACTGGCCGGTGATCCCGACGGTGAAGCTGTTGCAGGTATTGAAGTAGGCGGTGTTGCCGCGGACGACGATCCCGCCGGGGCTGCTGACGTTGGCAACCGCAGTGGACTTCGTGCCGTCCGCGCCGAGACGCTGCAGGACGCCCGATCCGCCGGCGAGAGACTGCTGGCTCAACCACACACCGCCGCGGCAGTCGGAGGTGAAGTTCTCCAGCGTGCCGTAGCCCTACGCGACGGTTTGCCTGGCCCACGGCGTGCGCGGGTTCGGTTCGGCGACAGCCGCATTCACTGCTGGTCCGATCACCACCGCCGAGGCGATCGTCGCCATCCGGCGGAATCGGTGGTGGTATCCGGCGCGGCAGAACTCCCAGGATCAGAGTCCGAGATCCTTGGCGATGATCGTCTTCATCACCTCGCTGGTGCCGCCGAAGATCCGTGACACCCGGGTATCGGCGTAGAGGCGCGCGATCGGGTACTCGAGAATGTAGCCGTAACCACCGTGCAGCTGCAGGCATTTGTCGATGATGCGTCCGGCCGCTTCGGTGCTGAACAGCTTGGCACGGGCGGCATCCTGAACAGAGAGCTCGCCACGGTCGTGCAGTTCGAGTGCGTTGTCGACCATTAGCTGGACGGCCTGCAACTCCGTGGAACATTCGGCCAGAACGAATTTCGTGTTCTGGAACGCGGCGACGGGCTTGCCGAACACCTTGCGATCGGTCGTGTAGGCGATCGCGTGCTGAACCGCGGCCGACGCGGTGGCGGACGCGTCGAACGCGATGGTGAGCCGCTCCTGCGCGAGATTGTGGGTTAGGTACGAGAAGCCCTTGCCCTCCTCTCCGAGCAGGTCGGAGACGGGCACCATTACGTCGTCGTAGGACAACTCGGCGGTGTCGGACGTCTTCAAACCGATCTTCTGCAGCTTGCGTCCCACGGAGAAGCCTTCGCTGCTGGTGTCGACGACGAGAATCGACAGGCCGGAGCGGCGGTTTTCCGGGTCGAACGGCGACGTGCGGCACACCGTGAGAATGCGATCCGCCAATACGCCGCCCGTGATGAAGGTCTTCGAGCCGTTGAGCACGTAGTGGCTGCCATCCTCGGACAACTTGGCGGTAGCCGAAATATTGGCGAGGTCCGAACCGGTGCCGGGCTCAGTCATCGCGATCGCGAACATCAGGTCACCGGAACAGAATCCGGGAAGCCAGCGCTGCAGCTGCTCCCCGGTCCCGTACATGGTGAGGTACGGCAGGATCAGATTGGTGTGCACGGAGTAGGAACCCCCGAAAGACACTCCGGCCGCGGCACACTCCTCGGCGACAACGGCATTGAACTTGACTGACGCTTCGCCACCGCCGCCGAACTCCTCGGGCGCCTGGATGCCGAGAATGCCGAGTTCACCGAGACACCGGTAAAAGTCGCGCGGCGGATGCCCATCCGCTTCCCACTCATGGTAGACGGGTGCGACTACTTTGGCGATGAAGGTCCGCACTGTCTCGCGGAACGCTTCGTGATCCTCGTTGAACACAGTTCGTTGCATGGCCAGTCTTCTTCCTCGCTCGGTCTCTAGCTCTCGCGGTATTCGCGCAGGACGCCCCGCTGATGATTTCTGATCGGTTCTATCGCGGTCACCGGCCCGATCGCAATCGGTGCTGCGATCCAGTACTTTTCCACGATCAATGCGCCGTTCAACCACCGGCCCCGGCAAAGTAGGTCTCTCCATCTACCGGTTCAGTGGCTCGCGTAACGCCGCGCAGGCGTTGGTAGGACACGATAATCGACGATCAGCAACGAAGAGTGCTTCAGATACCAGTCGATCGGATGTCCCGCTCGGTAGCCCCCAATCCATAAAACACCCGCGCAGGGGAGCCCGGGGACGACTGCGCTCGAGGGATGTGACGGTGCTTGTGTTGGCAAGTTCTATATCAGCGGCGTGACAGTATGTTCTGATTCCACCGAGTTCGAGGAAACCATGGAGTTACAAAATCGACGAGAAAGCCGTCACAGCACACATGGCGGTAAAATCTCACCTACAAAGCGAACGCAACACTTTTACGCCCACAAGGCGACGCCACAGGAAGTAATGAATTCTGGCGCGCAATGGGTTAGGTCCTCGCTGCACGAGCTGAAAGTTTTGAGTGGCGCCCGTTGCGTCGACATACATGCGGTGCCGTATATCGAGTTTGCGATTCGGTGGGCCCCGTTCGGGCGTGCTCGGCCCGGCGACGTACTGGTCGCATTCGGCACCGACCGTAGACGTTTCGAAGAGTTGGTCCGTGCTGGATTGCAGCCGAGTCAAATGGATACCGAGAAATCGCGATGTTTTAAACGGTCACTGTTGGAGACTTTGACGTCGGCCTGGCAGAGTGGCAGATTACCCTCTGCCGTCTCCACCTGACGCAGTCATCTATCGAGCAGAAGTGGCAGCGGCGCCGACGACGATGTACACGTGCGTATCTGGTTGGGTGGTGGGGCTTTCGAATACCAGGCGCCAGAAGCGGCAGACAAGAGTTTGATCCGCGATTGGCAGCGAAAGCGCCGGTGCGCGCTCGAACTCGTCCGTTCCGCCATCGGTCGTTCTTTGCCGGATGTCAGGTTGCCCAATGAACGACTGTTTCTCGATCCGTGAGTGTGAACCGGCCTGGTTTCAGACGTGCCCTCTCGGGGCCAGGAGGTGGGCACGCCGGCTCGCGGATGCCCTCCAATCCGTTTATGACTGTGCTCCGGAGGTTCGTCGCTATGACGGATTGCCGGACGGAACGCCAGGTGGCCGAATTCAGTAGACGACGTGTGGCGCGGCTAGGTGTCGGGACGATTGAGGTGATCCAGAGCTCGGGCGCAGCTTGACCGAGATCTAGGTGAATGTGGGCTGGCAGCTGGCAGACCTGAACGCACGGGAGATCCCATCCAACTCGCCGGTGTGCCTGCCAACGCAGCGTCGCGGTCAAGGTCCTCCTCGCCGACCGTGAAATCGACAGGGATTGTCATCGACCCGGAAGCGGCGATCATGGCTGGTCCTTTGCCCGCAAGCTCAGCCGATCGCTCGATGATGGACTGACTTGTCATGCCTTCACAATCCTAGGATCTTGGCGGCTGAGATAGATCGAGCCAGCAGCACACCCTCCTCGATCAACTCGACCGTTGGAGAGACTTCGACCCGCTCCTGGACAGAGGAAGACAACCGTTCCACCAGCTCGTCCAAGTTGGTTGTCCGCTCGCGGTTGTAGCCCACGCGGATGTGCAGCTTGTCAACTTCGCGCTCCGGCCGCACTATCTGGAATACCGTAGGCGGGTCTCGTCGTGCTGCTCAATCGCCGACCACACCTCCACAGGCATGACCGCGCGGCCCTGTACAACTGTGACGTCCCCCGAGCGGCCCAGCGGCCAAACGCGAGAGTGGTGACGTCCGCAGCGGCGCTGCGAGGACGAGTGGCGCACGAGATCTTCTGTGCCAGATCGAACGAGCGGCGCACCGCCTTATCGATATCAGTGACCACGAGCTGCCCGACCTCATCCTCGCGTGTCCGAGCGCGTGTGATCGGGTCAAGCGACTCGGGTATTATCCGGCGACGAGAGTGGATGGGCGGCGACCAGCCGAAGGTACCGGGACCATCGGTCGATCAACTCCTGCGCATCAGTCAGATCGAACTGTACGGCTTCGGCTTACGACGCTGCTTACGAGAAACCATGCCCCCCTCATAAGTCACCGATTCGATTCGGGGTCGAAATCGAGACCGTCCCTCGAAAAAGCCACAGGGTCGCCTGGCCGAACCAGGTTTGATAGTATACTCAATGGAAGACCGATGAGGTGAGGTGGGGCGCGATGTCGACGGGAACACGACAGACCCAGATTCCTGCAGCCCCTGTCCCTCCTCGCACCGAAGGGGAGCGCAAGCGGAAACTAGCCGCTGTCCTCGCCCAGCGACTCGAAGCCGACATCGCGGCTGCCGGCTGGCGGGTCGGAGAGGTTTTCGCTTCCGAGGAGAACCTCTGTAGCCGTTACGACGTGAGTCGAGGCGCGCTACGGGAAGCCATCCGGCTCTTGGAGCATCGGGGCGTCGTCCGCACACGCCGCAGCTCTCCGGGTGGGCTCGTCGTACAGGCTCCCGACGCGCATCCGCTGGCCCGAGCCATGGCCGTCTACCTCGAATTTGTCGGCGCCAACGTCGCAGACCTGCTCCGGGCACGCGTTCTGCTCGAGCCGGCCGCCGCTCGGCTCGCCTCGGAACGCCTGACCGAGGATGGGATCAACCACCTACGTGCGTCTCTGCGCCGTGAGCAGGAGGCCGAAGGATTCGATTCGACCGGTCACGAACGACTCCACATCGTGCTGGCCGATCACTGCGGCAGTGCCGTACTGACCCTGTTTGTGGACGTCCTGGTCCAACTAACGATCAACTACGCGCAGGTGCCGACGCTGCCCATCGACCGGAAGCTGCAGGACCTCAAGTCGGAGTCCGATCACGCGCATAAGGCGATCGTCGACGCCATCGTCTCCGGGGATCATGTCCTCGCGCAACACCGATCGGTTCGACATCTGCGTGCAGTAAACGCCTGGCTCCTGTCGGTGCAGCAGAGGCCAATCGATCGTGGGTCGTCCTCCCCCGCGCCGCTTCCACCCACTGCCAAACTCGCGGAGACGGTGGCGCACCGCCTGATGACGGACATCGTCACCAGCGGCATGCAGGCCGGGCAAATCTTCGGCTCGGAGTCGGAGCTGCAGGCGCGCTCGGGCGTCAGCCGCGCTGTGTTCCGCGAGGCTGTTCGGCTCCTCGAACACCACCACATCGCCAGGATGCGGCGCGGCCCGTACGGCGGCCTCGTGATCACCGAGCCCGATCCGGCGGCGAGCATCGAGGCGGCGGGGACATACCTCCGATACCGGGGAACCTCCACCGACGAAGTGAGGCAGGTGCGCGACATCCTCGAGCTCGGTGCACTGGCTGCCGTGACGGAGCGGTTGCACGAGCCCGAGATGCACGAGCGCCTCGAGGCTGCCGCCGAGTTTTGTGGCGGGGCCACGGCGGACGAGCGCGCCGTGATCTTCGCCCGTCTCGCAGACGACCCAATCCTTGAGCTTTTCACTCACATCCTGCTCGCCGCCGAGGGCTTGGACGCTGTACCTGTGGCCGACGATCGCGACGGGCAGGATGCGCATGCAAGTGTGCTCAGCGCGCTGCTCAACGGCGACAGCGCCCTAGCTCGCCACCGACTGGGCCGCCATCTGCGCCGCCCACCAACGGTCCAAGGAGTCTGAGACAGAGCGCAAACCCGCCATGGCGGTACGACGTGCTGGACAAGAGTCGATCCGATTCGTCGGCACTGTGGGAAGACGTGAGCGCGTCGGCCGCGCAATTCACACTGATCCGCGGAGGTACATCGGCGTTCGTCTCCACCGAGGACGCCACCGAGTTTGTGCACCGCAGTCCCGCCACCGTCGTCCGCACGGTCTTGGCGCTGGACACTCCGTGCAGAGCGATCGCCCCCACGAGCTCGCCGAGATCGTGCGGCAGATCATCGAGGGCTGACCCGACACCCTCCGACCTTGCGATAGGCTCGACTGCAGCGCGGACGAGCCGCGTGACCTCTCGACTTGTCGGGACGGGTGGGGCGGGAGGACGATCCGCGTGGCGTCCGGAAGCAACGGCCCTGACGGGCGTAGGGCCGAGCGTGCCAAGATCGTCGAGGCGGCTTATCGGCTCCTCGCCGTCGACGGCGCGTCAGCATCTGTCACCGACATCCTCGCGCAAGCCGGGCTTGGGACGAGGGCCTTTTATCGCCTCTTCGACTCGAAGGACGAACTGCTGCTGACCATGTTCCGCAGCGACGGGGACCGCGCGCTGGGTGACATGGAGGCGGACGCCGCGAGGGCCCCGAACGGCCGGATTGCATTGCACGGTTGGCTCGGTGCCCTTCTGCATGTCGCTGGCGACCCCACACGGCGCCCGCGCGTTGCGGTCCTGCTCTCCGACGAGGTCATGAGGGCGCAGGGGTACACGGCGGAGCGCAAGCACTATGACGAGCGACAGGAGAGGGGCCTCAGGGCCCTTCTCGACCGGGGCCGACAGGACGGCTCGTTGCCCCGAGCCGACCCCGACAACGACACCCAGTGGGTGCGCGCTCTGATGGACCGTGGCTTCGAACAGGCCATAGCCCTCCCCGAAGGTGCAGACGTCGCACCCCTCGTCGCCTCGTTGCTGAACTTCGTCGACCGGGCACTCTGCTGACGGGACCCGTTTACAGGTCACATGATTGACAGAAGATCAGTCTGACCGCACATCGCCATCGACACACTGACCAGCACCACGACGACCAAGCACGAGGCGCCCGCCCCGAACAATCAGGACGGGCGCCTCAGCCTGCCTCTTGACAGGAGACCACTCCATATCGACTGTGACGTCCAGCCAGATTGTTCAATCTAGTGATGGGTGCGGCCTTCCCGATTGCTGGGTGGGGCCGGTGATGTCGACTCGTGGACCGATGCCGCAGAGCGGCGAGCCGGGTTGATTCGCACGCTGGGATGATGCCGAGCCGGTGCCCTACCCCGAGAACCCCGGCCGGCGCGAAGAGGAGAAGTATTCGCACGGCGAGCGCTACACGACGGGATCAGAAGCGTCCTGCAGAACCTTGCGTGCGGGTGAGCCGAGCCGGCAGCAAGCAGGGTTGCGGTCCTCAGCCTGCTTGCGAGCTCAATGCCCTCACGCTGAGGGGCTCATCCCTCCTTCTCAATCGTTGGGCGCGCCAGCGACGTGTCGGTCAACGTAGCGCCTCAGCCACTCGACGAGGTCGGTGTCGTCCAATCGACCCAGGCGGAACTCGCGGATGTGGCCACCCGCGGTGTGCAGGACCCGCCCGTTGATTCCACCTGCCGCCTCGGTGCACAGCCCTGCCGCTACCTCAGCGACGCGTTCCGGGGAGAGGTCGAGGCCGGCCGGGATGCCCTGCACGTCGAGGAAGCGCTTCGACATGCGAGTGTAGGCCCCGGGCGACAGCGCGTTGACCGTGATGCCGTCCGGCTCCCCTGCCGCTGCAGCTGCCATCGTCGCGCCCCACACAGCGGCCTTCGCCGTCGAGTACGCGATCGAGTCGGCCATGTGTCGGTGAAGTGAAGCCTCAGAGATCGTGTTCAGAACCCGGCCGTAACGCTGGGCACGCATCACCGGAAAGGCCGCCTGCAGGACTGCAACCGTCGCGACGGCATGAATGTCCAGCTCAGCGCGCAGATCGGCCTCGGTCAACGCTTCAAGCGGCGCCCCGTGCAACGTGCCTGCATTGTTGACCACGATGTCCAACCGACCGAAACACTCCACCGCACTTGTCACGGCGGCCTGCGCACCCGCGAAAGTTCGCACGTCGGCGTGGTCGGCGACGGCCCGGCCGCCATCCGCACAGATCTCGTCGACAGTCGAGGTGGCTACGGTCGCATCGGGCGCGGTCCCGTCGAGAGCCACCCCCGTGTCCGCCACGACCACACTCGCGCCCAGCCGAGCGAGCTCCCGGGAGTGTGCCCGTCCAAGCCCACGGCCACCACCGGTCACCAGGGCCACTCGGCCGATGAGAGGCTTCGCAGCCGATGGTCGATTCATCGTTGAGCTCCCCTGTCCCAGGCCGGCCGTGGTGATTCTGTGCCGGTGAACGAGCCGTCAGCCCGCTGACCGGCAGTGAAGATCCGGTGCCGGACCCGCCAACCGTCGACCGTGCGCTCAACGTGATCCCGGTAGCTTCCGACAGCGACCCTGCGGTCCGGCAGCACCCCAATGACTCGACTGCGTAACCCGACTGGATCCCCCTCAACAACCCGGACGTTGACGATCAGGTGCGCCCGGGGATGCCGATCCGTCGTGGTCATGTGCCCCCGGATCGCCGCCAGCCCGTGGAACTCGCCGAGCCCGATATCGCTCATGTCAAACACCGCGTCCTCGGTGAAGATCTGAGCCAGTCCAGCCCAGTCCTTCGCATCCACGATCTCGCCGTAGGCCGCGGCCAGTTCGTGCAGTGCGAGACGGTCGGCCACATCGATGGTCCCGCTCACGATTCACCGCCGAGATAGGCGCGGGCCAGTGTCGTCTCGTCGAGGTCTGCCGCCGACCCATGGTGGACGACCCGACCGCGGTTGAGGACGTAGGCGTACGAGGCCAGGTTCAGTGCACGAGCGGCGAATTGGTCGACCAGAAGCAGCGCGGCACCATCGGCAACGAGCTGCCCCAGGAATGAGAAGATCTCGTCGACCACCAGCGGCGCGAGTCCCAGGGACGCCTCGTCGACCAGTACCAGGCGCGGCCGCCGGACGTAGGCCGCCGACATAGCCAGCATCTGCTGCTGGCCGCCGCTCATCGTTCCGGCCTGCTGTTCGAGGCGCTGACCGAGGACCGGGAACGCGCTGACCGCGCGCTCGATCGCCTCATCCTCCGCCCCTCTGCCCGCCTGCATGACCAGGTTCTCACGCACGGTCAGGCCACGGAAGACCCCGCGACCCTCCGGGATGTGCGAGAGCCCCGCTGCCGCGAGCTGATGCGCGGGCCGCCCGGTCACGTCCTCGCCATGCATCGCAAATCGGCCGCCCGTGAGCGGCAGCAGCCCGGACAGAGCGGCCAGCAGGGTGGACTTGCCTGCGCCATTCGGCCCAAGCAGGGCAACGGCTCCACCCGAGGGCACCGTGAGCGAGACATCCCGCAGCACAGTGGTGCTCCCATAGCCCGCACTGAGCTCCTCGACCATAAGCGCTGGTACGTCAGTTCGCACGTCGGACGGCGTCTCGGCAGTAGTCGACGGATTCACGCGGCACCTCCTACCGAGCCCGCAAGGTCGAGATCGTCGCCCAAGTACGCGGCGCGCACCAACTCGCTGGCCGCGACGTCCAGGGGGGTCCCATCGAAGATCATGCGGCCGAAGTCCAGCACGAAGATCGCGCTGCAGATCCGCATGACCAGCTCGACGTCGTGCTCCACCAGCAGGATCCCGATTCTCCGGCGCGCTACGACGCGCTCGAGCACCTCGGCGAGTCGGGCCGTCTCGGTGGCGTCGAGACCGGACGACGGCTCGTCGAGGAGAAGCACGTCGAAAGGACCCGCCAGGCAGCGGGCGAGCTCGACGAGTCGGCGCTGCCCCGTCGACAGCGTGGCGACCTGACGGTCGGCGAGATGCTCGATCCCACACTCGACCACGGCAGCCCGGGCCGCCGAGCGCGCCAGCCGCCACTCTGATGGCCGTGCGACCAGGTGCGAGACGAAACCCTTGCCCGCCTGCGAGCACTCCCGCCCCAGCACGACGTTCTCCATGACGGTGAGGGTCTCGCAGAGCTGCATCCGCTGAAAGGTGCGGCCGAGGCCTGCTCGGCCTCGCACTGCTGGAGACGAGCGGGTGATGTCGTCCCCGTGCAGCCTGATGGCTCCAGAGAAGCGCCGGTTGAGCCCACTGCACGCGTCGAACGTCGTGGTCTTGCCCGCGCCGTTGGGGCCGATCAGGCCCGTGATCGTGCCGGTCGGGACGCGGAACGTCGCGCCGTCGACGGCGACCAGACCGCCGAAGCGCACGTGCAGGTCGGCTACCTCCAGCCCGCCTCGGACTGCGGTCTCCACGGTCTCAACGGCCGAGCCCGTGGCGCGGAGGCCGTCGGTCGACTCCCCCTGCGCGGCTTCCGGCACATCTGGCTGCCTGCCGCCCAACCGATCCAGCAGGTGCTGGAGCCTAATCGGCATCCGTGGGGGGCCGCCCTGCATCGCGACCATCACACCGAAGACGCCGAAGACGGCGTTCACGATGTAGACGGTCTGGTCCCCCGGGAGGTAGGCGGGCAATACCGTGGTGAGCGCCACGAGCGCATACCAGGGCTCCGCGAACGGGGCCAGCGCCAGCATCGTGAGCAGGAGCAGCGAGCTGAACGGCAGGTAGAACGGGTCCGAGCCGATGGCGAAGTGTCGCACCATCCCGAGCAGCGCACCGCCGATGCCCGCCAGGTATGCCGAGATGCAGAAGACGATCAGCTTGGTGACGGTGCTGGAAAGCCCCAGGGCTGTCACCGCCATTGGCGATTCCGACATGCCCTGCAGCACCCGCCCGAGCCGGCTCCGCACGATCACGACGACGAGGATCGCGACGATTACCAGCGCCGCGAGCAGGACGTAGTAGAAGTCCGCCTGCGAGGTGGCGAACTCCGGCCGCGGCATCCGGCGGCCCTCCGACAACGAGGTGAACATCCATGGCTGTCCGTACAGCAGCTGCTGCACCATGATCCCGAACCCGAACGTGGCCAGCGCGAGGTACAGGCCGCTGAGCCGGATCGCCGGGATCGCGACCAATGCGCCAACCGGGACCACAACCAGCGCCCCCACCAGCAACGCCACGATCCACGGCAAGCCCAGTCCTTCGGACAGCTGGGCAAAGGCGACCGCACCGATCGCGGCGAACGCAGCATGACACAGCGACACCTGACCGGAGGTCCGTACCAGCAGGCCGAGCGAGAGCACCATGATCGCCGTGGCGATCGCCGTCGACCAGAAGGACAGGGTGGTGCCCGCGAAGGAGGGGACCAACAGCAGGGGGATCAGCACGAGGACCGCGACCGCGATCCGGATCCTCCCTAGCGCGCGGAACTGCGGAAGGGGAGGCCGGAGCTGCATCCTGTCGGGGACCGGGAGCCTGCCCTTCGGCAACACGAGCAGCCCGATGAACAGCACGAGGAACGGCAGGGTGGCGGGCACCCCGGCCAGCCAGGGGGCGTCGAGCACCCAGGCCTTCGAGAGGTCGGCCAGTACTCCGATCACCAGCCCGCCGATCAGGGTCCGCGGGATGTTGGAGAACGCACCGACCACTGCCGCGCCGAAGGCCTGCACCACCAGGAACGTCATTCCGATGGCGTCGAGGCCGATCACGGGGGCGACGAGAACACCGGAGAGCGCCGTGAACGTCGACCCGATGACCCACGCGGTGCGGCGCACCCTCGTCGGGTTCGTCCCTAGCATCGAGACCAGGTTCGGGTCGTCCACAACGGCCCGCATCGCCAAGCCGGTGCGCGAGAAGCGGAAGAGCGCGTAGAGACCGCCGACCGCTACGAGGGTGATCCCCGTGATGATGACGAAGTCCCAGGTCAGCACCACGCCACCGAGCGAGAAGGTGTCCGTGCCGAACGGCAGGAACTGGTCAACGCGGATCGTGGCGGGGCCGTAGAGGAGGGTGGCCAGGCCCTGGACGGCAAGCATGATCCCTACGGTGCCGACGATCTGCAGTGCCACCGGCTGCGGGGCGAGCCGCGCGGCCACGCGCTCCATGATCAACCCGAGCACCGGGCCGACGAAGAGGACCGCAATCACGAACGACGGCAGCGCGCCGAGACCGAGCTGGACGTGCAGCGAGTAGAACACATAGGCCGCGACGGTCGCGATCGCACCATGCCCGAAGTTGAACAGCCCCGACGTCTTGAAGGTCAGGACCAGTCCTGTACCGGCGAGACCGAAGATCGCGCCGGTCGCGATGCCACTGAGGATCAGGGGGAGGTACTGGAGCATGTCAGCTCGCGATCTTCGGCGCGCTGCACTGCGGCTCGCCCGAGGTGACCAAGGTGCCGTTCTCCAGTTTGTACAGCCAAGCACAGTCGATCCGGGGTGAGGGCTCTCCGCGGGTGAAGGTCACCGGCTGAGGGAGCAGTCCGTCCAGGGTCTCGTCCTTGATGGCGCCATAGGCGTCCTGGACCGTGTCCCTGGTGATGGTCGTCCCGGATACCACTCCGGACATCGTCTTCTCGAAGAGCTTGGCGCTGGCCCAGGCGGCAGTGGCCGGGGTCGAGGACCAGTCGTCCTCGCTGACCTTCTGTGCCGCCATCACGTCGCGGTAGTTCTGGGCGGCGGGTGACTCCATGAACCACGGGAAGGCGTTGAGCCCGCCGTTGAGCTGGATGCCGGGCACGCTCGTGAGCGTGCCGGTCAGGCTGTTGCTCGACGCGCCGAAGGAGCCGGTGTAGCCCTGTCGGATGCAGTCCTCGGCGACGCGCGGGGCGATCGCCTCGGCAAGACCGAGCTGGATGAAGTCGGCGCCCCTATCGGCGATCGCCAGACACTCGGCGGTGTAGTTCGGCGCCGTCGCTGCCACCTTCACCAGACCGGCGTAGGAGGCGCCGACCTCGTCGACGGCGGACTTGAAGGTGGATTCCGAGGCGACGCAGGAGGGGTCTTCCGCACAAGAGATCTGGCTGAGCTTCGTCGCCCCCGCTTCCGCTGCGGCCCATACTTGGATGCCCGTCACGTTCGGAAACGACGTGGTGATCCCGTACCAGTTGGGCAGCGCTCCCCAGACCTTGGGGTTGAATCCTGCTCCACCGACGACCGGCAGATCGGAGTCCGCGATCTGCTGGCCCACGGAGCCCTCGGTGCTGAAGGTCAGCGAGAACACGCCGACCACCGACTCATCGGCGATGAACTCCTCCGCGGCCGCTGCCGTGGTCGGAGCGTCCGCGCGGGTGTCCTTGATGACGAGCTCTACCTCGCGTCCGCCGATGCCGCCGCGGGCATTCACGTTTCGCGCCCAGGCTTCGAGCACCCGGGTCGCGCCACCCTCCTGCTTGCCGACAGTGCCGGTGACGTTGGCGAGGACGCCGATCTTCACTGTCGAGCCGTTCGGGTCGTTGCTTCCTGCGCCGCCTCCGCAGGCGGCCAGCACAGCGGAGAGCGCGACCATCGTCATCGCGACGAGACCATAACGGCGCATCGCGAGGCGACGCGTAGGGGAGAAACGGGGAAGGGGCATTGCTCGTACTCCTTGGCTTTTGCTGAGGGGTCGTACCGATAACCGGGCGCATCGCCGTCATCAGGACTCATCGTCGGGTCACACCGAAACTTGGTCCTGAGTACACCATCGATCGATTCGATAGCAGTATGCGTCACGCATGTAGATGTGGCAAGCCTCACTTTTTGCGCAGAGACCTCTCTAAAGAACACTATCGGCCCACTGTGTCAGACCGAACATCATGGGGTCGGGGTGACAGATTCCCCTTGCGCAGTCCGTGATTGTTGATTCCGAACGTTTGACCGAGTGGGTCGGCGATCGCCTGCCCGGTGCCGGTCTGCTCGAGCTCACCCGGATCGGGGAGGGAGTCGGCGTCGCCAACGCCCTCTTCGTGGTGAGCCGTGGGGGCGCGGTGGTTGCTGCGGCGCCCGCGGGCTCGAGGGCCTCGGCAGGCCGGAGTGGTTCCTGGAGCGACAGGTTAGACATCCCAGGGCCGTAAGTTGTCAAGCAGCTTGGGCGATGCGGGCGATGTGTTCGTCGTAGTGGGTGTGGTGGCGGAGGCAGCCGTGGAGGATGCCGACGAGGCGGTTGCCGAGGGCGCGGACCGCTTGGTGGTGCAGGTCGCCGGCGTCGGGTCGCTGGTCGTAGAATTCGCGGGCACCGGGACTGAACGATAATGCGCAGAACGCCCATTGAACGACCGCATCATAGAGGCGCTGGTTGCGGACGTGCCGGGAAAGCACCGCGCGTTTCTTGCCCGACGCGACCGTCAACGGCGAGGGCCCGGCGTAGTTTCTGCGGGACTTGGCGGTGGTGTAGCGATCGGGGACGTCCGAAGAACTCACCGAGCACCCGGGCGCCAAGGATGACACCAAGTCCTGGCAGGGAGCGGTAGATGTCGGCGTCCGGGTGTGCCTCAAAATGTGTTGCCAGTGTGGTCTCGAGTTAGGCGATCTGCCGGTTCAACTCGACGATGAGACCGACCGCTGCTCTGGTGGTGACGGCGAACGTGGCAGAGACCGGCGCCGGCGCGGCAGGTGCTCGGCCCGCAGTCCGGCCTGGATTTCGCGGGCCCGACCGTCGATATTTCGTTGCCTACCAGCCTTTTTGAGGTCGGATTGGATCGCCGGCAGGGTTAGGTGCGCGGCCTCGGCGGGAGTCTGGGCGCGACCGAGTGCGGCCAGGGTGTCGCGGTCGTGCAGGTCGTCGAACACCTCCAGCGCAGCCGGGTAGTACTCGCGCAGCGCCGAACGCAGCGCATTGGTCTGCCTGGTGCGGGACCAGATCAGGTTCTGGTGTCCGCGGGCGGGCGAGGACCTTGATCGCCTCCACGTCCGGGCTGTCTCCGGCGATCGGCCGGTGATTTTTCCGGTCGGTGCGTACCAGGTCCGCGAGCAGCCTGGCGTCACCGGGGTCGGATTTCGCGCCGGAGACGTGGTGGCGTCGCGGTAGCGCGCGACCGCGAGGGGATTGATCGCGTAGACCTGATAGCAGGCGGTGGTCAGCGCCTGCACCTACAGGCCGCGTCGGTTTCGATTCCGACCACGACCTGACCTGCCTCTTCGGCGTGGCTGGCTACCAGCTCGTGCAGCTGCCGGATGCCGGCCGGCCCCTCGGGGAGCCGCCGCGATGCCAGCCCTCGCCCACCCTCGTCCATCAAATGGACATCGTGATGGTCACTTTCGCGACGAAGAAGACCGAAGCAGATTCGGGAATGGCGTTGAACCGCGACGATCTGCGATTCTGGCACTAGTGTTCTGCGAGCCGACGGGGCTGCTTGTGATGTCCGGCCCGGCGTAGAAACGATTTCGGAGTGGTTGACCCAGCCCGTACCGATGCCGAGTTGATCCCCAGCTGCTCACCTATACCCCGACAGACGTTTCCGCACCGGCCGTCCGGGTCGGTCTTCGCGTCCGAGCACGAGCCGGAACACTCGCTCCAGCAGCTCATCTGGCTGTATCCTCGCGGCCATTGGCCGCCATCTCCAGTCGGCTCAGTAATCCCGAGGCGCGACACACGCGAGAGTCATGTTCTCACCGCCGAGCGCGTGAGAACGGCAAAGAACCACCCGAGTCTGTGTGCAGAGCGGAAGGTGAATCCATGACAGTCTCATTCAGTGGGCGAACGTTTGGCCCGGGACCACGACAGCGGAGCGGGAGCGGTACGCCTAGTTCGATGTCGAAGTAGTGAAACGGTGATTCACCGGCCGCGCCATACTGGTTCGCGCTTCTCGGCAAACGCGGTGGCCCCCTCCTTCGCGTCCTCCGAGGCGAACACGGGGCCCATGATCGTGGCCTGCTCCTGCCAGCCCTCGGCCAGGGCCCAGTCCGTGGTCTTTTGTGCGATCTCTTTCGTGGCCGCGACGGCGAGTGGACCGTTCTTGGCGATAGCGGTCGCCATGTCGACCGCGGCCTTCAGCGCCGCGCCGGACTCCGTGACCCGGTTGACAAGTCCCACCGCCGCGGCGCGCTCAGCAGAGAAGGGCTCACCGGTCAGCAGCAGCTCGAGCGCCACGGCGTAGGGCAGCCGCCGCGGCAGCAGCAGGGCCGCTCCCCCACCGGCCACCAGCGACCGCTTCACCTCGGGGACCCCGAACCGCGCGGTCTGCGCCGCGACAATGAGGTCGCACGCTAGCAGCAACTCGAAGCCGCCGGCCAGAGCCCACCCCTCGACCGCACCGATCAGCGGCTTGCGTGGGGTGGACTGGGTAATCCCGCACAGACCTCGACCTTCAATCGCCGGGGACTCGC
Source organism: Rhodococcus jostii RHA1 (assembly GCF_000014565.1). NCBI lineage: Bacteria > Bacillati > Actinomycetota > Actinomycetes > Mycobacteriales > Nocardiaceae > Rhodococcus > Rhodococcus jostii. The sequence continues at coordinate 307,223 of NC_008270.1, read as the reverse complement.
CGCGCAGAAATGCCTTGAGATCCATCCCGGCCGAAAAGACCCCACCGGCGCCGGTCAGCACCCCAACCCGCAGCTCGTCCGACTCATCGAGCTCATCCACCGCCGCCGCGATGCCCTCGGCGACCGCCAAATTCAGCGCGTTCTTCGCCTCCGGGCGGTTGATGGTGATGACCTGAACCGCGCCGCGGCGCTCGACCAGTACCTCGTCCGACATATCAGTCCTCTCAGTCCAGTGACTCGACGATTTAGTCCAACAGCTCGACGATGGTGGCGTTGGCAGTTCCGCTCGCCTCGCACATCGTCTGCAGCCCGTAACGGATCCCTTTGTCGCGCATATGGTTCAGCATCCGGGTGAGCAGAATCGTGCCCGACGCTCCCATCGGATGTCCGACCGCGATCGCCCCGCCCAGCGGGTTGAGCAGCTCGTCCGCGACGCCGAACTCCGCCTGCCAGACCAGCGGGACCGGCGCGAAGGCCTCGTTGACCTCGAACACCCCGATGTCGGCGATCGAGAGCCCGGACCGTTTGAGCACCTTGTGCGTGGCCGGGATCGGCCCGCTGAGCATGTCCAGCGGGTTCGCCGCGCTCACCGCACCGGTGTGATAGCGCGCGATCGGAGTCACCCCCAGTTCGGCGGCCCGCTCAGGTGTTGTGACCAGCACGGCCGATGCGCCATCGGAGATCTGCGAGGAGTTGCCCGCGTGAACCAGCCCGTCCTCGGTGAAGGCAGGTTTGAGACCCGCCAGCGTCTCCGGCGTGGTGCCGGGACGAATGCCCTCGTCGGCGGTGAAACCCGGCAGGCTCGGGATCCGGACGAGCTGACCTGCGAACGCGCCTGCGTCCGTCGCTTCCTTCGCGAGCGCATGCGAACGCGCCGAGTACTCGTCCAGCCTGCGCCGGTCCAGCCCCGCCTTGCGGGCAATCCGCTCGGCCCCGATGCCCTGGTGGAACTCCCCGTCCGGGAACTCCCCCGATCCCAAATCCTGGGCGTACCGGGCGCGCAACTGCGTGCCGTACGGGCGTCCCAGGTCCGCGCCGAGCCCCATCGGGACCCGGGTCATCGACTCCACGCCGCCCGCAATCACGACGTCGTCGTGACCGGACCGCACGAGAGCCGCGGCGAAGTCGACGGACTGCTGGCTCGAGCCACAGGCTCGGTTAACCGTCACTCCGGGTACGGACTCCGGGAAGCCTGCAGCCAGTACGGCGCTGCGGCCGATCTGGATGCTTTGCTCGCCGAGTTGGCTTACACATCCCCAGATGACGTCGTCGACTACTACGGGATCGACACCGGCGCGCTCGACCAGCGCACGTAATACGTATGCCGAGAGATCCTCGGGATGGATGTCTGCAAGCGCCCCCTTGCGCTTGCCGATCGGGGTGCGCACGGCGTCGATGATCACTGCCTCGGGCATGGAGAGCCTTTCGGTCGAGCCTCGTGTTCAGCCGAGGCGGGTGGTGAGAGGTGAGGGCTCAGCGGGGGCCGAACCGCTGCCCGGCGTCGAGCCGAATGCACTGGCCGTTGAGCATGGGGTTTTCGACGATGGCGACGGCCAGCTTCGCGTACTCGTCCGGCTTCCCCATCCGCTTCGGGAACGCCGCGTCCTTGACCAGCGTCTCGGCCATCTCGTCCGGCACCTCGGCGGTGGCGCCGGTGAGGAACAGACTCGGTGCGATGGACAGCACCCGGATACCGAGCGACCCGAGATCGCGAGCCATTGTCAGGGTCATCCCCGCAATGGCCGCTTTGGACGCGGTGTAGGCGACCTGCCCGATCTGCCCTTCGAACGCCGCGATCGACGCCGTGTTGATGATGACCCCCCGCTCGGGGGTGTCGACGTCCTCCGGCTCGTTGACTGACATGTGCGCGGCCGCGAGCCTGCTGATGTTGAACGTAGCCACGGTGTTCAGGTCGAGCGTCCGTCGGAAGTGCTCCAGGCTGTGCGGGCCCTGCTTGCCGAACGTGCGTTCCGCTCCGCCTCCGCCCGCGGTGGTCACCGTGATATGTAGCCCATCGAGCTGCTCGACCGCCTGGGCCAACACCGCCTCCGTGCCCTCGAAGTCGAGTACGTCGACGGGCAGGAACCCGCCGCCGAAGTCCCTTGCGACCTCCGCCCCGGCCGACTGCTCTCGATCCAGCACTATGACCTGCGCCCCACGGGCAGCCAACTGCTCCGCCGAGGCCCGGCCCATGCCGGAGGCTCCGCCGAGCACAATCGCCTTCTTACCCTTGATCTCCATCAGAACTCCTCATCTTCTTCGATGTCGTGTGGTCCCGGCGCTTGCCAGGTCGGCTCGGCCGACGCCCGCCCGGACCACCGGGGGGGTCGCCGCTCGAGGAAGGCGGCGACGCCTTCCTCAGCATCCGGCTCGTCCGCAACCCGCGCAAACAGCTCGGTCTCTTCGGCCCGGAGCTCGGTGAAACCGGTCCACTCGGCTTTCTGCAGCAGGTACTTGCTGACTGCCACCGCCCGCGGCGCGGTGTGCCGGGCGATGTCCTCTGCGATCTCCAACGCGCGCTCGAGGACTCGGTCCCGGTCCACCGCCTCGCCGCACACGCCTAGCCGTACGGCCTCCTCGCCGTCGATTCGCCGTCCGGTCAGCAGCAGATCGTGTGCGACCCCCCACCCAGCGATCCGGGCGAGGCTCCAGTGGGCACCCATTTCGGGGATCACACCGAGCCGCGTCATCGGCGTGGCGAGGCGAGCGTCGCGGGCTATCACGCGGACGTCGCACAACAGGCTCAGGGTCACCCCTATGCCGATCGCGTCGCCGTTGATCGCGGCGATGACTGGCTTGCGCACGTCTCGCGGAGTGACGATCGAGCGCATCACCTCGATCGGGTCCTCGTCCGAGCCGGGGCTGCTGATGGAGCCCTCACTCAGGTCGGCGCCTACCGAGAAGCTGTCACCCGAGCCGGTGATCACGACAGCCCGGACCGCGTCGTCGGCGTCGCACGCGGCCAGGGCGTGGCTGGTTTCGTGAACCATCGGCATGGTCCAAGCGTTGCGCCGCGTGGGTCGGGCCAACTTGAGTACGGCGACCTCGCCGCGCGTGGCGAGTTCCAGGTTCTCGTACCGCGCCTGCCGAACGGGGGCCGTCGCCCTCACCCGCCCGGTGTGTGGGCGCCGGCCATGATCTCGGCCAGGTCGTCCGGTCGGATGAAGGACGGCGGGGGTGGCGGGCCCCAGTTGTAACGGGCGAGCTTGCCTTCGAAGACCTCCGGCGACCACAGCTCGTCTTCGAGGATCGTGTCGAGGTCGCTGTAGTACTCCGCGAACGTGCCCGAGGGGTCCCTGAGATACCAGAAGAAGTTCGAGCCGATGTGGTGGCGTCCGAGACCCCATACGTGGCGGTTTGGATCCGCCTCGAGCAGCCGGGACGCACCCCGGCCGACTTCGTCGACGTCGTCGACCTGCCAGGAACTGTGGTGTACGAAATTGACTGGGGTGTTTTGCACCAGCAGGTTGTGGTGGTCGGTGGAGCAACGCATGAACGAACCGCGGCCCTGGATCATGTCGCTGACCTTGAACCCGATGCCGTCCCGGAAGAACCGCATCGAAGTCTCGAGATCAGTGGATCCGAGCACGACGTGACCGAGCTTGCGAGGGCGCACGTCGTCCTTGCGGTCCAACGGCAGCGCCCGCGCGTTGGTGCGGATGATCCGGCCGGGCGCGTTGTACTCCACGGCAGGCTGCTCGGGCGGGGGCACCGTGATGGGGGCTTCGACTTCCAGTCGGGTGGTTACACCGGTGACGGGCTCGACGGCGGTCAACCGCTGCCCCTCGACGGTGGAATCGAACCCCTGTCGGGCCAGGTCTGCCTGGGCACGGAACAGGTCGTCGCGATCGTCAACCCCGATGGTGACGGCCACGAGCCGGCGCGTTGGCCGGGTGACGAGCTGGAGTTGCTCACCCCCGTCGGCGGAGGCGAAGCGGCCCTCACCCAATGGGGTCAAGCCGAACTCGGTGTAGAACCCTGCGGCCTCCTCGACGTTCGGCGCACCGAGGACGATTTTACGAAGGGTGTGCAGTCCCATCGGCTCAACCGTCCACGACGTCGTCGGCAACCGTGTTGACCAGCAGCCCCACGCCCGGGATGTCGACCTCAACGACGTCCCCGGGCTTCAGGAAGACCGGCGGGTCTCGAAACAGACCAACCCCGCCCGGGGTCCCGGAGACAATCACATCGCCCGGAGCGAGCGGGGTGAAGGTCGAGATGTAGGCGATCAGGGCGGGGATGTCGAAGATCAGGTCGGCGACCGATGCGGACTGCCGCTCCTCTGCGTTCACCCGCGTCGTCAACTGTAACCGGCTCGGATCGCCCACTTCGTCGGCGGTGACCAGCGCCGGGCCGAAGCCTCCGGTAGCCGGGAAGGTCTTGCCCGGCAGCCACTGGGCAGTGTGCCGCTGCCAGTCCCGGACACTTCCGTCGTTGTAGCAAGAATATCCCGCGACGTGGTCGAAAGCCTTTTCCGCCGGGATACGCCTACCACCGCGGCCGATGACCACCGCCAGCTCGCCCTCGTAATCGAAGCGCGCAGTCTCCGCCGGCCGCAGCAGTGGCCCCCCGTGGGCGACCTGCGAGTCCGCAAAGCGCGGGAAGATCGTCGGGTACTCCGCGGCTGCCCGTGAGGCCTCCTCGCGGTGCGCGTGGTAGTTCACCCCGGCGCAGAGGATCTTGTTCGGGTCGGGGATGGGCGGCAGCAACTCGAGGTCGGAGAGAGCGAGGGTCGCCGCTCCCTCCGCGGCCCGGATCTCGTCCAGGGCGTCCTGCTCGAGCACGTCGCGCAGGCCTGCGTATCTGCCCTCGAATACGGGGCCGAGGTCGATAACGGCATCTCCTTCCAGTCGACCGAATGACACGCGGTCCGCACGGCGGAAAGTCACAAGCTTCACGAACGCTCCTCTTGGATGGCGTCCCCGGAGATGGGGCGCCCGGTGATGGATGGGGTGGTGCCAAGAATTGCGGCCAGCGCGGCGCCGAGCAGTCGAACGGCCTCATGGACGTCGGCAACGTGACCGTATCGCCAGGCGATGTAGCCGTCCGGACGCACAAGGAGGACCCCGGCCTCGTCAATCTCCCGACGCTCCGCCCACTCGAAGTAGGCGTCCTGCGCACCGGGTCCTCCGACGACGACCGACCGCAGGTGGTCCAACCCGAGCGCCTCAACGGCATCGGCCCAGACTGATCCCGCGACTCCGGTCACGGCCGCGAAGCGGCCGGAACCGACGAGATCCAGGGTGGACACCCTGGTGCCGTCGGTGCCCACCACCCATGCGTGTGGCAGTTTCGCACCGGGTCTTGTCGAGGGCTGCACGTACAACTCCGGGTCCCGTGCGAACTCCTCGGGCGGCACGTCCGGATCCGGGAGTACGGCCCCCGACCTGTAACGCTGGTTGAGCTCGATGCCGTGTGCGTTGAACTCGTAATCCTTCACCTGCACAGCGAGGCTGAGCGCCCGGCGGGCCTCGACGGCGTCCTTGCCGGGGTCTGTCATCAGGGCCGTCGCAGCTCGGAGCGGGTCGCCGCCGTACACCGCGAGGGCGTCGCGGATCCCCTGGAACTCCACGCGTGAGGTGTTCGCCCGTTCGACGATCTGCTGCGCCACAGGGACCCGCTCTGCGGTATAGGAATCGAGCAGCGCTGGGTCGGCCACGCCACGCACCACGTGCGCGAGTTTCCAGGCAAGATTGTGGGCGTCCTGCACGCTGGTGTTGGACCCGAGACCACCCGATGGCGGGTGCCGGTGCACTGCGTCGCCGCCGCAGAACACCCGGCCCACCGAGAGCCGGGTTGCGAAGGCCTGGTTAACCTGCCACGTGGAGCACCGGCCGATCTCGACGTCGAGCTGCGGCTCGCCGACGAGCGCGCGGATCCGCGCCCGCAGCGCGTCCGTCGAAAAGTCGGGCTCGCCATTCGCCGGGTCGTGACCCCAGCCCGCGATCCACTCATTCCAGGGGTGCACCGCCCGCAGCAGGCCGAGCCCGATCTCACCGAAGCCTCCGACCGGGTTCATGATCCAGTAGAGAATACTGGGGCGGTGCGCGACATAGCGGCTCAGATCGGCAGTGAACTGTACGTACGCCGTAGTCGCTCGACCGCTGTGGCCCTCGATCGGAATCCCGATGTCTTCGGCGACCTTTGAGCGTGCCCCGTCGGCCCCCACGAGATATCGGCAGCGCCAGGGACGTTCGACGCCGCTGATCCGGTCCCGCAGGTAAGCGGTGACCCCATCGGCGTCCTGCTCCAAACCCAGGTACTCAGTGTTGAACCCGACCGTCGCACCACGCTCAGCGGCAGCGGAGACCAGCACGTTCTCCAGCTTGGGCTGCGGGATGTCGAGCATCCCGACCGGGCTGGCGGCCAGGTAATCGCCGATCCTGCGGTCGCCGGTGCCCCACGCCCGGATACGGGCGATCTCCGGACCCGTCAGGCTGGTAGTGATCAGCGTATCGCCCATCAGTCTCCAGTCGGAGCCCTGCAAGGTCATCCGGTCCTCGATCCCGAGATCCCGGAACACCTCCAGTGCACGCTGGTTGGTAATGTGCGCGCGCGGAGTGTCGGCGAGCCACCGGTAGCGCGTGATCATGTGCACGCGCACGCCTAGCGAGGCCAGGGCCAACGCCGTCGTCGCACCCATCGGGCCCGCGCCTACGACGAGGACGTCACTGTCATAGTCGTTGTGAGCCAATATGGTTCGCCTCCCTCTGCAAATCCGATGTGATCTGGCGGCAGCCCGCCGTCTCGTTGTCCATCGTGTTCTTCTACAACGTCATTCGCTTACCCTGTCAGGGGACGTCGCGCCTTGCGGGCTTGGGTTTACCCGCCGTGCGCCAGTCTTCGACGTCTACTCCGGGTTTGGCAGACGGGAAGCCGTCTCCGTTGATTTCGCGCCAGTGCGCGTGATTGAGCTGGTGCACATAAAAGTTCGACCGCAGGGCGGTCGAGAAGCCCGCTTGGTCGAGAGTCTGGTTGATCGAGTCCTTGACCAGCAGAGCGGCGATCGTCGGGCGGGAGGCAATGCGGCGGGCGAACTCGAGCGTCTTGTCCGCGAGCTCGTCGCGCGGGAAGACCTTACTCACCATACCGAGCCGGTGCGCCTCGTCGGCATCGATCGAATCCCCGGTAAGGAGGAGCTCCTTTGCCTTCCGGGCGCCGAACTCCCACGGGTGCGCGAAGTACTCGACGCCGACCATGCCCAGCCGCGAGGTCACGACGTC
>NC_008268.1:7592500-7804765 GCF_000014565.1 Rhodococcus jostii RHA1 | reverse complement strand
CCGCGGCGCTGCTCCCGGCGCTCCGCGCCGGGAGACGGGGCGAGTCGCTGCGCTCCCCGCCAGGGAGCCGCTGCGCGGCTCGCAGTGGGTCGATTCCCGTTGCCGTCGATCGAGTCGCTTCGCTCCTCTGAGTTTCCGAGATTAGGTTCTCGCCTGCACTTTTCATCGTCCCGTTCGATCCGGTCCCCCGCACCCCAACGGGGCTGGAGAAGCGGGAGGGTGTGCCCGACCCGCCGCCCACTCGCCTTCCCGCACCGCTCCATGTCATACCCACAGCATACCACCCGGCACCCTCGAATCCCAAAACAGACGAAAAACTTAAAACACCCATATCTGTTGATAATCAACCTTTTTCGAACCTTACAATCTGAAAAACGTGCACAACCCACGTAAAAACTTACTCACCAAGTAATTACCCAAACATGTTGTCAATCAATACCTTTCAGAAACGGCTCGAAAACGGACGAAGCAGACACCCCCACGCCCGCCGACACCCCGGCGCCGGCACTCACCCGACAGGTCGCCGACACCCCACATCACAAACCGGAGACATGTCATCACACCAGGTCACAGCACCATTACGCCCGCGGGTGCCGAGGTCGCATCGATCCCACCCAGAATGGGCAGCAGAGATTCAGCAGCGGATCGCGTCGCTCGCGGCGACGCCTTGGGGCGGGAGCGCGTCATCGTGTTCGAGAGATTCTCCGATCAAGCCCGCCACGTGGTCGTCCTCGCCGCCGGCGCCGCCCGCACCCACCACCAGAACTGGCGTCGGCACCGAACACCTACTGGTCGGGATCCTCGACGCCGGCGGCCCCGGAACGGCAGCACTGACCTCATGGGGCGTCACCGCCCCGGCACTCGACAGCAAGCTCCAGGGCACCGGCGGGCTCCACCCCCGTCGCCGGGCACATCCCGAACACCGGCAAAAACGAAGAAGGTCCCCGAGGGCAGCCTCCGCCAGACCGCCCTGCTCGGGCACGAGGAAATCGGCACCGACCACCTCCTCCTGGCCCTGCTCGACGACCCCACCTCCACCGGCGCTCACGAATTCTATTGTTCCTCACCCGAACCCAGCGGACGCCGCGCGCAACCTCGACATCACCGAACGCGTTCATGCTGCAGTGGCACCAACGACGGGCGTTCAGCGCCTCCGCCTTTCGTGTCCTGCCTAAATCTTTCGTGTCCAGGATCACCCGCGCCGCCCTCGGTGGGGCTTGCCATCGCCGCCACGTCCGTGACCCGGCAGAGCGCCAGCCGACAGTGGCAGGTTCTGCGCTACCGTGTATTTCGTTGCTGCTGCGGAGCTCTCGCCGCCGGGGCCCTAACCGAGCAGCACCCGTCGCCGCGACGGGTGCCGAGGGCGCAGAGCGGCGGGCCCTGCGGAAGGCTACAGGTGCTCGGTGGTGCGCCTGCCGATGGTGGTGCTCAGGGCGTCGAGTTCGGCGAGCACACCGGTGGCGGCCCAGATCTGGTTGCGCTTGCTCTCGGAGAGCACCTCGAGCACCCCGGCCGCGGTGAGCCGGCCCAGCGCGCGGTACGCGCTGGCGTCGGTGGTGCCGGTGATCTGCTGGGCGGTGTCGGCGCCGAAGATCGGCGTGCCGAGGAGGGCGTCGATGATCTTCTCGTCGGCGGAGTTGCTGCGCGGCCGCGCGATATCGCGCCAATAGCTGGGGAGTTCGGCCAGGGCGCGGGCAGAGTCCTGCGCGGCCTCGCTGGAGACGATCGCCGCGCGGGCGACGTACTCGACGAACCCGTCGGCATCACCCGCCCGGTAGCGGGTCAGGTGGTCGAAGTAGCGGCGGGTGTCGGCGAGCATCACCGACGCCAACGGGACGGTGACCCGGTGGGTCAGGCGGCGGCGGCGCAGGATCGCGCTGATCAGGGCGCGGCCGATGCGTCCGTTGCCGTCGGTGAACGGGTGGATGGACTCGAGCTGGGCGTGTGCGATCGCGGCCTGCGCGAGGATCGGCAGGTCGGTGCGGTTCGCGAACTCCAGCAGGTCCGCCAGCAGCTCGTCGACCAGTTCCGGTGGCGGGGGCACGAACAGCGCGTCGATCGGGGTGTAGTCGCTGCCGCCGATCCAGTTCTGCACGTCGCGGAATCGGCCGGAGTCGCGGGCGGTGTAGTAGTCCGGTGCCATCAGCAACCGGTGCGCACCGAGCAGGGTGTCACCGGTGATCGGGCCGTCCCCGGCCGCGTCGACCATCGCGATCAGGGCCTTGACCGCGGCGAGCTGGGACTTGGCCTCCGCGCTGGACTTGCCACCGGCCAGCGCCTTGCCGAACGCGCGCCAGCCCGCGTCGATGTGCTCGATCTTCGACGACGCCACCGACTCGCTGCGCAGCAGGAAGTCCGACAGCGGCGCCAGGTGCTCGCCGAACCCTGCTTCGAGGCGGGCCACCGCGATGACCGCCTCCTCGTGCGCGCGGGCAACAACACCGACCAGATCGCAGTCGAGGGCGCCGATCATCGGCGGGATCATCACGTCGACGGTCTCCAGGGTGCGGTCCGCGCGCGAACCCTGCCGATGACGCGGGTTCCAGGGCCGAGTCTCGATACGATGCTCCGGCCAGATCACAGACCTTCTCCCCCTGGTTCGGTGCAAACGTAGACAACAGACATCTTAGCGTACTTTTACTACCTTAAACGTAGTCAACGACATTGATTGGTATACGCACGGCGGCAGGACACCCACCCCCGCAGGTCGGCGCCTGATGTCGTCCACGCCCGGCAGATCACCGCCCGGTCGGGTGACACCGTCACTCGTCGAACCCGACCCCGCACCGTGCCCCGAGCCATGCCGGAACCTGACTTCGCCGCGACCGAAACAACCTGCCCGGATTTGCCGCTCGTTCGAGAAGCTGATGGCGTTCGGCCGCCGCGACGAATGGTCTGACCACACCATGTCCGCCCACAATGATTCGGCACATCCTTCCAAACCTTCTGCGGAACTTAACAGGCAAGCGGTCAGGCGACGACAGGTCTGACGACAACGCCGACGACAACTCAACCCGTCGCGTCCCGGTCGCGGTGGTCGAGTCGTTGTTGGCCGCTCCCGATGCGCTGACACCCGCACAACCTGAAGAGCTTGTCGCGCAGGCGCGCCGCGTTCAGCGCGAATGGCAGATTCGGCTCCGCAACCTGGGCTACTTCATGGCCGACGACGGGGTGTTCTTCGGCTCGACCATCCTCGACACGGTGTGCAGCACACTCTTCTCAGCCGCACCCTGAACAACCTCTACAGCGGGCCGATCACACCGTTTCCACAACCGCGGGGACGACCTCGACGGATTGCATACGGCTCTGGCCGCCGCGTTCAAGGAGGTCGAGATCACCGTCGCTGTGTTCGCCGCCCGCCGCCCGCGACGTCCCGGCAGCTGATGCGCCGCGCGGGACCGCTGGCCGCGGTAGTCACCGGGATCGCGGTCTATCTGGCCGCGTTCATCTCTCACCCCCCCACAGGAGATTTGCCGCGGACACCACCGCTTCCCCGAGGACGTGCTCAACCAGTACGGACTCGTCATCGCCGAACAGCACTCCAGCCGAGCAAAGATGCCCACCGTGGCCGCGCACTGCACCCTCCACCTCGTCTCCGGCCCCGAACCACCCCCACCGTCTTCGTGGTCGATTGGCACGCGACCGGACTGGCCCTCGCCGGTGTCGTCCTCGCCGCCGGCGGCGTCTGGCTCCGGTGGCGATCCCCGCTCCGCAGCACGGACCGAACGAGTTGGGCCGGAGCGACCGCACCGCCGCGCTGCCTGTGATCCGCCGTTGCCGCCTGCCGACCGAGAGGAACCCCAGTGCCGACACCCAAACCTGACGACCAGACGACCAGACGACCAGACGATCGTCAGTCTGAACGCGGTGCGTCAGAGGACAACCGACGACCTACTGTCCGGGCACGTACCACTGACGTCGCTGCTGTACCGCCGACGCGACCGAATCGCCGCCGACCTACTCGTCTCCGACGTCCTCACCACATACATGCGCGGTCACGGGATCGGGCCGGCCGGGGTCATGGTCATGCTCGGCATCGCCGACGACGCCCGGGCCCGCGACCCGACCGCCGAACAGCGCGGGCAGATCACCGACGCGATCGCCGCGACGAGCGAGCGATAGGGGACGTCTAGCTCCGCTGTCCAGATGGCACTACTCGTCCGGGTCAGGACTCGACCGGGACCCACCGCTCCAGGCGGGCATGGCAGGGGAACTGCCCCGGGGAACGTCGCCGCGCATCGACTCGATCACCGTGTCCTCGCCGTCGACGCATGCGCGTGCGGATGGATCTGGCGGAGATCGTCGACCAGAGGCGCTCACCGAGCACTACGCCGCCGACTGCATGCCCTGCCCGCCACCGGAATCGCTCCACAGCTCCCCCCTCCGAAGCCGAGGTGTGCACGGGCAGAGTTGGCGGCAAGAGCGCTTCTGGTGTCGAGGACAGACATGCCCACCCTTCGTTGTTGCACCAAATTTGCACACCACTGTGGAAGTCCCGATCCGACAGCGAGCGCACCCCGGAAACTGTCAGCGTCCGATCCAGCACCCGTCGCCGAACCCGCAATCCGGTCCGGCGCGGCGTTCATTCCCGTCGCCTGCCGCCGCCGCACCATGGGCGAACTGGTAGACAGACCAGATGTGGTGGAACGCTCTGATCAGGAGGCCCCGATGCCACGACCATCATCATGGGTGAGGACGACGGCCTCCGCCCTCGGTGAGGAGCTGGCACGGATCGGTCTGACCGTCCCCGCCGACCGACTCGAGGACCTGCTCACCGACCGAGTCGCCGCCGTGGCAGAGCGGATGCACATCACCGAACGCACCGCCCGCCGGTACTTCGATCCTCACGCACTGCGCACCCTCGCCCGTGAACTGGCCCTGCGCATCAACGATGAGGCACCCGGCGCCGACCTGCTGACACTGCCCCGCACCATCGCCATGCCCCTGCCCACCCTCGGTGCGACAATCGCCGCCCTCGTCGAGGTCGCCGCCCTCGCCGGCGCCGACACCGGTCCCGACGAGCCGGCGACAGCGATGTCGATGATCTCCACCCTCGGCGTCCTGACCAGAGAACACGACGGTCACCTTCCCACTGTCTGGGTGCCGGAGCCACTCCTCGTGCGAGCGGTGCGGCTCATCGAGAACACCGCCGACCTCGTGCACCACGGCTGCACACTCCCACCAGGCGTCGCCGAGGACGTACGCCCCCACCTGCGGAAGGCACTGAGCGACGACGCCGCCCGGCTACGGGCACTGACCCCCCACACCGGCCGACGGACCGGCCCGGGCCTGTGGGCGGTTCCCGACGATCCCCGGTGAACACCGCGACTGCTGCCCCGAATGCCTTCGTGACGCAGAAACGCAGGAGAAACGAGATCTTCTGGGTAGTGGCTTCGGTGTCCTCGGCCGGTTTGCTCACGGACAGGTTGAGCGTGGGCAGCCCGTACTCGTCGGTCGGTGTGGTCCCGGTGACCACACCGCCGCCCGTCGAAGTCAACGCTGCCGCCCGTGCCGATGGACGTCACCCATTCCGCGCCTTTCATTGTCGAGGTGTTGCGTCGACCGGTTGAACCTGGTCGGTTCCGTTCCGGAATGTTCGTAGAATTGTTGGCCTGCAATGGCTTACGAGTTTCTATGAGAAGGTTGGGGCATGGGTGACAATGCGGCGATGGAATCGTTTTTCGCGTTGCTGCAACGCAATGTCCTCGACCGTGGCCGCTGGAGCAGCCGTGAGGAACGACGGTTGGCGACCGTCGGGTGGATCGAGACGGCCTACCACGGCGGCGCCGGCAACGCGGTTTCGGTCGACTGAAGTGCTGCCACACAATCATCACCGGCAGCTGGAAAAGACCGCCAGCAGCGGCCCCGCGATGACGCCCAGTGAAATCCGCGGTCCTTTCCACCCATCATCCGCAACACGCCTCCCGATCACATCCGGGACCCGACATATTCCCAGATCAGAGCATTCGCCCGGGCCACGGCTCTATCCTGTCCATCCTGCGACACTCGCCGTCTCACGTCAGGACGAGGACCGACAGGCGTCCGCGCGGTGAGAGAGCGCGGTGACCTCGACCGTACGATTCGCGTCGTTGATCAGATACAGCCTTTGACTACTCGAGACCGCCGTCGCTCTGGAGAAGTTGGGCGTTGATCCCTCCGCCCTCCGCGGGGCAGAGGAACGTCACCAGATTCGCGCAAGTCCTGCGGTATACCGAGGCGTCCCAGAGATGTGCAGGTGATCATGTGCGCCTTCTGCTGTTCGGTTCATCCACCCGGTGTCGGTCGGTCCGGGATTGATCGCGTTACAGGTCACTCCCAGATCGGCAAGCTCACGGGCGGCGGCCAGCGTGATCCGGTCCATCGCCCCCTTGCTCGCCCCACAGGCCAGGTTGCCGACGGTGTGATCGCTGGTCAGGCTGACCACCCGCCCGGTACCGTGCTGACCGCGAAATCGCAGCCCGTACCCCCGGATCAGCAGCCACGACGCCCGCGTACTGACCGCGAAGTGCCGATCGAAGCTCTCCACCGTGGTGTCCAACCGGCCGGAATCGACCGACTCGCAATGGCAGAACACCAGCGCGGCGACGTTTCCCAGTTCGCGCTCGGCGCTGTCGAAGAGCCGATGGGTCAATCCCACTTCTCTCACGCTCCCCCGGCGGAGGTTCTTTCCGTACTCGGTGCGATCGCCGAGTTCTCTGGTGTCCGGACACACCGGGAGGTCCGCACGAACCCTCGCTGTTGCCCGCGTGCGGACGCACCGGCGGCGCAATTCGAAAATCGGTGTGCGCCAATTCGAAATTGTCGAGCGAAGCTCAGCGCGGATTCGGTCAACGACCTGCTCGGACACCACGGGGGGCGCGCCGCGGCGTAGCGTTGGGGTGACGCCTTGTGGGCTCGCCCAGCACGTTGGCTCACCCAATCCAGGTAAAACCTTATGCACCAGCTCAGTTCACTCGATGCGCAGTTCCTCGACGCCGAGACATCCACCACCTGCACCCATGTCGGGATCCTGAGCGTCCTCGGCCCCACCACACCGGGTGGCGGGCTCACGGTGCAGGCCCTCCGGGCGCTCGCCGATGGCCGATTACACCTGGTGGGGCCACTGCGGTGGCGGCTACAGCAGGTACCTCTCGGGCTCGACCGGCCCTACTGGGTGGACTCCGAGTTCCTCGACCTCGGCTATCACATCCGGGAGGTCACCCTGACCGGTCCCGGCACCGACGAACAGCTCGCCGAGCAGATTTCCGGTCTCGCGGCACGTCCACTGAGCCGCGACCGGCCCCTGTGGCAGTGCTACCTGGTGAACGGGCTCACCGGTGGCCGGCAGGCGATCTACACCAAGGTGCACCCCGCGGTGATCGACGGCCTGACCGCGGCGCAGGCTCTCGCGGTGCTGATGGACACCACCCCGCAACCCCGCACGGTGCCGCACCGGTTCAGCGACGAGCAGTACCAGGCGGCCGGCGCCCTGGGGATGCTCGGCAACAGTGCCTGGCATCTGGCCCTGTTGCCCGCGCGGCTGATGTGGTCCTCGCTCCGGCTGGCACCGCACCTGCCCGAGCTCGCCGACGCTCTCACCGTCCCGGGCGCGGACCTGCTGGGCACACTCGCCCGGGGGCTGACCCCGCGCACATGGCGGCGGCCGGCCGACGAGGCGACGGCCGGGGCACCGGCACCGGCACCGGCACCGCCCGACACCCCATTCCCCGGCCCCGACACCGCGCGCCGACGATTCGCGTTCACCTCGCTGCCACTCGGCGAGGTCGATGCGGTCAGGACCGCGCTGGGATGCACCGTCGACGACGTGGTGACGGCGCTGTGCACCACCGTGCTGCGGCGCTGGCTCATCGACCACGATGCCCCGCCAAACACGACGCTGGCCGCGGCCATGCCGATCGCACGGCGCACCGACGCACAGTTCGCGGCCGCCGACCATCGACTCTCCCTCCTGCCCATCGCCCTTCCGATCAACGAAGCCGACCCGGCCCGCCGCCTGCACAAGGTGCACACCTCACTCACGGCGGCACCCCAACGTTTCCGCGCCGCACCCGCCACCCTCGTCCGCGACGTCGGCGCCGCGCTGCCGCGAGCACTGCGCGGCCCGATCTCACGCACACCGCTGCGGGCACTGACCATGCCCACGCCACCGGTCAACCTGATCATCTCCCACGCCGCCGGCCCTGCTCGGCCGCTGTACACCGCGGGCATCGAGGTAACCGGGAACTTCCCCGTCTCCGCCGTCAGCGACATGACCGGCGGCATCACCATCGCCGCCATGTCCTACGGCCGGCACCTCGACGTCGGCATCATCACCTGCCGAAACCTCGTCCCCGATGTGTGGGACGTCACCGGCCAACTACACCAGGCCCTCTCCGAACTGACCGCGTGCACCCGCAACGTCCGATACCTGCGCCCCGCCCGTCCCCCGCACCGACCGATGTCGAGGTAACCGCGCTCTCGTCATCGGCACCACCATCTACCGACCCGAAAACGCAAATAGTCCCGGCTCTACCCGGAGGCGATTTTGCGTGGAGGCCGTCCTGTCGAGACGATCCTTGGGCAGGAAGGATTTTCGAGGTTGGCGCGGCGCTCGATTTCCGTCTACGAGGCCGACCGGCTTCAGCCGGGGCCGGCTACCGGAACGCCGCGTCGGCAGTTCCTCGAGGGGAACGGATCGTCGCCACTGAGCGAATCGGTGATCTCGCGATACGCCGGTGGTGGGGCGGCGGCGGCAAGTATGAGTTCGTCCGCGCAAAGGTGCCGGATGCGGCCGTTGGCGAAATGCACGGTCGAATCCGATACTGCCCCAAGGCTTCCATCAGCATGCGGATCAGGTCCAGATGGGAACCCTCCGACCGAAGGGGTCAGGCGGCCGGAGGATCCGGGCTCTCGCGCGGGTTTGCCGTCCGAGGCCACGCGGCAGCACGCGCATCGGATACCCCTATCCGACCGGTTCACTCCTCGAGCCGACAGGCGCATCGGTCCAGCGCACCGAGGGCGCCTGCCGATCGCATCGGTGACCAATGCCAGGGGCACGGGGATGGGTGCACGGCGGCTCGCCGTGCACCTTTTCCCACGAGCAGCCTGCGGACGTTCGACGGTCACCGCAACGTCGACATGAACATCACGGGGCGCCTCCGGACGGAACTATCCCATCACTGAACATGGAATGTGCTGTGCCATAGCCAGATTGACCGGACAGGCGGCGAACGACACGATGCCGATGCTGTCGTCGACGCGTCGGACCATCCGGCGCATCCTGCCGCCGCACCCGATCGGGTATTCACCTCAGCCGGCCCGGGCACTGCGTTTCACCCGCAGCCTCGGTCGGCATCGGCACTTCGGCGACCCGGGACGGGACAACCCTTCGGTCTCAGAGGTAGAGGTCGAGAGGGACACCGATCATCGAGCGGTGTCCGACCGTGGGGGCGCACCGTCTTCACCTCGGGATACGGTGCGGAAGGTCCGCGCGAACCTCACGCGCAGCCCGCCGGTGGTGTCGCGGGCAGCCACGACCGGGGTTTCGGTCGCGAGCATCCGGTCGAGCGACGGATAGCCGGCCAGCCACCCGAGGATCGGCTCGACTGACAAACGGTGACCTGAGCCTCGCGGAACAATCGCTGTTCTCCTGTAAACCCATGTGATCGGTATGTCCGTACAATCGATGATGTTGTGGCGAAGGGCCGCGGCAACCGCCGCGGCGACGAAGAGCAGATCGCATATTCTCCTGGCGCCAACCTCGCCGAACCGGCGACAGTCGCCCCTGCCGACGCCGCGAGCGGCCACCACCCGAAAGCTGTCCTCGAACTGATCGAGCGTCATCTTCCATCCCACCCCGGGTGGCCGGCAGGGGAAAGTCGCATACGTACAGCACAAGAGCCACAAGCCTCCCGAGGCGGGAGCCATGACACGGCATCACCCCGATGGGGCCCACACCGCCACCGCCACCGCCACCGCCACCGCCACCGCCACCGCCGAGGATTGGACACTGGACCGCCTAGCGCAGACACCAGGCCATCCGCACTACCCGTCAAACCAAGGTGCCCGGTTTGTTGTCCGGAACGAGCCGCAACCGAGACCCCACGACACATCGACAACACAGAAATTCAGTTTCCGGAGTCCGGATCTGCCCACAGATCCTCCCGTTCGGGAACGAAAGGAACCGCACTTGCTCCCCGCCCGAACCCCATCCACGCCGACCCACCAGGTCCTGAGCGGACCCGAAGGGTGGCGGGACAGCGCCGCGTGCCGCGGTATCGAACCGTCGATGTTCTTCTCCCCCGACAATGAACGCGGCATCGCCCGAAGTCACCGCGAATCACGGGCCCGGCAGATCTGCCAGGACTGCCCCGTACTCACCCAGTGCCGCGAGCACGCCCTGACGACGGGCGAACCGTACGGAATCTGGGGCGGCATGACCGAAAACGACCGCAAACGACACACCAACCGAGCTCGCCGCCGCGAGCACCGACCCCTCGCGCCCCGGCACGCGACACCGGCCACCGCCGACGCCCTGCACCTGAGCTCCGCCCGGTAACGAGCGCGTCCAACGCGGCATCCCGACGACCCCACCACCCCACGGAGAACCCCAGCTCCAGCACCAGAATACGAACCAGATCAACGGTTTTGGACCAACCAGAGTCCGGTGGAGCATCGCCGATCGAGACGCCCGAACGCGTCAACGACGCGATGCTCCCGGCCCCGAAAGCGAGCACGGTGCTCTCCGAAGCGGCGAAACACCGATTGTCACCGGTCGCGATGACGAACTGCCCTCCCGGAGCAGCGAAGGTCGCCGACCGCAGCGGGCCTCCGGTTCCTCGACCCTTTCAGGTTCGGGCAGGTTGAGCGGGGGCAGTCCGTTCTCGCCGGTCGCAGCGGCGGCCGTCATCGCAGCCTGAGCCGGATCGGGATTGCCCTCGCCCATCGGGTCGTTCGCCACCCCCACGGCGGCAACGCAGGCGGCGGTGATGCCCAACGCGGCTGCGGTCTTCACGTATGGGCGGCCACCCGAAGGGCCACGCATTCCCCGGGCTTTTAGTCGGTAGTCGCTTGGCCGGCCCCCGGCACCGCACCCGCGGTGCGGGCGCCCGGGGGTTGTCACGAGGGTTACCGCTGGCGCCGCCGAACAGAGAAGCGTCCGGAACGCCTGGACACCGAGCACGCGGCCCACGCCCCGAGCGGGTCGAGTTCCTCGAGTCGCTCTCGAGTCACTCTCGGGTCGCTCTCCGCTCTCGGGTCGAGTTCCTCGAGTCGCTCTCGGGTTGCTCTCGGGTCGCGTCGTCACCCGTCTTCGCCAGCCGCTGCCACTTGCCGGAGAGAATGAAGAACTCGTCGAGGACCGCGATCATCAGCGGTAGCTGCGAGCCCTCGATCTTCTTGTGGTGAATGTAGGCGTTGCGGGCCATCATCTCGGTGTGCAGCGCACGCACGAACATTGCCGCGCGGAGCGCGTCCTACACCATCGCGCCACAACCGGGGTAACCCTCGAGTGCCGTCGAGTTCGATCATCTTCGGATCGACACCGACGAACGGGATGCCACGGCGCACCGCCTCGGTCAGCAACCGTGCGGATCACGAACCCCTTGCCACCGCCGGTCGGGCCCACGATCACGCAATGCGGCCGGTTCGAACGCGTCGACACATCCCAGAACATCGTCAGGTCCGCCGCGCCGGTCGCATACGGCAGGTGCCGCAGGTCCGCGCCGACCAGGGCGAACGGGTACTCCACCCCGGTCGGCACCGCAGCCACGAGCCGCATCACCAGGGGGGCCCTGCGAAGGGGTCCACTCCGTGGTCCAGGTCCGGCCGGACTCGTGCACGCCCGCAAGAGATGCCAGGGCTTCGTCGACCTTCGCTTGGAAGCCGCGGGCACCGGAGTTCATCGACGGCTCGAACGTGCTCTCGACGCCGTTCTCGAGCCGTTCTCGACGCCGTACTCGTCGACCGAGTCGACGGTGACCCTCGCGTCCTTGAGGATTGCGCCGGCATCGAGCGCCGCCTGCAGCGCCTTGTGCCGCGCGGAGCGAGTGTCGGGGATGACTTCGGCGCGGGTGATGAGGATTCGATTCCTGTGCCCCTCATGCTCGACGCGGACCTCCCACTTGCCGCGGCCAGCGAATGCCTCCTCGATTGCCCGGGTCAGCTCGTGAAAACGCCTTCGGCCGGATCACGGTGCCGGGGTGCAGTGTGATCGCCGCCCGGCAGACGGTCCGTCGCCGGGGAGCCAGTGACACGATGACCTTCCGGCGACGGTGACCGGTGGTCTGACGCACCACGGATTCGAGCATCCGAGTCGACTTGTGCGCGCGGTAGCGGGACACATCGAGCGCGCACAGTGCGGCAGCGCCAGCGAGCAACGGGCCACTGGTAGCCGTGCAGCTGGGTGAGGGACGTCGGTCGCGGTCTCGTTGCCGTCGACGGCCGGCAGCAGCCGTGGCGCGTACACCGCCGCGGCGGCGCCGGCCCCAGCGATCGGTGAGGTGGGGGTGAACCGGCCGATGCGCGCCCGGTCGGGCGGCCGAATCGACCTGCGTGCCTGCGCGTGCGGTGTCGCAGTCGCCGAAGATCTCGCGGTACTGCTGAACCACCCAGTCCTCGACCGGGTCACGACGTGCGTTCACCGCGGGCTCCTTTCGCTCGGCCCGACACCACTGCGGGAGTGATGCGGGAGCACTGTGGCAACAAACGCGCGCCGGGTTCAACGGGGTATGTGGATAACTTCCGAGCGGCGCGTTCGACGAATCGTCCCGAGCCTGTCGGTGCCCCACGTAGAGCATCCCGGCGACCCCCGGACCCCAGCGGTCCGCGCGCCGCTCACCGAGACCCGGTGTGTGCCGCATCGCACGCCGTGGCGAAGCAGGCATCCAGGGGACTCGTTCGCTGTGTCGGCGGTGTTCGCCGCACGGTGCCGGAACGGTGCGGGTGCGGCCGCGGACCCGCCCGCCGCAGCGCTCCGAACAGCAGTCGCGGACCCCCGTCGCAGAGCGCTCGAATCAGCGGTCACGGACCCCCGTCGCAGAGCGCTCGAATCAGCGGTCGAATGAGCGGTCGAGTTCCGGGCGTTTCGACGGTGATTCGACCGCTGCGGCGAGCACGTCCGAGCACGCGTGTGAGACGCCTCTCCGCGAGCGATACCGGCAGGGTCGGTGCGGCGGTCGACGCGGTCCCGATGCCGGCGCGGCGAGTCCACGAAGGGCGCGCCGAACCGGCGCCCCGCTGCGCGGTCGACACAGCACCGCCGCAGGCGTGTGACATGGGGCGTCCCGAAATAGGTTGGCGCGGCGCAATTTCTAGTAGTACACTCCCCCCTAGGCCCGAAGGGCCGGGGGGAGTGACCCCCGAAGGGGGTGGGGTTCCCCCGCTTTTCCGGACGCTCGATTCGGACGCCCGTTCTCATGCCACGACAGAGCACCCTCCGATCGGTGCCGCAGCACCACCTGTTCGATCCCCATTTCGAGGGCAATAAGACGCGCACTCGTGTGCGCCTGAACACGGGCGGTCCGGCACCACATTGCAGCGCTGAATTTCGCGCTTCCACGGCCCTGCCGCCACCGTTGCTCCGCCGGGTTCTCCGGGCACCACCCCACCGGGCGGCCCGTTGCGGTGCTCGGCGGGCCCCGATCTCTGACCGAGAGGGGGTCAAGCGCACACCGAACCACCCACCACCCGTCAGAGGTCCACGCGCGACACCCTCACCGCCCACGCAACCGATGCCCGCGCCCAGCCCATGCGTGGGTCACCAGATGGCCGAAAAGCACGCACCCCCGCTGCGCCGACGACCACCGCTGCGCCTTCGCCCAAGGAAGCTATCCACATACCCCGTTGACGTCGGCACGCGATCTTTCTTCACGTCGCCCGCACCACATTTCAAGTGCTCTCGCCAGATCCGACCCGAGAAGAACCCCATCTGTGTTGCGTCCACCGTCGTCGACGCCGCACTCGCTTCACCCACACACCCCCACATCGGTGATCACTTTCTTGCTCCGGAAACCGAGGTGAACACCAACAACCTCGAGGACTGGATCGGCGACAACGTCTTCGCCGGTGATCTTCCCCGCTGGTTGCCTGCGCGATCACACTCGGAGCCCGCCACAAGCAACTTCTCGAAGGTGCCGACCGTCGGCGGACCGATCTGTCGCCGCGATCACCTTCTTCGTGCTCGCCGGTAGCCAGAACACAATGAACGGGCTCGGAACCTTTTCCCTCAGCCTCTTCGGCGTCGACGTCTCACGCGTGCTCGTCCCTTGCGAACACATCCTCGAAGGGAGTGAGCACGTAAACGCCGACCGACCCGCTCTACCCGCGTAGACGCGCACTACCTCGGCCCCCGCGGGCAGAACCCTCCCCCGACTCGCATCCGGTACTCCGCCGTCGGGGTGAATGCAACGATCGCGGTCACGGCCTTCGTCGTCGCCCGCATGATCATCGACGTCCCTCCGGGCTTCACACCACTGGCCGTGATGCTCACGCTCACCGTCTCTCTCACCACCACGATCACCGATACATCAACGCCGACCGACCCCCGCACTTTCCGTGTTCATCGCGGCATGGAACGACGTGGTGGCACCACGACCGCCTCAGACCCGGACAGAGCGCCCCGGCCCCGGCCCGCCGGTGCTCGACCTGTCCACTACCGAAGATCGACGGTGAAATCCGATCAGCCCGAACAAGGACATCGCCGCCGGTGCTCGACCCGAACTTCGACGAGCCGCAGCCGCCGGTCCTGCCGCCGGAAGCCCCGCCTCCCTCCCGCGCCGCGGCGATGCGCAACGCCCCCACGACCCCGCCGGCCGAACCGGCACCACAACACCCAGCCCGGCCCCCGATCCCCGATCCCCGGGGCCCGGGGCCCGGGGCCCGGGGCCAGCCCGCCGCCCGTCGAACCGCCCAGGACACCCGCGGCACCCCCCTCCCACCGAACCACCCGTCGTCGACGAACCCGCCGGCCCGCAGCGACGAACCCGCCGGTCCGCAGCGACGCCGCAAACACCGCACGACCTCCGAAGCCGAGTTCGTTCCACCGACGAAGAGCTACCGCCGCTGCCCGCCGACAAAGGCAGCCAAGCGCACATGCAGATCGACTCGATCCGCATCATGCGCACAATCGCGGCGGCCTTCCCCGAGATCACCACCCTCGGCGGATGGCGCCCCACCGGCGACGTCACCCCGGATCACCCCGACGGGCGCGCGGTCGACATCATGATTCCCGACTCCGCGAGCGCCCCAGGGAAGGCACTCGGCGACACGATCGCCCGGGCTGCGGAGGAACGGCTGAGCGAGCGCTGATCAGGTGGGCGACGCTGTGCTGGCGCTGGATCGTGTTCCGGACCGACGATTTCGGGTTCACGCTGGGGCTGCGCGATGCAGTGGGCGGGGATCGATTCGTGCGGCTGGGGCAGTGCGGTCACTTGACGCTGGAGCAGGCCGCGCCGGTGCGGACGTTCCGCTGGTCGCGTGGGCTCGGTCATTTCCCCGGGTGGTGGTGGTCGGTGACAACCGGCCACCATGTGGGTTACGAGTCCTGGCTGGAGCGCGATCGTGTCCGCGCGCTCGATTTCGATCGGGACGTCGTCGGTATCGCGTCGCAGCCGTTCTGGCTGCACTGGAGCGATGGCAGACGCCAGCGCCGCCATGCCCCGGACTATTTCGCTCGCGTGGTCGACGGGTCGGGTGTGGTGATCGATGTCCGCGCCGATGACGCGATCGAGCCGAGGGACGCCGAAGCGTTCACGGTCACGGCGCAGGCGTGTGAGCAGGTGGTCGGCTGGCGATATCGGCGAGTGGGGTGCTGGATCCGATGCTGGCGGGGAACGTGCGGTGGCTGGCACGCTACCGGCATCCGCGGTGCGCCGGCCGGGCCGAGATCGGGCAGCGGCTGCGGGAGGTGTTCGCGTCACCGGCGCCGCTGCTGGCGACCGCCGAGCGTGCCGGAGACCGGATCGCGGTGCTGCCAGGACTGTTTCACCTGATGTGGCAGCAGGAGCTGGTGGCCGATCTGGCGGCCGCCAGGCTGGGCCCGACCACTCTGGTGGCGACTGTGGGTTCGGTCGGTGGTGCTCGGTGAGCGGGGGATCTGCGCCTCGGCGGCCTGCGCGGTTGTCGATCGGTGATCGCGTGCGGCTGGCGGGAACGTTGCACACGGTGATCGCGGTGTCGGGAACACGAATACAGCTGGCGGACACCGGCGGTCAAGTCGCCGAGGTTGGCCTGACCGACTTATTGGCGGCCGGAGACTTCGAGGCGGTGAGTGCGCCGGCGCAGGCTCCGGTTCCCCCGTCCACGCTGTTGGACGGTGTGCCGGAAGCTGTGGCGGCGGAGGCGTTGTGGTGGGAACAGCACATCGTCGAGGTGTTGCGCGGGGTGCCGCCGCAGGCCCCGGCGGGGACCAGGCCGAAACGGGAGTACGACCCGGAGCGGGTGTCGCTGACCCGCCGCGAGCAGGCCAAGGCCGCGGAGCTGACCGGGGCCGGTCGTCCGGTGACCGCGAGCGCGATCATCGGATCGACAAGCCCGTCACCGCGCACGGGCGGGCCGATCCGCTGGTGGTGGAGGCGCTGCAACAAGCGATCGCCGAGGCGACGCAGGAGTCCTCCCGCACGGCCACCTACCTGTTCTGGCGGACCGGCCAGATCCTGGAGGCCGCCCACGGTCCGGGGGGCCGTTCGGTTGCCGTCGCTGCGCAGTCTTTACCGGTTGCTGGAGAAGCTGGCGGTGGGCAAGCACACCACGGGATCTGCCCGCACCCGCCGGTCGCTGGCCGACCGCCCGGACGGGCCGTTCGGCGAGGCGGACGCGTGGGCGCCGGGTGAGGTGATGCAGATCGACTGCACCCCGCTGGACGTGCTGGTCCGCCTGGACGACGGCGTTACGGGCCGGATCGATTTGACCGGCATGATCGATGTCGCGACCAGGACCGTGACCGCGGCGGTGTTGCCTCCGACGACCAAGTCGGTGGACGTGAGCGTGTTGCTGGCCCGCACCGTCACGCCTGAACCGATGCGGCCGGGCTGGTCGCAGGCGCTGGCGATGTCGCGGTCGGCGCTGCCGTTCGAGCGGCTGCTGGACATCGATGCCCGTATGCAGCACGCCGCGGCCCGGCCGGTCGTCATTCCCGAGACGATCGTGGTCGACCAGGGAAAGGTGTTCATCTCCCGCAACTTCCGGGCCTCCTGCAACTTCCTGGGCATCAACTTCCAGCCCGTCCACGACGCATCCGGCTGGGAAAAGGGGCATATCGAGCGGATGCTCGGCTCGGTCGGCACGCTGTTCGCCCAGTTCGTCGCGGGCTACACCGGATTCAACGCCGAACGCCGGGGCCGCCACGTCGAGCAGCAAGCGGTGTGGTCGGTGACGGAGTTGCAGGAGCTGCTGGACGAGTGGCTCGTGGCAGCCTGGCAGAACCGGCCCCACGACGGGCTCGGCGACCCCGTCCATCCGGGACGGATGTTCAGCCCGAACGAGAAATACGCCGCGCTCATCGAAACCGCAGGCTATGTCCCGGTCGCACTGTCGGCGGACGACTACGTCGAACTGCTGCCCGCGACCTGGCGGGCGGTCAACGCCTACGGCGTGAAGATCAGCCATCGCACCTACCACGACAAAGCCCTGAACCCGCTGCGGCACCAGCGATCCGGCGTGACCGACCATCGGGATCTCTGGGAGATCCATTACGACCCCTACGACCTCTCACGCGTCTGGGTCCGCAACCACTGGAAGGGCGGCTGGATCACCCTGTTCTGGAGGCACCTGCACCGCGTCGCAGCACCGTTCGGGGAACTGGCCTGGGGCCACACCCACCGCGCCCTACCGGGCGCGACCGAAGAAGAAGTCGCCGACGCTGTCGCCGACCTGCTCAAACGGGCCCACCAAGGACCTTCCGACAGTGAGGGAAAGGCCTCGGCGAAACTCACCCCGGGTCGCCGCGCGCACCAAGGCCAGCTCACCGGCTGCCCCGATCCCACCGCGGCCCGCTGCGCGGGACAGCATCGACGAGGAACCGGACCCGGTCCGCAACAACTCGTCCGGGCGCCAAGGTGATAGCGCTGCCGATCTTCGACCCCTGCGCCGAGGCGGACAAGCGATGGTGACCCGCACAGCCCGTCACGGATCCGATGACGAATCCGGTGATGCCGACTACGGACACCTGCAGCTGACCGCGCTGGACGGGTGGCGCGGCTTCGTCGCCGAGATGCACACCGCGCCGAACCTGCTGCCCACAGCGGTGTGGACGGGCCTGGCCGAGGACAAACGCGACTACTACGACGACGATCGCATCGATCACCATTCCCGGTTGCTGGTGGTCCAGACACCCACGATCCGCCAGGTCATCGCCTCCGGTCGCCGCCTGGTCCAGCTCAACCGCAACGCCCACTCCGGGCGATGCGGCTTGATGGTGTCCGGGCCCGCCGGAACCGGTAAGACCACCGCACTGACCCAGCTCGGCAAGACCGTCGAGGTGATCCACCGGCGACGTCACCCGCACGCGGCGGACGACATTCCCCTCGTCTACATCACCATCGCGCCCGCCGCCACCCCGAAGATGATCGCGATGGAGTTCGCGCGGTTCTTCGACCTGCCGATCTCGCGGCGCGCCAACATCACCGACATCGCCGACGCGGTCTGCGGCGTGAGCCGCGACGCCCGCGTCACCCTCGTCGCAGTCGACGAACTCCATAACCTCAACACCCGCACCCGCACCCGCGCGGGCGCCGACGCATCCGACACCTTGAAATACTTCAGCGAGAGGACCCCAGCCACCTGTACATATGCCGGGACCAGCCTGGAACGCACCGGGCTGCTGTCCGGCACCCGCGGCGAGCAGATCGCCGGCCGATTCGAACATGGTCCGCACCGGTCCGTTCAGCCAGGACCAACAATGGACCGCGCTCATCGCCGCCTTGGAAGACAGTCTGCGACTACACCGGCACCGGCCTGGATCACTGCCCGAGCTCGACCGCTACCTGCACAGGCGCACCCACGCAAATGATCGGCAGCCTGCTCTGGCTGATCCGCAGCGCGGCCATCAACACCGTCCTCGACGGCACCGAGAAAATCACCACGAAGTCCCTGGACGCCGTCGACGCCGACATCACCTCCGAATCCTCGGCCCCTCCCGTCGGATAAGCGGCGAGGTCCCACATGCTGCCCCGCGATCGAGCCGAGCTGATACCGGCCCTGGGCAAGGCCGGATGGTCGGTGAACGCCATCGCCGGGGCAGCTCGGCTACAGCCCGACGACGAACCGCTCCTCCCTGACCGGACACACGAGACCCGGAGTCCGAACCGCACGCACCCGCCTGCTCACCGGCGCCCTGGCCGACTACAGCCGCCAGCACCTCACCGACGACCCACAGCTACGACCCACAGCTACGACCCCACGCCCTGTTCAAAGAGTTGAAAGAACTCCGATTCCAAGCCAGCAAAGCGACCTCCAACCGCGAGATGCAACAGCTCCGGCCACCCGCCGCACAGCCGGCTCCCCCGCGCCCGCTCGGGCAGTCCAGACGAGCACACGGTCGTGCTGCCACGGCCGGTCGCACCGATCACAGGGCAAACGCTGAGCTCCTACCTACCTCGGCTCGCCCGAACCAACCACCTCACCCTCACCGAGGTCCTGGCCACACTGCCGCCCTGGTTCTCCACGAAGATCAACAACCCCGACGAACTCTCCCAGCACCACATGCTCGTCCCCGCGACCACCGACGCACTATCCGCGTCACACAGGCCCCCGTACCGAGATCTTCCTTCCGAGGAGGAGACCAATCAGCGGCAAGCCCGTGCACCCGCTTACACAACAAAGGAGCGGCGTGGACATGCTCACCGATCAGCGAGCAGACAGCGCAGGCGTTGACATGGCATACGCATCGGCGAAGCCGACCATCCCACCCATCCCTGATTGACTTCGCCGGGTGCACGATGGCGGTGCGGCGATCTGCCATCTCCCCATTGCCGATCGCGCGAATACCATTGGCGCACCAAATCTTAGCAACTGATACCCGACATCGAGTCCGAAAACTCGTGCCGGCCACCGACCTCCTCCGACGCCGACAACACCCCGCCCGCCCCCCACAACAGGACGCGCGAACAGCGCCACGACAACGACACGCCAACCACCGGCAAAGACAACATCCGACCGACGCACCCGATCACATCCATCGCCAAGCAGTTCCGCTCCCCCTCAACGGCCCGAAGACTGCTCGGTCCGGGGCGCTCGGTGCCGCGGGCGCACGTGCTCGAAGATCAGGATGGTCTCCGTCGAGGCGACCGCGGGATGCGCGCTGAGGTGGTCGAGGACGAAGCGCCTCAGCTCTTCGCTGCTCGCGGTGGCGACGTGGATGAGGTAGTCGTCGGCGCCGGCGATGAAGTACACGTTCAGCACCTCGTCGAGGGTGGCGAGTTGCTCGGCGAGCTGCCCGAGATGCTGTCTTGCGTTGGCCTGTACTCGAACTGCGATCATTGCCTGCAGGTCCCTGCCAAGGGTGGCGGGATCGATGTCGGCATGGAAGCCGCGAATCACTCCGCGATCGATCAGGGAACGCACGCGGCCCAGGCACGTCGAGGGGGCGATGCCCGCGAGGGCGGCGAGGGCGTTGTTCGGGGTACGCGCGTCGCGCGAGAGTTGATCGAGGAGGATCCGGTCGATCTCATCGATCGGCGCCCCCGTTCGAACATCATTCGATCCCGAGCCTTCGACATACGGCTCGCCTGAAACATTCTTCTTCACCGGCTCAGTCTAGAGAATTTTGTTCTCTCACCTTGGCTTCCCTGCGCCGCTTGTTCACTATTGATGCCTGTCAGTCGAATTGCTGGTCTGAACCCCGACATCCATCTCCCCCGACACCGAGATCGTCGCCCCTGGGCGTGATCGGAAAGGCTCACCATGAGCAACCCCCAGTCCCCGCCCGCGCGCCACCGCGTCGTCGTCATCGGATCTGGCTTCGGTGGGCTGTTCGCGACGAAGGCCCTCCGCCGCGCGGAGGTGGACGTCACGGTGATCGACCGCACCACCCACCACCTGTTCCAACCCCTCCTGTACCAGGTGGCCACCGGTATCCTCTCCGAAGGCGAGATCGCCCCCTCGACGCGGATGATCCTCAAGGACCAAGCCAACGCCGCCGTCCGACTCGGCGACGTCACCACCATCGACCTGACCGAACGTACGGTGACGTCCGAACACCTCGGGCAGATCACCGTCACCGGATACGACAGCCTCATCGTCTCCGCCGGGGCGCAGCAGTCCTATTTCGGCAACGACCACTTCGCCGAGCACGCACCCGGCATGAAGACGATCGACGACGCCCTCGAACTCCGCGGCCGGATCCTCGGCGCGTTCGAGCAGGCAGAGGTCACCACCGACCCGCGGGAGCGGGCACGCCTACTCACCTTCGTCGTGGTCGGTGCCGGCCCCACCGGCGTCGAGATGGCCGGCCAGATCGCCGAGCTCGCACACCGCACACTCGTCGGGGCGTACTCCAATTTCGATCCCCGGGATGCGCGGATAGTCCTGCTCGACGCCGCCTCGGCGGTACTGCCGCCGTTCGGGGACAACCTCGGTTCCGAGGCGGCGGAAACCCTCGAAAAGCTGGGCGTCGAGGTGCGGCTGGGTGCGTCGGTGACCGACGTTGACGCCGACGGACTGACCGTTCGTGATGCCGACGGCACCGAGCACCGCATCGAGTCCGTCTGCAAGGTCTGGTCCGCGGGAGTGGCAGCGAGTCCCCTCGGTCGCCGGCTCGCCGAACAGTCCGGTGCCGACATCGACCGCGCAGGCCGGGTCGCCGTCGACGAAGACCTCACCCTGCCGGGCAATCCGAATGTGTTCGTTGTCGGCGACATGATGTCGCGCGATCGTCTCCCCGGCGTCGCCCAGGTCGCGATCCAAGGGGGCCGCTACGCCGCGAAGCAGATCGCCGCCGAGGTCTGCGCCGCAGCCAAAGGACGCCCGGTACCGGAACGGAACCCCTTCCGGTACCGCGACAAAGGCGCGATGGCAACCATTTGCCGATTCAGGGCGGTCGCCAAGATCGGCGGCCTCGAGCTGACCGGTTTCCTCGCGTGGATAATGTGGCTGGCCGTGCACGTCGTCTATGTCGTCGGCTTCCGCAGCCGCCTCGCGACCCTGCTGTCGTGGGCCTGGACCTTCCTCGGTACCTGGCGCGGCCAACTGACCAACACCCACCAGCAGATCACCGCCCGCAACGCGACCGCGCAACTGCGCCACCTCGAATGCCGCATCGAGGACACGGAAGCCGACGTCGCGCGGGCGAGCTGACACGACACCGACTCCGGTCCACACGCGACCACCGCCTGGCCGCCAGCCCGCCGTCGCTACCCCGATTGCGGCCGGCGGACCTCTTTGGAAACCTCTAAGACATGATGCTGGCGAACGCCTGCGAGCTGTATCGAGACGCGGGTTTCATCGGGCAGCCGGCGGCCGCCGTCACCAGCCTCGCCTTCGTGATCGCCGGTCTCGCGGTCGTCGCGCGTCGTCCGCACAGTGCGCCGATCGTGACGTACGGCCTCCTCGTCATCGCGGTCGGCGCCGGGTCGCTGGTTGCGCACGGACCCAACCCGCCATGGCAGGCCTACGCCCACGACGTCCCGATCGCGACATTGCTAGCCTTCATCGCCGTCGACGCCGCCTCCGACCGGTTAGGCCGGCGGCTGTCGCCGGTGTGGTGGCTCGTCGTCCCGGTCGTGATGATCCCCGCGGTCGCGGCCGGCCCGACGGCCTCCACGGCCGCGCAGGCCATACTCGCCGCGGTCGCGGTGGGACTCGGTCTGGAACGCGCCCGCGTCCGTCCGCAGCTGCGGCGCACGACCATCGTCGCGGCACTGCTTCTCGCGTCCGGCGCGCTACTCGGCACGGGCAGTGTCCTGCAGGGCCACGCGCTGTGGCACGTTCTCGCCGCCGCTGGATTGTGGCGGCTCGCGCCCACGATCGGGTCCACCGCCGACACGGTCGCGGCACGGCGCTCCCAGACGGGCACCAACGGCGACTTCCGTCGACCGAGATCGTGACTGCGGCGGGTGTGGGCGCATTCGGGGGCACCGTCCCGAGGGGTGGTCACGCGGATGCCACCACTTGTGGTTTCGGCAAGCCGAACATTATGATTCGACCGTGAAAACAACGGGCTTCAGGGTGGGTGTGCGACGACGGCCGGCCGCGGTGCTGACAGCGCTTGCCACGGCGCTGATGTTGTCGGGGTGCGGCACGGGTGACGGGCCGGAAAACGACAAACCGGTGGTGTTGACCACGTTCACCGTTCTCGCCGATATCGCCGCCAACGTCGGAGGCGAGCACGTGACCGTCGAGTCGATCACCAAGGCCGGCGCGGAAATCCACGGATACGAGCCCACCCCGGGCGATATCAAGAAGGCAGCCGAGGCCGACCTGATCCTCGACAACGGGATGAACCTGGAGGCGTGGTTCGCCCAGTTCGTCGACGGCTTGGACGTCGAGCACGTGGTCGTGAGCGACGGCGTCGAGCCGATCGCCATCGGCGAGGATGCCTACGCGGGCAAACCGAATCCGCACGCCTGGATGTCACCGCTGAACGTGCAGATCTACGTCGACAACATGGTCGCCGTGTTCAGCGAACTCGATTCGGCCCATGCGGCCGACTATCGCATCAACGGCGACGCGTACAAGGCGCAGTTGCAGAAGGTGCAGGACGAGTTGGTCGCCGAGCTGGGAGCGCTGCCGGTCAACGAACGGGCGCTGGTCACGTGCGAGGGAGCGTTCTCGTATCTGGCCCGGGATGCCGGGCTGACCGAGAAGTACATCTGGCCGGTCAATGCCGAACAGCAGGCCACGCCCCAGCAGATCGCGTCGACGATCGAGTTCGTCAAGGACAACCGGGTTCCGGCGGTGTTCTGCGAATCCACGGTGTCGGATGCGCCGATGCAACGCGTCGTCGAAGCCACGGGCGCCGCGTTCGGCGGCACCCTCTACGTCGACTCCCTGTCCGAGGCGGACGGGCCCGTGCCGACGTACCTCGATCTGATCCGGCACGACGCCGACACCCTCACCTCCGCACTGAACGGGCAGCAATCATGACCACCCAGCCGACCGTCGAGGTACAGGACGTCACCGTCCACTACGGCGATGTCCTTGCGCTCGACCAGGTCTCACTTGCCCTGCAGCCCGGACGCGTCTGTGGCCTCGTCGGCATGAACGGTTCCGGAAAGTCCACTCTGTTCAAGACGATCATGGGCACGGTCAAACCCGACTCCGGCACGGTCCGCATCAACGGCACGGCGCCGGTCGCGGCACGCAAGACCGGTGTGCTGGGTTACGTTCCGCAGAGCGAGGACGTGGACTGGACGTTCCCGCTCTCGGTGCGTGACGTGGTGATGACCGGCCGCTACGGGCACATGGGGCTGACCCGGCGTCCCGGCAGCGCTGACCGCGAGGCCGTCGACCACGCCCTCGAACGCGTCGAACTGACCGAACTGGCGGACCGGCAGATCGGGCAACTGTCCGGCGGCCAGAAGAAACGCACCTTCGTCGCCCGCGGAATCGCACAGGGCGCCACCATCCTTCTCCTCGACGAACCGTTCGCCGGGGTCGACAAACGCTCCGAGGCCACCATCACCGCACTGCTGCGTGAACTCGCCGCCGCGGGTGCGGCGATCCTGGTCTCCACTCACGACCTGCACGCGCTGCCCACCCTGGCCGACGAGGCGATCCTGCTGATGCGCACCGTCCTCATGCACGGCGACCCGACGGTCGTGCTGCAACCGGAGAACCTGGCGGCCGCCTTCGGCCTCGACGTCATGACAAGGACCTGAGAATCAATGGACGTCATCGACTTCTTCGTCGACCCGTTGCGCTACGACTTCATGGTCCGCGCGCTGATCACCACCCTGATCGCCGCCGTGGTGTGCGCGGTGCTGTCGTGCTGGCTGGTTCTGATCGGCTGGTCACTGATGGGTGACGCGGTCTCGCACGCCGTTCTGCCCGGCGTCGTCCTGGCGTACATCGTCGGTGCCCCGTTCGCGATCGGCGCGGTGATCTTCGGGTTCCTGGCCGTGGCACTGATCGGGGTGGTCCGCGACACCAGCCGCGTCAAGGAGGACGCGGCGATCGGCATCGTGTTCTCCACCCTGTTCGCGCTCGGGCTGGTGCTGGTCTCGGTCACCCCGAGCCAAACCGACCTCAATCACATCATCTTCGGCAACCTGCTGGGCGTGAGCCGGTCCGACCTCGTCCAGATCGCCATACTCGGGGCCGTCGTCTTCGTCGCACTGATCGTCAAGCGCCGCGACTTCACCCTGTACGCCTTCGACCCCACCCACGCCCACGCGATCGGCCTGAACCCGCGCCTGCTCGGGGCCGCGCTCCTGGGGCTGCTGGCCCTGACGGCGGTCGTGGCCCTGCAGGCCGTCGGCGTCATCCTGGTCGTCGCGATGCTGATCATTCCCGGGGCCACCGCGTACCTGCTGACCGACAGCTTCCACCGGATGCTGGTCATCGCCCCGGCGATCTCGGCGGCCTGCGCCGTCATCGGCCTGTACCTGAGCTATCACCTCGACACGGCCAGCGGCGGCATGGTGGTGCTGTCCCAGGGCGCGGCATTCGCGCTGGTCTATCTGTTCGCACCCCAACACGGAATCGTCGGTCGCCGAATCACCGCGTCCCGGCGACGCCGGACAGCACGTGACGACCGCGGGAACACCGAGATTCACGGGGAACGCGATTGGGCGCCGGAACCGAAGTCGTAGATCTGGCGCCCGATCGCGTTGTACACCGTGACTACCGGCGGTCCATACCATTGGATAACTTATTAACCAATGATATGCTGGCTGGGTGGCATCGGTTAACGGCGGACTGTTGTGGCCCCCTGTCGCCTACGAGCAGCATCCCTGGGCCAGCACCGCCGGCGACTACGGCTCTCGGCGCGAGCGACGCCTCACTGCCGGCCCCTACCGTGCGGCAGTACCGGCGTTCATTGCCGATCAGTCCATCTCACTGAGCGGCGAGCTGCAATCGCTGACGGAGGAAGCTGCGACCGAGCTCACCCGTTTCGACGTCGAAGTCGGCCACATCACCGCCCCGTTCGCCTCCATTCTGCTCCGCACCGAGAGTGCGTCGAGCTCGGAGATCGAGAACCTCAGCAGCGGGGCGCGGCAAATTGCGCTGGCCGAACTCGGCGAGCACGCCTCCCGCAACGCCCGCCTGATCGTCGGAAACGTCCGCGCCATGCACGCCGCGTTGGAGTTGTCCGACTCCATCGACGCCGAGGCGATCCTGCAGATGCATCGCGCGCTGCTCGAAAACGGCGATCCGAACATCGCCGGTCGATGGCGGCAGCAGCAGGTCTGGATCGGCGGCGGAAGCCTCGGACCCCACACCGCGCAATTCGTCCCCCCGCACCATGACCGGGTTCCCGAACTGATCGACGACTTGATCGTCTTCGCCAACCGCGTCGATGTGCCCGTGATCGCGCAGATAGCGATCGCGCACGCGCAGTTCGAAACCATCCACCCGTTCCCGGACGGCAACGGGCGTGTCGGACGCGCCCTGATCCAGGCGATGCTGCGCGGCGGACAGCTCACCCGCAGTGTTCCCGTTCCGGTGTCCGCGGGCCTCCTACACGACACCGCAGAGTATTTCGACGCACTCGGCGAGTACCGGTCCGGGAACGTCGAGCCGATCGTCCGGTCGATCGCGGAGGCATCGTTCGGTGCGGTCGCCAACGGTCGCACCCTCGTCCAGGACCTGGAAGCGGTTCGAGCCGACTGGCGCACCCGAGTGACGGCGCGGCGCGGCGCGGCGGTACACCGGCTGGTGGACTTGCTCCTTCGCCAACCGGTCGTCGACAACAAGCTCGTCACATCGACGCTCGGGGTGACCGGCGCCAACGCGCAGATCGCGATCGACCGCCTGGTCGACGCCGGGATCCTCGCCCAGATCACCGACGGGCGACGGAACCGGATCTGGCAGGCCGAGGACGTGGTCCGGGTGCTGGACGAGTTCGCCGCCCGCGCCAAACGCCGCCGACACTGAATGCTCCGATCCCCGGCGGGTGCCGTCGAATGATCCACCGGGGGAACATGACGTGTCGCCCGCCGCCGTTTATACGCCCACACGCCGGGTATCAATACCGCGACGTCCGGAGTGAGACCGCCGAGAACGAAGGTTCCGCTGATGACACTCGTGCCCCGGGCCGCGGTCACGCTGATCGCCGCAGGCCCCCTCGCCCTGTTCCTGGCCGCTCCCGCCGCCGCGGACCCACCCGATGTGACCCTCACCGCCGCCGTGGCCGGGAGCACCGTCACGACGACGATCACGAACGACACCGGCGCGGACATCGTGTGCGGACTCGGCGGACTGCATGCGGCGGACGACATCGTGAACCCCGAATCCGTGGCGGTGTTCCACGCATCGAATGTGGTGATCGGGCCGGGACCGCGGGACTTCGTGTTCGACGCGGTGCCCGACGGCGACTACCTGATCCACTGGATCTGCAGTGAGAACGCGGGCCCCGGTGACGAGGTGTGGGGTTCGGCGCCGCTCCCGGAGACCGCGTACGCGAAGCCGGCGACGGCGGACCCTCTCCCCGTCACTGTGCGCACGGAGACGTGTTTCGGCTCGGTGTGCCTGCCACCGGGGGTGGGTCTCTGACCGGCAGCCCGTATCACCGGAGCGAATCGCGCTGTTCCCGAAGGAATTCCCGCTCGGCCACGTTCTCGGTGCGGTCGCGCGCCGCATCGTAGGCGCGCGCCGCCTCGTCGGGACGTCCGAGGCGGCGGAGCAGATCGGCCCGCACCGCGTGGTATAGGTGGTAGTTGTCGAGGTCGAGTTGGTCGACGAGGGCCAGCCCCTGCTCCGGTCCCCTGACCTCGGCCACGGCGACCGCCCGGTTCAACGCCACCACCGGACTCGCCGCCAGCGGCATCAACTGGTCGTACAGCTGCAGGATCTGCCACCAGTCGGTGTCGGCGGCCGTCGCCGCGTCGCTGTGGACGGCGTTGATCGCGGCCTGAATCTGATACTGCCCGGGCGTGTTCCGTCGCAGGCATTTCCGCACCAGCGACTGCCCCTCGGCGACGAGGTCACGATCCCACCGACTGCGGTCCTGATCGGGCAGGAGCACGAGCCGGCCGTCGCCGTCGGTGCGGGCGTCTCGCCTCGACTCGATCAGCACCATCAACGCGAGCAGCCCGGTGACCTCCGGTTCGTCGGGCATCAGCGCGGCCAGGACCCGGCCGAGGCGGATGGCCTCGGCGCACAGGTCCGCTCGCGTCAGCCAGTCCCCCGAACTGGCCGTGTATCCCTCGTTGAAGATCAGATAGACGACGGCCAGGACGGCGCGGAGGCGGTCCGGCAGATCGGCCTCGTTCGGCACCCGGTACGGGATCCGGGCGTCCCGGATCTTCCCCTTGGCCCTGACCAGGCGCTGCGCGATGGTGGGCTCGGCGACCAGGAATGCGCGCGCGATCTCCGCGGTGCCGAGCCCGCCGAGGAGGCGGAGGGTCAGCGCGACCTGGGCGGCGGGGGCCAGCGCCGGGTGGCAGCACGTGAAGATCAGGCGTAGCCGGTCGTCGTGCACGACGCCCTCCTCCACCGGTTCGTCGCGGGCGAGCAGCAGGGCGGCCTGCGCGTGGCGGTCGTGCCGGGAGGCCTCGCGCCGGAGCCGATCGATCGTGCGGCGCCGGGCGGTGGTGATGATCCATCCGGCCGGGCTCGGCGGCAGCCCGGACGACGGCCAGCGCCGCACCGCCTCGGTG
Source organism: Rhodococcus jostii RHA1 (assembly GCF_000014565.1). Lineage (NCBI taxonomy): Bacteria > Bacillati > Actinomycetota > Actinomycetes > Mycobacteriales > Nocardiaceae > Rhodococcus > Rhodococcus jostii. Next base: position 7,776,032 of record NC_008268.1, on the reverse strand, counting down.
AACGCATCCTGGACGGCGTCCTCGGCGATGTCGATGTCGCCGAACACCCCGACCAGGACGGACACCGCGCGACCGTGTTCTTCAACGAACACGTGTTCGATGTCGGCGGACCCGACCACGTCAGTCGCCGGCTCCGTCGTGGTGAGCGAACGGCCGGACCTCGATCGGGAGGGTCGTCGCCCGGGTGAGCTTGCGACCCCATTCGAGGGCGGCGTCCAGGTCGGGCGCCTCGACGATGGTGAATCCGCCGAGATGCTCCTTGCCCTCGGTGTACGGGCCGTCGGTGACGAGCACGTCACCGCCCCGGGCCCGCAGCACGGTCGCGGTGGTGGGGGCGCACAGTCCCCCGCTGAACACCCACGCGCCCGCGGACACCATCTCCTGGTTGAGGGCGTCGAGATCGTCGCCGATCTTCGCGAGGACGTCGGGTTCGGGAGCGGGTCCGTCGGGTTGGTACACGCTCAACAGGTACTGGGTCATCTCGGGTTCCTCCTCGGATCGGACAGCCGGCGCCTTCGGATATGGCCGGCCCTCACCTCCTATACGAACGTCACCCTTCCGAATCGACACCCTGCACGGAGAAATTTCGCCGAATGACCTCAGTTGTGCTCGGACACCAGGACGGCGCGGGTGCCCGCCTCCAGCGCTTCGAACACATGTGCGACATCGCCGGGGTAGGCGATGTAGTCACCGGGTCCGAGTTCGACCGGATCGCCCGCCACGCCGACCAGTGCGCGCCCGGCGCTGAGGATGACGTGTTCGACCACACCGGGCATGTGCGGTTCGGATTCCCGGGCCGGGCCGGGTTCGACGGCGAGGCGGTACAGATCCCGGCGCGCCGACGGCGGGCTGGACGCGACGAGAGTCGCACGGTAGTCGGACCGGTCGGACGTCAGTTCCGGCCCCTCGTCGGCCCGGATGACCTGGACGCGGGGCCGCGGCGGGTCCAGGAGTTGAGACATCTGCACGTCCAGGGCGACGCAGAGGGCCCACAGGGTTTCGACGCTCGGGTTGCCGCCCCCCGATTCGAGTTGGGACAGAGTGGATTTCGCGACCCCGGCGCGGCGGGCGACCTCGGTCAGGGACATGCCCGACCGTTCCCGTTCGCGACGCAGCGAGGGCCCGATGTAGCCCAGCGGGGACTGCCCTGCCATGGTTCCCCTTCCCGACTTCCGACTTCGTGTTCATTATTTTGGGCGCTGCGTTCGTCTTGACGAACACCGCACCATGTGTTCAGTATAGAAGTCATGCGTTCGATGAAGCGAACACTCGATGTGCGGGTCCTCCGGAACATCGCGCTGGTGTGCCTGGCCGATGGACTGGTCGGCATGTCGTACGGCGCCATCGCGGTGGGTTCGGGCCTGGACGCCTGGTTGCCCGTCGCGCTGTCGGTGCTGGTCCTCGCCGGTTCTGCGGAGTTCCTGTTCATCGGCATCGTCGCGGCAGGCGGCAGCCCGGTCGCGGCGACCATCGCCGGGCTGCTGGTGAACGCGCGGCATGTGCCGTTCGGTCTGGCGGTCGGGGACGTGCTGGGGCGCGGGCTGCGCCGCGTCCTCGGCGCTCATCTGATGAACGACGAGTCGGTGGTGTTCGCCCTCGGTGAGACGGACCCCGGCCGCAGGCGCGCCGCGTACTGGGCGTGCGGTGTGGGGATCGCGGTGTGCTGGCCGCTCGGGGCCGTGCTCGGCGCGGTGGCGGGCACGGCGATCGGCGACCCCGCCGTGCTGGGACTGGACACCATGTTCCCGGCGGTGCTGCTGGCGCTGGTGCTGCCGGCGTTGCGCGATCGGGACGTGCGGGTGCCGGTACTGGCCGGCGGTGTGATCGCCCTGGCCACTACTCCCTTCCTGCCCGCCGGGCTTCCGGTGCTGGCGGCGCTGGTCGGGTTGCTCGCGGGTGTGCGGCGGAAGGTGCTGCGGTGACCGGGCACCTCGTGCTGATCGGGTCGGTCGGGGTTCTCGCGGCAGGCACCTTCGCCTTCCGATTCACGGGCCCGGCGCTGCGGCCGCGGATCGCCACCCGGCCCTGGGTGGAGCGGACCATGGCGACGGCCGCCGTGGTTCTGCTCACCGCACTGGTCGGCACGACGGCGCTCACCGAAGGTCACGACCTCGCCGGGGTGGCGCGTCCCACCGGCATCGTCGTCGCGGGCCTACTCGCCTGGCGGAAGGCACCTTTCGTCGCCGTCGTCTTGTCCGCGGCCGCCACGTCTGCCGGATTGCGGCTCCTCGGGGTGCCGTGAGGATGCATGATCGAGGGGTGTTATTTCATCTCTGCGCCACGTGCGGCGTCGAACAGGACCCGAACACCCCGCTCCCCGACGAGTGCGCGATCTGCGCGGACGAACGCCAGTACATTCCGCTGGGCGGTCAGGAGTGGACCACCGTGGAGAAGCTGGCCGGTGCGGGGTACCGCGCGGTCGAGCACGAGGTCGAGCCGGGGCTGCACGGCCTGTACGTGGACCCGAAGACCGCGATCGGCCAGCAGTCCCTCGTGATCCGCACCCCCGCCGGGTCGCTGCTGTGGGATCCGATCGGGTTCGTCGACGACGCCGCCGTCGCCGCCGTCGCCGCGCACGGCCCGGTCCTCGCCGTCGCGGGCAGCCACCCGCACATGTTCGGCGTCCAGACGCAGTGGTCCAAGGCGCTCGGCGACGTGCCCATCCTGGTGGCCGACGCGGACCGCGGATGGCTGGCACGGTCCGACGGCCCGATCGTGTTCTGGTCCGGCACCCACGAAGTGACGCCGGGTCTGACCCTGCACCAGATCGGTGGGCACTTCCCGGGCAGCGCCGTCGCGCACTGGCGGGACGGCGCCGACGGCCGCGGGGTCCTCCTCACCGGGGACGGCGTGTTCCCCAACCCGGACCGCCGCACGGTGTCGTTCCTCCGGTCGTACCCCAACCGACTGCCGCTGTCCGCGGCGGTGGTGCGGCGCATCGCGGACCAGTTGTCGCACCTCGAATTCGACCGCATCATCGGCAACTTCGACAACGTGATCGACAACGCCGGCCGGGAGGCGCTCGAATACTCGGCCACCCGTCACTGCGCGTGGGTGACCGGGGAGTTCGATCACCTCACCTGACCGCTGACCATGACGTCCGAGGTAATGATCACGACGATCCGGCCGCCCTAGACTGGCCGCATGACCACCCTCGACGATCGGCGAACGTCGCATGTCGGCACCCATCTGCGGACGCGGCGGGAACGCCGCCGGCTCAGTCAGCTGGAACTGGCGAACCGGGCGGACATCTCGGCCGCCACGTCAGCTTCCTGGAGACCGGGCGGTCGAATCCCACCCGGGCGATGCTGCTGCGGCTCAGCGAGCATCTCGACATTCCCCTGCATCAACTACCCGGTCCCGAAGGACGCGGGTTTGCTGCTCACGTTCTAACTGGCTGTTAGAGGGGTGGCTGCTTTAGGCACGGTTGATTGGGCGGCCCGGTAGTTGGTGTGTCCGAGTGCGGCAATGTTGGCGGCGGCGTTATGGTCGGCGTGGCCGGTCCATCCGCAGCCGCGGCACCGGAAGAGTGCTTGACTGTGCCTGTTCGCGGTGTCGCAGTGCCCGCACTGGTGGCATGTTTTACTGGTGTTGCGCGGGTTGACCACCTGTACCGGCAGTCCTGCGGCTTGCGCCTTGTAGGTGATCTGGTCACGCAGTTGCGCGTATGCCCAGGAGTGCAGTTGTTGCCGTTGTCTGCGTGCGAGCCGTACCCGGTCCCGGATCCCCGACAGGTCTTCTACCGCGATTCCTTGACCGGTGCGTTGTGCTTGGGCAACAATCGTTTTCGAGAGTTGGTGATTGATGTCGGTGGCGTACCGAGTCTCCTTCCTACGCCGCTTCTTCAGTTTCCGTTTCGCGGACTTGGTCCCCACCTTCTGCAGCGCGGACCGCATGGTTTCGTTCTTTTTCCGGCGGGCGGTGACCGCACCACCGGACCACCGGACGTCGAGTTCGGCCGGGTCATCTGCGGTGGTCACCGCCAGGTTCACGATCCCCAAGTCCACGCCCAGCCACCCGTTGGGGTCGTCCGCGGGGACCAGCTGATCCGGTGCGTCGGTGTCGACGTTGGCGTGCAGGTAGAAAGATCCGTCGCGGAAAATCAGATCCGACTCGCCTTTGCGGTCGGCGAGCATTTTCAGCTGCCACGGCGCGCACACGAATCCGACGTTGCGCATCCGGCCCTCGGTCGTCCAGATCGACACCGTCGATCGATCGATCTGCCACGACAAACACCGATCGTCGAACGGTTGGCCCGCGTCCTCGCGGAACACGATCGCCTTACCTGCCACCTTCGCATACCGTTTCGATCCTGGCGTGCCGTAATTCCCGTTAAGCAGGTTCGCCTTCCGGGTCGCGTACGCATCCGCGACTTTCTTGAGGACCCGGATCGCCGGTTGCGCCGACAACCCGCGCGCTTTGAGCTGGGCATAGACCTGCTTTTGCAGCGCGAACGGGCGTCGATCAGTGGCGGTGTGCGCGAACTGCGAAACCATGTTCGCCCCCGCGTTGCACAACTCCAGCGTCGATTTCAGCGCCACATACTGCCCCGGGGTGGGAGCCAGCTTCACGACAACGATCCGCTTCACACCCTGCGCCTTTCCCTGCTGAGGCCCATTGGTCTATGTCACCGGCAGATCATGGCAGAGGTGTGTGACAAGTTCGGCGCAACGTTGACCGAGTTCAACGGAGAAACCGACCACGTCCACCTATTGATCCACTTCCCACCCACCGTGCAACTCTCCACCCTGGTCAATAGCCTCGAGGGCGTCTCCGCTCGATACCTGCGCCAAGAGTTCCCCGACCACATCCGGAAATACCTGTGGCGCAATCACTTCTGGTCACCGTCCCACTTCGCCGCCTCCGCAGGTGGACGCCCACTCGCCATCATCGCCGAGTACATCACTAACCAAAAACGACCAGAACCCACGAAAGAAAGCGACCCCGCTACGGCGCTCGCGCAGACAGAATCAGCTTCCTCCCGGCCCTGAAGGGCCAGGCTTCCTCTGTTTAATCCGGTGAGCGCAATTCGCTGCTCCTCGCGGGCGGTTTCGCGCCCGCCTTCCCGGAGCATCGACTGTCGGATGTGCCGATGGCGTCGATCGCCGATGCCATCGGGAAGATCCTCACCGCGCATTCTCCGTACCCGGCGGTGGTCGTCGACCGGCACTGGAACATGGTGGACGCCAACGACGCGGTCGCGGTGCTGACCGAGGGGTGCGCCGCGGAATTGCTCGAGCCGCCCGTGAACGTCCTGCGATTGAGCCTGCACCCGGACGGCATGGCACCGCGCATCCTGGACCTGGCGCAGTGGCGGGGGCATCTCCTGCACCGGCTGCGGCATCAGATCGCGGTCACCGGCGACGACGGACTGCGTGACCTGCTGCGGGAGTTGGAGGGCTACCCCGGTGGCACAGTCGGCAGCGCCGAACTGCCGGGGTCGCTCGTCGTGCCGTTGCGGATCCGGCACCACGAGACGGTGCTGGCGTTCCTCAGCACGACCACGATGTTCGGCACTCCCCTCGACGTGACGGTCGCGGAGCTGGCCATCGAATCGTTCTTCCCCGCCGACGCGGTGACAGCGGCTACCCTCCGCAGTAGCGTGAGCAGCGACTGAGGAGGTAGGTCTGATGGACTTGACAGCAATTGGTGTCGGTTTCGGCTACGTGGTCGTAGTCCTCACCATTCTTGTCGTCGTGGTCGGGGTGTCGGCACTGTTCGTGTTCTCGATCAAATCGGATTTCATTCCGCCGGAATCGCCGGGGACTCCCACGGGGCGGAAGCGGATCGGCCGGGCGGAATAGCCGCGTACGCACCGGAAGGCGGGCGGTTCCTCACGGAGGGCTGCCCGCCTTCGCGTCGGCACTCGGCCGCCGGTTTCTGGATCGATTCCGCTGTGCGGGCCGGGGGAAGCAACGCTTACTGAGACGCTCGGGAACAAGGCGACTACCGTGACAGGAGTCGCCTATTTATCGAGGAGCACGGAATGAGTATCAAGTCGGTAGAGTCACGCCGCCATCGCGTCGTGGTCATTGGATCCGGCTTCGGTGGGTTGTTCGGCACACAGGCGCTGAAGAATGCCGATGTCGACATCACCATGATCGCGCGCACCACCCACCATCTGTTCCAGCCGTTGCTGTACCAGGTGGCGACCGGCATTCTCTCCGTCGGCGACATCGCTCCCGCCACCCGGCTGGTTCTGCGCAAGCAGAAGAACACCAAGGTCCTGCTCGGCGATGTCGACAAGATCGATCTCGAGGCGAAGACGATCACGTCCCGGTTCCTGGACCGGACCACCGTCACCCCGTACGACAGCCTGATCGTCGCGGCGGGCGCAGGCCAGTCCTACTTCGGCAACGATCATTTCTCCGAGTTCGCGCCGGGCATGAAGACGATCGACGACGCCCTCGAACTGCGCGGCCGCATCCTGGGCGCCTTCGAGCAGGCCGAATTGTCGAGCGATCCCGCCGAACGCGCCCGGCTGCTGACGTTCGTCGTCGTCGGCGCCGGTCCGACCGGTGTCGAGCTCGCCGGCCAGATCGCGGAACTGTCGCGGCGCACCCTGTCGGGGGCGTTCCGCAACATCGATCCCCGTGAGGCGCGCGTGATCCTGCTGGACGGCGCGGACGACGTGCTGCCCGTCTACGGCGGCAAGCTGAGCCGCAAGGCCCGCCAGCAGCTGGAGAAGCTCGGCATCGAGATCCAGCTGGGGGCGATGGTCGTCGACGTCGATGTGGACGGCCTCGTCGTCAAGGACAAGGACGGCACGCAGCGCCGGATCGAGTCGCAGTGCAAGGTGTGGTCGGCCGGTGTGCAGGCGAGCCCGCTGGGCAAGCAGATCGCGGAGCAGTCGGACGCCGAGATCGACCGGGCCGGTCGCGTCCTGGTGAAGCCGGACCTGTCGGTGCCCGGCCACCCCGAGGTGTTTGTGATCGGCGACATGATGGCGCTCGACAAGTTGCCGGGTCTGGCGCAGGTCGCGATGCAGGGCGGCAAGTACGCGGCCAAGCAGATCCAGGCGGGACTGAGTGGTCACAAGCCGGAGGACCGGCCGCCGTTCAAGTACTTCGACAAGGGCAGCATGGCCACCATCTCGCGGTTCAGTGCGGTGGCGAAGGTCGGGAAGCTCGAGATCAGCGGGTTCATCGGCTGGGTGGCCTGGCTGGCGATCCACCTGATGTACCTGGTCGGGTTCCGCAGCCGGCTGTCGACTCTGCTGTCGTGGACGGTGACGTTCCTCGGCCGCGGGCGCGCGCAGATGGCGTCCACGGAGCAGTGGGTGTTCGCCCGCAACGCGATGGAGCAGCTGGAGCGGCACGAGCGGGAGAAAGAGGCCGCCGAGAAGTCGTCCGGCGGCGCGCAGCGCAAAGCCGCGGGGTGACGCAGACGCGCCCGTGACGTGAACAGAGCGGAGGGGACGGACCTGTCGGGTCCGTCCCCTCCGCCGACCGCGGGTGGTCGTCAGTTGCCGAGGCGGCCGGTGTCGGTGATGTTGGCGAGCCGGACCTGCCCTTTGGAGACGAGTCGGTCCTGTTCGTCGGTGATCCGGACCTCCCACAGCTGCTGGGTGCGTCCGCGGTGGACGGGGCTGGCTTCGGCGGTCAGCGTGCCCTCCCGGGTCGCGCGGAGGAAGTCGGTGTTGTTGTTGACACCGACGACGTGTCCGCGTCCGCCGAGCCACACCGTGCCCGCTGCGCTGGCCACCGATTCGATGACGGAGCAGTAGACGCCGCCGTGCTGGATTCCGGCCGGCTGCTGCAGGTCCGGGGTGACCGTCCATTGCGCTCGCACACGGTCGGGTGAGAGTTCGGTGTATTCGAGTCCGATGAGGGCGTCGAAGCCCTTGCCCAGTTGATCGGCCAACGCGGCGGTGTCGATCCGCCCGTCGCCGTTCGATGCCTGCTGTTCCCCGGAATCCACCATCACACTCTCCATCGGATCGCTGTGCGCTCTCGCGGCGCACCCGATGTCCTGCCTACACGACGGGGCGGGGGGCGGGAAAAGCAGGTGGGGCAAACGGATCGGCGGGCCTCACACTGTGTCAGCGTGAGGCCCGCCGTGGGATGGACCTGGGAGTCACTGCAGCCCTCAGGACTCCGGCGCGGTCCGGTAGTTCGGTTCTCGGCGCCGGCATTTCTGCTCGACGACTGGAACGAGTATAGGCAAGGCTTCCCTAATTAAGCAAGCGCTTCCTCGCCTGCCCGAGCCGGCCGCAGTGCGGGCGCGTGATCCGGCTCTTCGAGCGGACCGGCACCCCGGCCGCCACGAAGGCGTCCAGGATCCCCTGACCACGACGCTGCGCGGCGGCCTCGCCGCCACCGGCGAGGATCGGCACGTATGTCGCGGCCCCGAGCACGGCCTCCCCCACGAGCCCCCAGAAGCGGGACGCGTCGATCGGCGTCAGCCGGGCGACGGCGTCGAACACCGCATGCAGTGACGTGAGACTGCGGTGCACCGTCCAGAGCAGCAGCGCCCGCTCGCACGGCACGGTGACCGTCCGGGGTGCGCCGGCGTAGGGGTCGTCCGGCAGCACGCGCATGGTGTCGTCGGCGACACCCGCCCAGTCGACCCCCTCGTCGCTGTCCATGTGGATCCACAGGTTCTCGAGCCCCGGGTCCCACGCGCGGCCCTCCAGGACGACGAGCGCCGTGACACGCCCGATCACGGCGTGGATGAGCGCGGTGGCCACCTGCATCGCGGCGACGTCCGGGTCGGGAACATCCTCGAGCGAACGGGCCCACATCCGGGGCACCCGGTCGCCGTCGAGGTCGTCCGCCAGCGACCACCACCGGCGTTTACCCTCGTCTGCCATCGTCGCGACCGCGTACATACGCGGATATTCGGCGTTCAGCGCGCGAAGTCGTGTGCAGGACACGTCCAGTGCGGTCGCGGGGGCGGACAGGGTCGAAGTCACCGTGCACTCCAATCGGTCGGGATGGAACACCACCAAACATAGGTGAGCCTAACCAAATATCAAGAGTTGACATCATGTGATGTGAGGCACCCCCGCCGACCGCAACGCCCGGGGCGTCCCGCCGGATGTGGCATCAGAGATAGGGTTCCGTAACCTAAGTAGTTGAATTCGGTGCAGATCCGGTGCACAGGCACACACGTCAGGAGCCTCCCCCGCCAGTGACGACGACGAGACAGTTCGGCAGCGACATCCCGCACCTGCCGACCGACGAGCCCTACGGGAAGCGCGACGTCCCGCGCGGTCCCGCCCCGCTGTACCTCCGGGCACTCGCGGGACTGCTCGACATCGGGATAGTGGCCATCCCCCTCGTCCTCGGCTGGTACATCGTCGACTCCCTCCGCGACGACAACGGCGGCGGGCAGGCGGACCGGGTCGTCTTCGGCGGCGCCGCTGTCGCGATCGCCCTCGGACTGGCCGTGTGGAACCGCGGTTTCCGCGAAGGCAACACCGGCCGGAGTTCGGGCAAGGGCTGGGTCGGCCTGGTCACCCGCGACACCCACACCCACGACGCGGTCGGCCCGAAACGGTCGCTGCAGCGGGTGTTCCGGCGCTCCGGAACCGAGGTCGTGCGGGAGAGCACCGCGTCCGACGAGGGCTTCACCGTCCGCGAGAAGGACGTGTCGATCGCGGCGATCCGGCGTCGTCGGCTCGTCGGGCTGGGCGTCCTCGTGGTCCTGCTCGGGTTGGTGCTGCTCGCCAGCGTCGCCGTCGGGGCGCGGCCGCTGTCGTTCGCGGAGATCTTCCACGCCCTGTTCGATGCGGACGGTTCGCAGACCGACATCATCGTGCGCACACTCCGCGGCCCGCGTACCGCGCTCGGACTCGTCGTCGGGATGGCGCTCGGCGTCGCGGGCGCCCTCATCCAGGGGCACACCCGCAACCCGCTCGCCGACGCCGGCCTCCTCGGTCTCAACGCGGGCGCCGCGTTCCTCGTGGTGCTGTCGATGTACCTGTTCGGGTTCAGCGCGCCCAGCGAATACCTGTGGTTCGCGTTCGCCGGGTCGTTCGCCGCCAGCGTGGTCGTGTTCGGGCTGTCGTCGATCGGAAGCGGGGCGGCGAGCCCGCTGAGCCTGGCCCTGGCCGGCGCCGCCGTCGCGTTCTTCCTGCAGGCGATGACCAACGCGATCATCATCGTCGACCAGTCCAGCCTCGACTCCTACCGCTTCTGGGTGGTCGGGTCGGTGGCCGGCCGCGGCTTCGACGTGCTGTGGCAGGTGCTGCCGTTCCTCGCCATCGGTCTGATCCTCGCCCTCGTCAGCACACCGGGCCTGAACGTCCTCAGCCTCGGCGAGGACGTGGCACGATCGCTGGGCACGAACATCGCGGCCAGCCGCGCACTCGGCATCGTCGCCATCACCCTCCTCACCGGTGCGGCCACCGCGGCGTGCGGTCCGATCGCGTTCATCGGTCTCGTGGTCCCGCACGTCGCGCGGGCGATCACCGGACCCGACTACCGGTGGCTGGTCCCCTACGCCGGGCTCCTCGGCGGCGTCATGCTCGTGACCGCCGACGTCATCGGACGCGTCGTCGTCCGGCCGGGCGAGCTGCAGGTGGGAATCGTGCTGGCCGTGTTCGGTGCACCGTTCTTCATCGCGTTGGTTCGGCGCAGAAAGTTGGCAAGCCTGTGAGCACTCGTGACGAAGTGCGCCCCGACCTCGGGGCCGCCCCGGCGTCCCGCGTCCCGGCCCGCCCCGCGTTCCGGCTCGGACCGATCTCCCTGGTCCTGCGCCCCCTCGGCATCGCCGTGAACGTGGCCCTGCTGGTGGCGCTGTTCCTGGTGCTGTGCCTCAACATCGGTCGCGGCGACTACCCGCTGTCGATCCCCGAGGTCACGCGGGTGCTGTTCGGTGGCGGCACGAAGGCCCAGAACTTCATCGTCATGGACCTCCGCCTGCCGCGGTCGCTGACCGGGGTGTTCATAGGCATGGCCCTCGGCCTGGCCGGCGCCATCACCCAGTCGATCGCCCGCAACGCCCTGGCCAGCCCGGACATCCTCGGCATCACGTCCGGCGCCAGCGCCGCCGCGGTCGCGCTGATCGTCCTCGGCGGCGGCGGCAGCTTCGTCGGCCTCCTCGCCACCCTGGGCATCCCGCTGGCCGCCCTGTTCGGCGGACTGCTCACCGCGCTGGTCATCTACCTCCTCGCGTGGCGCGGCGGGGTGGAGGGTTACCGGCTGATCCTGATCGGCATCGGCATCAACGCCATGCTGATCGCGGTCACCGGCTGGCTGCTGATCTCCGCGGACATCAACGATGCCTCGCGGGCCCAGGTGTGGCTCAACGGGTCCCTCAACGGCGCCGCCTGGAGTCAGGTGTGGCCCGTCACCATCGCCGTCGTCCTCGTCGGCGGCTACGCGGTGATCTCGTCGTTCACGATGGGCGCCCTCCGCCTCGGCGACGACAACGCGGTGTCGCTGGGTGTGCGCCTGCAGTGGTCGCAGGCCCGGCTCCTGCTCATGTCCGTCGCCCTCGCCGGCATCGCGACCGCGGCAGCGGGTCCGGTCGGTTTCGTCGCGCTCGCCGCACCGCAGGTGGCGCTACGGCTGGTGCGGTCCGCAGGCCCACCGCTCATCGCGTCCGCCCTGACCGGCGCCGTGCTCGTGGTGGGCAGCGACGTCGTCGCCCGCACGATCCTGCCCGTCGAGCTGCCGGTGGGTATCGTCACCTCCGCACTCGGTGGCCCATTCCTGCTGTATCTGCTGGTTCGCAACAATCGGAAGGTCTCGGCATGACCGTGCAGACTGACTCTCGACTGATCGCCGAAAACCTGAGCCTCGGGTACGGCGACCGGGTCATCGTCGACAACCTCGACCTCGAGGTGAGGACCGGGGTGATCACCACCGTGATCGGGCCGAACGGCTGCGGCAAGTCCACGCTGCTGCGCGCGCTGGGGCGGCTGCTGAAACCGCGCAACGGTTCGGTGCTGCTCGACGGCAAGGCCATCGGCTCGATGCGCACCAAGGACGTCGCCCGCACACTGGGCATGCTTCCCCAGGCGCCGCTGGCCCCCGAGGGGCTCACGGTGGCCGACCTGGTGGCCCGCGGCAGGCACCCGCACCAGTCGTGGCTGCGGCAATGGTCGTCCGACGACGAGGGTGAGGTCGCCGAGGCGCTCGCGCTGACCGGGGTGTCCGATCTCGCGGACCGCCCCGTCGACCAACTCTCGGGCGGTCAGCGTCAGCGGGCCTGGATCTCGATGGCCCTGGCGCAGGGAACCGACATCCTCCTGCTCGACGAACCCACCACCTACCTGGACCTGGCGCACTCGATCGAGGTTCTCGACCTGGTGGACCGGATGCACGAGGAGTTGGGCCGCACCGTGGTAATGGTGCTCCACGACCTGAACCTCGCGATCCGCTACAGCGATCAGCTGATCGTCATGCGGGACGGCACCATCGTCGCGGCCGGCGCACCGAAGGACATCATCTCCACCGAACTCCTACTCGAGGTGTTCGGCCTCGAGGCTGCGGTCATCGCCGACCCGGTGTCCGATCGCCCGCTGGTGGTGCCGATCGGCACCCGCCACGTGTACGGCGCGGTCGGCGGACCGGACACAAAGTAGCGGCCGTCAGCGCCTGCCGCCGATCATCGTCCGCACCAACCGGTAACTCTGACCCAGCGACACCGTCGGCAGGTACGCCCTGCCGACGGCGTTGCCGATGCTCGGCAGGGCGGCCGGGTCGGCGAACGTCATGTGCATGGCCACGTACCGGGGCTGGAACTTCGACTTGAACGCGAGCAGCGAACGGAACCCGTACACCGGTTCCAGGGTCCGGCCGAGCAGATCCAGGACACTGTCCATCACCGCCGACAGGCTCGACGACTCCGACCGTTCCCGCTCGTCGGCGTCGCCGTCCGGTTGCTCGACCTTGGCGAGCGGGGCGCCGGACAGGCTCAGGAACTGCGCCCCCTCCTCCTCCAGTTTCAGCGCCGCCGACGCGATGAGAAACTCCATCGCCGGCCGGAATCCTTCCGAGCGCCGCCGCATGAAGTCGAGGGTCCAGCCGACCACCCGCCCGTCCTGGTACACCGGCAACCAGGACGTGACGCCGTGGACGGTGCGGTCCTCGTCGACAGCGATCAGGCAGCGCACCTCGGGGTCGTCGACCTCGTCGAGTCCGCCGAGTGTGAATCCCATCTCGGGCATCCCCTTGTCGGCCACCCATTCCTCGGAGATCGCGGTGATCTGGTCGGTGATCGATCGCGGGGCGCTGGGGAAGCTGACCCATTCCGCCGTGATCCCCGATTTCTTCGCCTTGTTCAGGGCGGTCCGGACGTCCTGGAACCGCTTGCCGGTGAACGCGATCTGCCCCAGATCCAGCACCGTCTCCTCGGCGACCTGGATGCCGCTCCAGCCGAGGGCGTCCGTGACGGCGCGGACCTCCCCGGTCACCGAATAGAAGCACGGGATCCACCCGTTAGCGGCGGCGAACTCGGCGAAGTGTTCGACGTTGTCCCGCAACCGGTCCGGCGGGCCGACCGGGTCGCCGGTGGTGAGCGCGACACCGGCGAGGACCCGGTACGCGACATAGCCGGTGCCGTCGGCGGAGAACCAGTAGTTGTTGCCGCGCCACGTCGTCATCCAGGACAGTGGGCTTCCGCTCCCCGACTTCAGCAGGGCGCGGGCCCGTTCGGCGGACTCCGAGTCCGATCCGATGGCGGGACTGAGGAACGTCCCGGCGACGAGCGCGCACGCCGCCACCCAGAACACCACCCCGGTCCACTCGTACAGCAGGGTCGCGGGAATGCTCACCGGCAGCAGCCGGGGGTCGAGCCATTGCAGGTACACGGGCGGGATGAGCCGCTCCGGGAAGTCGGCGAGCAGGGTCGTCGTGCCGGGCCGGGGGTCGAAACCGTTCCGCGCCCACAGCCCGCCCAGGACGTAGAGGACGGCGAGCCCGCCCAGGACGGACACCAGGACGACGGCCAGCCGCCGATAGGTGCCGGCCGGGGCGGAGACGTCGAAGAACCTCCGGGTGGCGAGCAGCACGATCAGGATCGCCAGCGGTGTCAGGAACGGCACCAGCGTCCGGTACAGGTTCGGGTCGGCGAGACCGTAGAACAAGGAGTCCTCGTCGAGGGAGTCGACGAACCGGACCGCGAAGTTCAGCAGCGACAGCACCAGCAGGATCACCTGCGCGATCACGGACGCGACCCACGCGAAGCGACGGCCCCGTCGGAGGCCGTCGCTGAGGGTGAGGAGGAACAGGGACGGCATCAGACTCAGCAGGGTCGGCCCGACCCCGGACAGGCGCAGTTCGAGCAGCCCGCGCCGGCATTCGGGGTCCGACGCCGACACCTCGCACAGGTCGCGCACCTCGCCGGCCGTGTAGGGGATGCCGCGGAACAGGTCGCGGAGCACGGCGAGCGGTCCGACCGCCTCCGCGGACAGCGCCGCGATCATCGGGCCGATCGCACTGGCCGCCACGATGATCGCGACCAGCACCCGGCCCTCACGCTGGGTGCCCGCGATCCGTTCGCCGCGGGCGGAGCGGCCGACGATCCAGCGGCCGATCACCAGCCCGACCACGGCCGCGGCGAGCCGGACCACGTCCTGCAGCGACCCACTGAACAGTGCCAGGGTGATGGTGAACACGAGGACGCCGACGCGGATCCGCCGACGCCACAGGGTGCCCATGTTCGAACTGGCCACCATCGCGGCACCGACGATCCACGTGCTCGGTCCGACGGCCATGCCCACGTGCAGCCGAAAACCCCAGTTCGCGTCGACGACCTTCGCGACGGCGGCCACCGACAGTGCGAGCAGCCCGCCGAGCACCTGGGTGGCGACCGCGGCCAGCGCGAACCGAGCCGACCCCATGCGGCGTTCCAGCGGTGCGGCCGCCACGAGGACGAGGACGGTCGTCGACAGGTACGCCAGGATGTCGTCGCCCCACAGCCCGGCCGTGAACAGGGTCCACACCCACCCGTTCTGGAACGCCCGGATCCCGATCGCGACGTGCTGGGACAGGTCGTGGGAGGGGCCGCTGATCACACTGGACGTGGCGATCGCGAGGATCCAGATCACGACCAGCAGCGCCATGCTGATCGGTGCGCCCCGCACCCCGCCCCGGACCCGTTCCGCTGCCCGCCCGGTCTGACCCTTGACCCTGGACGCCGCACCGTGCCCGGTCGCCGCGCTGTCGTCGGTCTTCATCCGCCAGGTCCCCACTCTCCGCGATGTCGAGAACGAACGCTTGCCCGGCGGGTCGGCCGCTGCCAACCCGACCGTAATCCACCCCTTCGGAGTATGGCCAATACCACACGCCGTGGCGCAGTTTTACTACTACCAGTAGTACGTATCTGCGTCGTCGTATCCGTAGAATCGGTTTATGGCTGGACTCGGCGAACTCGAACGCGCAGTGATGGATCACCTGTGGTCCACTTCGGAACCGCAGACGGTACGGCAGGTACACGAGGCACTGGCGGCACGCCGTGAACTCGCGTACACGACTGTCATGACAGTGCTCCAGCGACTGGCGAAGAAGCACCTCGTCATTCAGCAGCGCGACGACCGCGCCCACCGGTACCTGCCGGTGCACCAGCGCGAGGAGCTCGTCGCGAGCCTCATGGTGGACGCACTGCAGCAGGCCGACAAGTCCGGGAGCCGCGCCGCCGCACTCGTGCACTTCGTCGGCCAGGTCGGCGCCGACGAGGCCGACGCGCTCCGCGAGGCCCTCGCCGCGCTCGAGGCCAAAGAGCGGTCCACCGGAGACAATCAGTCGGGAACCGTTCGCGCCGGCTGACGTTCGTCATGCATGATGAGTAGGACATGGACGCCACCACCGCGCTGGTATTCGGAGTACTCGCACTTCTTCTCGCAGGGCCTGTCCCTGCGCTGTTGAGTCGTGCCCGATGGCCGCATCGCGCCCCCCGAGCAGCACTCGTGCTGTGGCAGGCAATCGCCCTCGCCGCAGTTCTGTCCGCATTCAGTTCGGGCCTCGCGATCGCCAGCCAGCTCCTGGTCCCCGGACCGGACGGGCGCCCCACCACGGCGCCGGTCGCCGAGATCGACGCCCTGGGCCTGCCCCTGTGGCTGCTGTACGTGGTGGTCTTCGCGCTCACCCTCCTCGTCGGCGCCAAACTGATCTTCGCGATCGTGCAGGTCGGGGTCCGCACCCGGCGCCGACGCGCCCGGCACCGCATGCTGGTCGACCTCCTCGACCGCTGCGACTCGTCGTCGCCGCTCGCCCGCACCCCGGACCTGCGGGTCCTCGACGTCACCGAGCCCATCGCCTACTGCCTGCCCGGTCTGCGTCAACGGGTGGTGCTGAGCCAGGGCACATTCACCAACCTCGACGACGCGGAGATCACCGCGATCCTCACCCACGAGCGGTCCCATCTGCGGGCCCGGCACGACCTCGTCCTCGAGGCGTTCACCGCCGTCAACGCCGCCTTCCCCACCGTCGTGCGCAGCAAGTCAGCGCTCGGGTCGGTGCAGTTGCTGGTCGAGATGCTGGCCGACGATTCCGCCGTCCGCGCCACCGGGCCGACCGCACTGGCCCGCGCGCTCGTCGCCTGTTCGGGGTCGATCGCCCCGAAGGGCGCCATGGCCGCGGGTGGTCCCAGCACCCTGCTGCGGGTACAGCGCCTGGCCTCCACGGAGGCGGGTACCCCCGTGGCTCTCGCCGCCTACGCCGCGTCGGTGGCCATCCTCGTGGTGCCGACCATCGCCGTCGCCGTCCCCTGGCTCACCGAGCTGAGCCGGTTGTTCAGCGCCGTGTAGTCACCCAGCTCACACCCCGCCGGGTTCGATAACCGGGTGCCCCGTCGCGTACACTGGTCGACGGTCGCCACTGCGGCCCATCAACACTGAAACGGCACACAGCCCAATTCCCCGCACTTCCGCGAATGGATTGACCAGGTGACATGTGCCCTGGCTCGTCCCTTTGTGCGTGCTGCATGACAGCCCCCGCTCCGCGACGCGCCCTATGCCCGGAGAGGTATTTGCGTGACCAACGCTGTCCAGACGACTTCTGCCCCACTAGAGCAGACCGAGACCGAAACCCCTGACCAGAACGCCACCGTGACGTTCGCCGAGATCGGCCTGCCCGCACCCCTGGTGCAGGCCCTGGCCCGCAACTCCATCACCGTCCCGTCGCCGATCCAGGCGCTGGCCGTCCCCGACGCGCTGGCCGGCACCAACGTCCTCGGCCGCGCACAGACCGGATCGGGCAAGACCCTCGCATTCGGCCTGCCGATGCTCACCCGCCTGTCCCGGCACGAGGACCGGCCCGCACCCAAGCGTCCCCGCGCACTGGTGCTCGTTCCCACCCGTGAACTCGCGTTCCAGGTGGTCGACTCCCTCAACTCGTACGCCGGGGCCATGGGACTGACCGTCCGCCCCGCCGTCGGCGGCACCCCGTTCAGCAAGCAGGTCGACCAGCTGCGCCGCGGCGTCGACATCCTCGTCGCCACCCCCGGCCGGCTGAACGACCACCTGCGGCAGGGCACCTGCATCCTCGACTCCATCGAGATCACCGCGCTCGACGAGGCCGATCAGATGGCCGACATGGGCTTCCTCCCCGAGGTGCGGGCCATCCTCGGGGAGACCCGGGCCGACGGCCAGCGTCTACTGTTCTCGGCCACCCTGGACCGTGAGGTGCAGTCGCTGGTCCGCCAGTTCCTGCCCGACCACGTGCAGCACTCCACCGAGGACGGTCGCGCCAGCGTCGACACGATGGAGCACTACGTGCTCCTCGTCGACCGCGGCCAGAAGGACAACGTCCTCGCCGAGATCGGTGCCCGCGACGGCCGCACGATCATGTTCGCCCGCACCAAGCTCGGCTGCGAGGGCATCACCGACCGCCTCCGCGCGGTGGGAATCGCCGCCGAGGCGCTGCACGGCGGCAAGGCGCAGAACCAGCGCACCCGTGTCCTCGAACGGTTCAAGAACGGCCGCACCCCCGTGCTCGTCGCGACGGACGTCGCCGCCCGCGGCATCCACGTCGACGGCATCGACCTGGTCGTTCACGTCGATCCGCCCGCCGACCACAAGGACTACCTGCACCGTGCAGGCCGGACCGCCCGTGCAGGCGAGAAGGGCACCG
This sequence comes from Rhodococcus jostii RHA1, assembly GCF_000014565.1. Taxonomy (NCBI): domain Bacteria; kingdom Bacillati; phylum Actinomycetota; class Actinomycetes; order Mycobacteriales; family Nocardiaceae; genus Rhodococcus; species Rhodococcus jostii. Next base: position 7,758,009 of record NC_008268.1, on the reverse strand, counting down.
TCGTCGCGATCGTGCTCCCCAACCAGAAGCGCACGTTCCGCCGCCTGACCGGGATGGCCGGTGTCGACGCCACCGCCGTGCCCGTCACCCCCGGCTCGGAGAAGCTGGCCAGCATCACCGGCGCCAAGGCGCCCAGCGGAGAACCGGTGCGCGACACCTACTCCCGCGGCGAGCGTGGCGGCGACCGCAAGTTCGGTGACCGCGGACCCCGCCGTGAGGGCGGATATGCCGGCCGCGACGGCGGCGGCTACCGCGGCAATCGCAACGACCGCGGCGACCGTGGTGAGCGCAGCTTCGGCGACCGTCCGTCGGGTGGTCGCAGCTTCGAGGGTCGTGGCCCGCGCCGCGACCAGACCGACAACCGGTCCGGCGGCTACCGCGGCGACCGCCCGCAGCGCGACGGTGACAACCGTGGCGGCGGCTACCGCGGCGACCGGGACAACCGGACGTTCACCGATCGGGCCCCGCGCCGCGACTTCGGTGACAGCGCACCCCGACGCGAGTACGGCGGCGGCACCACCGCACCGCGCCGCGACTTCGGCGACCGCGGCGACAGCCACCGCGGAACCGGCGAGCGCAGCTTCGACCGCAGCGCACCCCGCCGCGACTTCGGCGACAACCGCGGTGCGGCAGGCGGGTTCCGTCGCGACGATCGCCGGGATGACCGCCGTGACGATCGCCGCCCCGCGGCCACGCCGGAGCGTCGCCCCGCGGCGACGACCGGTGGCGGGTTCCGTAGCCGCACGGAGCGTCGCTCGTACGACGGCTTCGACGGCCCGCGGCGTGAGCGCCGCAGCTGATCGATCGCTGATCCGACAACCGAATATCGAAGTGTGAGAGAAGGCCGGCCGTCGCATGTGCGACGGCCGGCCTTCGTATGTTTGGCTTAGGCGGTCGAGCTTTTCGTAGCCGCCGATTTCACTACCGCCGAGCGAGAGGGAATGCTGTATCCATGACTATCGACAACACTGAGGGTGCCCGCGCCCAGATCGGCGTCACGGGACTGGCCGTCATGGGCTCGAACATCGCCCGCAACTTCGCCCGGCACGGTCACACGGTCGCGCTGCACAACCGCAGCATCGCCAAGACCGACGCCCTCATCGAGGAGCACGGCAGCGAGGGCGACTTCGTCCGCACCGAGACGATCGAGGAGTTCGTGGGCGCGCTGCAGAAGCCGCGCCGCGTGCTGATCATGGTCAAGGCCGGCGACCCCACCGACGCCGTCATCGAGGAACTCGCCGCGGCGATGGAGCCCGGTGACATCATCATCGACGGCGGCAACGCCCTGTACACGGACACGATCCGCCGGGAGGCCTCACTCCGGGAGCGTGGCCTGCACTTCGTCGGCGCCGGCATCTCCGGCGGCGAGGAGGGCGCGCTCAACGGTCCGTCGATCATGCCGGGCGGCCCGAAGGAGTCCTACGCGGCCCTCGGACCGCTGCTCGAGTCGATCGCCGCCCAGGTCGACGGCACCCCCTGCTGCACGCACATCGGCCCCGACGGGTCCGGCCACTTCGTGAAGATGGTGCACAACGGCATCGAGTACGCCGACATGCAGCTCATCGGCGAGGCGTACAACCTGCTCGGGTCCGCCCTCGGCTACGACGCCGACAAGATCGCCGACGTGTTCACCGAATGGAACGGCGGCGACCTCGAGAGCTACCTCGTCGAGATCACCGCGGAGGTGCTGCGGCAGAAGGACGCCAAGACCGGCAAGCCGCTCGTCGACGTGATCGTCGACGCCGCCGAGCAGAAGGGCACCGGCCGCTGGACCGTCAAGTCCGCGCTCGACCTCGGTGTCCCCGTCACCGGGATCGCCGAGGCCGTGTTCGCCCGCGCCCTGTCCGGGTCCCGCGAGCAGCGCAAGGCCGCGGTCGGGCTGGCGTCCGGCGTCCTCGCCGACAAGCCCACCGATGCCGCCCAGTTCACCGAGGACATCCGGCAGGCCCTGTACGCGTCGAAGGTCGTGGCCTACGCGCAGGGATTCGATCAGATCGCGGCCGGCAGCGCCGAATACGACTGGGACCTGCACCCCGCCGACCTCGCGACCATCTGGCGTGGCGGCTGCATCATCCGGGCCCGGTTCCTCAACCGCATCAAGGATGCGTACGACGAGAACCCGAAGCTGCCGAGCCTGATCCTGGCCCCGTACTTCCGGGACGCCATCGAGACGGCCATCGACAGCTGGCGCCGGGTGGTTTCCACCGCCACGCTGCTGGGCATTCCGGTGCCGGCTTTCGCGTCGTCGCTGTCCTACTACGACGCGCTGCGCGCGGAGCGGCTGCCCGCGGCCCTCACGCAGGGGCAGCGTGACTTCTTCGGCGCCCACACTTACGAGCGGGTCGACGCGGAGGGCAAGTTCCACACCCTCTGGAGCGGTGACCGCAGCGAAGTGCAGGCCTGAGCGTCGCACACTGCCCGTCCCCGGCCGTGACGTACCGCGGGTACGTCACGGCCGAGGCGTCGGAGGCCCCTACTCGGAGGCGGTAGCCTTCTCGATATGCCCGACGACGAGTTCTCCTCCCCCGCACCGGTGGGTGAGACGTTCCTCGCGCTCGGTCTCCCCGCGGTGATGACCCACGCCCTCGACCGCAGCGGTATCGGGGCGCCGTTCCCGATCCAGGCGGCCACCATTCCCGACGTCCTCGCGGGCCGCGACGTCCTCGGCCGCGCGCCGACCGGGTCCGGGAAGACCCTCGCCTTCGGACTGCCGATGCTGGTGCGGCTCAAGGGCGCCGCGAGCAGGCGGGGCTTCCCCCGCGGCATCGTGCTGGTGCCCACCCGTGAACTGGCGTTGCAGATCGAGCGGGCGCTGGACGAGCCGGCCCTGTCCGTGGGATTGCGGGTGGCGAACGTCGTCGGCGGGATTCCCATCAAACGTCAGGTCGAGATCCTGTCGCGGGGGGTCGACCTGCTGATCGCGACGCCGGGACGCCTCGCCGATCACGTGGCGCAGGGGTCGGTGTCCCTGGACGACGTGACCGTACTGGCGCTCGACGAGGCCGATCACATGGCCGACCTGGGGTTCATGCCGCAGGTCACGACGATCCTCGACAAGACCCCGGCGGACGGTCAGCGGCTGCTGTTCTCGGCGACCCTCGACGGGGAGGTCGACACCCTCGTCCGCCGGTACCTGCGGGACCCGGTCACCCACTCGACGGCGCCGGTCACGGCGTCGGTGAGCACCATGCGCCACCACCTGCTGTTCGTCGACCGGGTCGACAAGAAATCCGTTGTGGCACATATCGGTTCACGGGTGGGTCGGACCCTCATGTTCGTGCGCACCAAGTACGGTGTGGACCGGCTCGCGCAGCAACTCCACGAGGCGGGCATCTCCGCGGGCGCCCTGCACGGCGGCAAGGCGCAGAACAACCGCACCCGCACCCTCGAATCGTTCGCCGAAGGCACCACCCCGGTCCTGGTCGCCACCGACGTGGCGGCGCGCGGCATCCACGTCGACGACATCTCGCTCGTCGTCCACGTCGACCCCCCGGCCGACCCCAAGGACTACCTGCACCGCGCGGGCCGCACCGCCCGCGCCGGCGAGTCCGGCGTGGTGGTCACCCTCGTCACCGAGGACGAACGCGCCGAGGTCGAGAAGCTGACCCGCAAGGCCGGGATCGAGGTGGACGGCGTGCGGGTGCGGCCCGGCGACACGGTGCTGGCCGAGATCACCGGCGCCCGCCGCCCCACCGGGAAGCCGGTCCCCGCGCCCGACACCCGGGCACCGGCGCAGGACACCCCGAAGAAGGGCAGGCAGGCGCACGACACCGGGGGTCGCCCGGGCCGCCGCGGCCGCCCCGGGGACGGCGGGGCACCGCGGGCGGGTGCCCGACGCGGCCGGAAACCCGGACCTGCGTCAACTCCGCACGGACACCGCAACCGCGGGGCACACTGAGAGGCATGTCCCTGCCGTTCGCGTCGATCGTGTGCGCACTGATCGCGGCGTTGCTGTTCGCGTGCGCGTCGGTCGCCCAGCAGAGCGCGGCGTCCGCCGTCCCCGAGGACGCCGCGCTGATGACCACCCTGCTGCGCAGTCCCCGCTGGTGGGCCGGCTTCGTCGGAGACGGCGGCGGGTACGCGATGCAGGCGGTGGCGTTGGCGCTCGGATCGGTGCTCGTGGTGCAGCCGCTGCTGGTGACGGCACTGCTGTTCGCGTTGCCGTTGTCGGCGAAGTTCTCCGGGTACCGGCTCAGCCGCACCACCTGGGCCCTCGCCGTCGCACTGGCCGTCGCGCTCGCGATCTTCCTGGTGATCGGCGACCCCACCGAGGGCAACATCGACGCCCCCTTCCGCGAATGGGTGTTGCCGCTCGGCATCCTCCTGGCGGTGGTGGCGGTCGCGGCCGCCGCGGGGATATCGAAGATCGACCCCGGATGGCGTGCGCTGCTGCTCGGCGGGGCGGGCGGCATCCTGTACGGGGTGGCGGTCGCGTTCACCAAGTACGTCGTCGAACTGGTGCCCCGCGGGCTGTGGGCGGTGCTGAGCAGCTGGCAGGCGTGGGCGCTCGTCGCCGCCGGCCTGGTCGGGGTGTACCTGCAGCAGCGCGGCTTCCAGGTGGGACCGTTGTCCGCGTCGCTGCCCGCGCTGACCATCGCCGAACCACTCGCCGCCGTGTTCCTCGGCATGACCGTCCTCGACGAGCGGCTGCGGGTGGCGGGCCCCGGACTCGTGGTGGTCGGCTGCGCGGTCGCGGTGATGCTGGTGGCCACGATCGGACTGTCCAGGTCGCAGGCCCAGCGGACATCCGACACCACCGCAACTTCCCCGGTATCGTCCTGACATGTGCAGTTCCTCGACGGGCATCGCCCTCCCTATGACCTGACGTACGACGACGTGTTCCTGGTGCCGAATCGCACTGAGGTCACCTCCCGATTCGACGTCGACCTGGCCACCTCGGACGGGTCGGGCACCACCATTCCGATCGTCGTCGCCAACATGACGGCGGTCTCGGGACGCCGGATGGCGGAAACGGTCGCCCGCCGCGGCGGTCTGGTGGTCCTCCCCCAGGACCTTCCGGCGCCCGCCGTCGCGGAGACCGTGTCGTTCGTCAAGAGCAGGCACCTGGTCGCCGACACCCCGGTCACGCTCGGCCCCGACGCCGCCGTCTCCGACGCCCTGGCGCTGCTGCCGAAGCGGGCGCACGGCGCCGTGGTCGTCGTCGAGAACGACCGCCCCGTCGGCGTCGTCACCGAGGGCTCCTGCACGGACGTCGACCGGTTCGCGCGACTGCGCTCGGTGGCGCTCACCGACTTCGTCACCGCCCCCGACTCCGCGTCGCCGCGGGAGGTGTTCGAACTCCTCGAGGGCAAACACGACTCCCTCGCCGTGATCGTCCACCCCGACGGCACCCTCGCCGGGGTCCTCACCCGCACCGGCGCCATCCGGGACGGCATCTACCAGCCCGCCGTCGACGGCAACGGGAAGCTGCGGGTCGCCGCGGCCGTCGGCGTCAACGGCGACGTCGCCGCGAAGGCCCGCGCCCTGGTGGACGCGGGCGCGGACCTGCTGGTCGTCGACACCGCACACGGCCACCAGCAGAAGATGATCGACGTCCTCGGCGCACTGAAGAAGGCCGACCTCGGTGTCCCCCTGGTCGCCGGCAACGTCGTGTCCGCCGCAGGCACCCGGGACCTGATCGACGCGGGCGCCGACATCGTGAAGGTCGGGGTCGGGCCGGGCGCGATGTGCACCACCCGGATGATGACCGGGGTGGGCAGGCCGCAGTTCTCCGCCGTCGAGGAATGCGCCACGCAGGCCCGCGCGATGGGCGCGCACGTGTGGGCCGACGGAGGCGTCCGTCACCCCCGCGACGTCGCCCTCGCCCTCGCCGCCGGCGCGTCGAACGTGATGATCGGATCGTGGTTCGCGGGCACCTACGAGTCGCCCGGCGACCTGCGGGTGGACCAGTCCGGCAACGCGTACAAGGAAAGCTTCGGCATGGCCTCCAAGCGTGCGGTCGCGGCGCGCACCGCCACGGACACCGCGTTCGACCGGGCCAGGAAAGGCCTGTTCGAGGAGGGTATTTCGAGTTCGCGGATGCGTCTGGACCCGGAACGCCCCGGCGTCGAGGACCTGATCGACCACATCTGTTCGGGTGTGCGCAGTACCTGCACCTACGCGGGCGCACGGACGCTGGCGGAACTGCACGAGCGGGCCGTTCTCGGTGTGCAGTCCGCCGCCGGGTTCGCCGAGGGCCGCCCGCTGCCGGCCGGCTGGTGACGACCGCGTCCTGATGCGCCGGTGGGTGTCCTGTTCCACGGAACCGGACATCCACCGGTATCATGGGTCGCTCAACCACACCATTCTCGGCGCCGGACCCGTCCGGGCCGTCGAGGCCGAACGAGAGGACTCCGGTGCCCGCGGCACCCACACACGAAGCAAGCGCCCCACCCGCCGTCTCCGGGAGTGCCGTCGCCTCCTGCTCCGTGGAACCGGACTCCGATTCCGCCGGTTCGGAGGGCTCCTCTAGCGAGCCGGGAGACAAACCCGGCGACCCCCGTTCCTCAGCTCGGCGGCGATGACACATGGACATCGCGCTCAGCATTCTCGCCCTCCTCGGCTTTCTCGCCCTGACCGCAGGTACCGCGTTGTTCGTGGCGGCCGAGTTCTCCCTCACCGCCCTCGAACGCAGCACCGTCGACTCGCACGCCCGCGACGGTGACCGCCGGGCCCGGCAGGTGCAGCACGCCCACCGCACCCTGTCCTTCCAGCTGTCCGGGGCGCAGCTCGGCATCACCATCACCACGCTGATCACCGGCTACCTGTCCGAGCCGGTCCTCGCACGGTTCATCACCCCGGTGCTGTCCGCGATCGGGTTCAGTGAATCCGCTGCCGCGGCAACGTCGTTGGTGATCGCCCTCGTCCTCGCGACCTCGTTCTCGATGGTGTTCGGCGAACTCGTGCCGAAGAACCTCGCCATCGCCCACCCCCTGCCCACCGCACGCGCGACGGCCGGCATGCAGGCGGCGTTCTCGCTCATCTTCAAGTGGGCCATCAACGGGCTCAACGGAACCGCGAACTGGCTGGTGCGACGCCTCGGCATCGAACCGGCCGAGGAACTGCGGTCGGCGCGGTCCCCGCAGGAGCTGGGGTCGCTCGTGCGGACGTCCGCGCAGCGCGGCGCCATCGACAAGGGCACGGCGCTGCTGGTGAACCGCTCGCTGCGGTTCGGGGAACGCACCGCGGAGGAACTGATGACCCCCCGCGTGAAGATCGTGACCCTGTCCACCACGGACACGGTCGCCGACCTCATCGACACCGCCTCCCGCACCGGGTTCTCCCGCTTCCCCGTCGTCGAAAGCGACCTGGACGACGCCGTCGGCGTCGTCCACATCAAGCACGCGTTCGCGGTGCCCGCCCACCGCCGGCGCACCGCCCGCCTCAACTCGCTCGCCCAGAAGGTCCCGGTGGTGCCCTCCAGCCTGGACGGTGACGCCCTGATGGAGCGGATCCGGTCCGACGGCATGCAGGTCGCGTTCGTCGTCGACGAATACGGCGGCACCGCCGGGATGGTCACCATGGAGGACCTGATCGAGGAGATCGTCGGCGACGTCCGCGACGAGCACGACGAATCCGAGATCGACGTCCAGCGGGTCGGGGACGGCTGGTCCTGCTCCGGGCTCCTCCGCGTCGACGAGGTCTCCGACACCACCGGCTATACCGCACCCGAGGGTGAGTACGAAACCCTCGGCGGACTCGTCCTCACCGAGCTCGGGCGGATACCCGACGAGGGCGACGAGGTGGAACTGCCACTGCCCGAGGGCGCACACGACCCCGGCGGCCGATGGGTCGCCACCGTGACCCACATGGACGGCCGGCGCATCGACCGGGTGCTGCTCACCCCCAAGCCCGACGAGACCGGCGACACCGACAGCGAGGAGGACGACGATGAGTAACCTCTTCGGTGTGCTGCTGACCTTCGTGCTGCTGGGAGGCAACGCTTTCTTCGTCGGCGCCGAGTTCGCGCTGATCTCGGCCCGCCGCGACCGGCTCGAGGCCCTCGAGTCGCAGGGCAAGAAACGCGCCCGCACCGTGATCACGGCGGGCGAGAACCTGTCGCTGATGCTGGCGGCCGCGCAGCTCGGCATCACCATCTGCTCGATCCTGCTCGGCAAGGTCGCCGAACCGGCGATCGCGCATCTCCTCGAGGTGCCGCTCCACGCGGTCGGCCTGCCCGCCGGGCTGCTGCACCCGGTGGCGTTCACCATCTCGCTGGCGCTGATCGTGGTGCTGCACATCCTGCTCGGTGAAATGGTGCCGAAGAACATCGCGCTCGCGGGCCCGGAGCGGACGGCGATGCTGCTGGTCCCGGTGCACCTGCTGTTCATCAAGCTGGCCCGCCCGCTGATCTCCTTCTACAACCTGTGCGCCAACCTGACGCTGCGGTTGCTGCGGGTGGAACCGAAGGACGAACTCGACGTCACCGTGTCGGCGGTCGAGCTGTCCGAGATGATCGGCGAATCCCGATCCGAGGGACTGATCGACGCGGAAGAACACCGCCGGCTCACCCAGGCGCTGGAGACCACCGACCGCACGGTCAGCGAGGTGATGATCCCCCTCGACAAGGCCCGGACCATCCCCCTGTCGGACGGCGGCACCCGGCTCGGCGCCATCGAGCAGGCCGTCGTCGAGACCGGGTACTCCCGGTACCCGGTGCGCGCCGACGACGGCTCACTGGTCGGGTACCTGCACCTCAAGGACGTGCTCGACGACATCCTCGACGAGGAGGCCGGACCCGACACCGTCATCCCGCGGTCGGACATCCGTCCGCTGCCGCGCATGTCGACCACCACCCCCCTCGCGGAGGCCCTGGCCAGTCTGCGGCGTGCCAGCTCCCACCTGGGGGCGGCGGCGGACGCGTCCGGGCAGATCGTCGGCATCGTCGCCCTCGAGGACCTCGTCGAGGAATACGTGGGCACCGTCCGCGACGGCACCCACCGCGTCAACGGCGTCAATCCGGGACAGCGAACGAGCTGATCGGATGGACGTTCTGGACGCGTCGGAGTGGATCCCTCGCCGCGACCGGCACCGGGCGAGGGTGTCCGCGCTGATCGGACCGCACCTGCAGCGCCGGGAACGCGGCGAGACCCACCCGGTGATCGACTTCCTCTTCACCTATTACAGCTACCGGCCGAATCAGCTGCTGCGCTGGCACCCCGGGTGGGGAACGGTCCTCGCCGACGGGCAGGAGTACGCCGAACTCCGCGGGTATCACCGCACCGACCGCGGGGTCACCGTCGACCCCGAATTCCTGCAGCGCCGCTCGGACACGGTCGCCTTCACCGCACGACTGATGGAGGCGACCGCCGGGCGTCCCACCCACCTGTCCTGCTTCGGCCTGCACGAGTGGGCGATGGTCTACCGCTCCGAGGAGGTGCGGCACGGCAGCGTCCCGCTGCGGCTCGGGCCGGGCGGCACCGACTCCGTGGTGGAGTCGCTGAACCTGCGGTGCACCCACTACGACGCGTTTCGGTTCTTCACCCCGGCCGCCGAACCGCGGAACAGTGAGCCGTTGACCCGCGAAGACCAGCTCGGGCGGGAACAGCCCGGGTGCCTGCACGCGTCCATGGATCTGTACAAGTTCTGCTACAAGCTGGCGCCGATGATCGACTCGGACCTGACCGTCGACTGCTTCGAGCTGGCGCTCGCCGCACGGGAACTCGACATGCGGGCCAGCCCGTACGACCTCACCGCCTACGGGTACACCCCGATCCCGATCGAGACCCCGCACGGCCGCGCCGAGTACGTCCGGGAGCAGTCGGCGCTGGCCGACCGCGCCGCACCGCTTCGTGCCGCAGTGCGCGACCGGTGCAACCGGTTGCTCGCTACCGTGAGCCCATGACTCTCCCGGGTTATGACCGCTACCGTTCCGAGATCGTCACGCAGACCGAACTGCCGGCCGCCACCATCGACGGCGCGGATATGACAGTGCAGGTGCCCGGATGATCCCCACCGTGATCGACTACGGCGACCCCGGCAACTACCTGGCGGCCCGCCTCCCCGTGCTCACGTTGGCGGCCGGTTCGGTGGCCGCGCTCACCGGCGCCGTCGACCGGTACGACAGCGCGCACGGCCGCGACCCCCGGTCGTGGCGGCTCGATCCCGAGCGGATCGCCGCCTCGTTCGCGAGCGACCGGCTGCTGCGGGTGTCAGGGGCCCCGGTGTCCGGTTTCGCGGAGCTGTCGGGGTTCTTCGCGGCGTCGGACGGCTGGGTGCGGACCCACGCCAACTACCCGCATCACCGCACGAGACTGCTGGCGGCACTCGCCCTCTCGGACGACGCAGGCCGCGACGCGGTGGCCGCCCGGATCGGGCGCCTGACCGCCGCCGACGTCGAGGACCGTGCCGCCGCGGCGCAGGCCATCGCTGTGCGCGTGCGGACCGCGGCGGAGTGGGCGGCGAGCGCGCAGGGGGCGGCCGCCGCGTCCGGCGACCTCGTCTCCACCGTCGTGCACGCCGAGAGCTCCCGTCCCCGGACACGGCACCGCTCCCACCGGGTGCCCGGCTCGGGGCCGTTGGCGGGGGTGAAGGTCCTCGACCTGACCCGGGTGATCGCCGGCCCCGTCGCCACCCGCACGCTGGCGCTGCTCGGCGCCGACGTGCTGCGGATCGATCCGCCGTCGATCCCCGAGATCGTCGTGCAGCACCTCGACACCGGGCAGGGCAAGCGGACCGCGCTGCTCGATGTGCGGTCCGCGGACGGCAGGCTGGTGTGGGGCAGCCTGCTCGCCGAGGCCGATGTGGTCGTCACCGGGTACCGTCCGGGCGCACTGGACGGGCTGCTCGACGACGCCCCCGGCCATCTGGTGCGGGGACGGGTGTGCGCGTGGGGTGGCTCCGGACCGTGGGCGCGCCGCCGCGGCTTCGACAGCATCGTCCAGGCGGCGTCGGGGATCGCGACGATCGAGGGCGGCGACACCCCGGGTGCGCTGCCCGCGCAGGCACTCGATCACGCCACCGGTTATCTGCTCGCCGCCGGCATCGTCGACGCCGTCGCCGCGGGGCACGTCGACGGACGCGGCCGCTCCGTCGACGTGTCACTCGCCCGCACCGGCGCGTGGCTGCTGACCGCGGACGGCCGATCCGAGGATCCGCCGCCGCCCGCCATGCCCGGGCCCCGCTGCCTCACCGCGCACGGCGACCTGGTGACCGCCCGTCCCGCCCTGGCCGAATTCGACGACTACCCGTTCCCGGCCCGGCCCTGGGGCGGCGACGCCCCCTCCTGGCCCGGGCTCAGCCCGTCGCTGTGAACCGTGCGCTCGGATCCCCGCTCAGATGTCCCGGCGGCAACCGGCGACCGCACAGCACGAGGAGCAGGTCCTGGGCGGAACCGCGCAGCGGCGCACCCGCACCGAAGGTCCAGGGGTGATCGTCCGCGGTCAGCTGCACTCCCGTCAGGTCGGTGCCGAAGTACTTGACGTGCTTCGGGCCGACGCCGCCGAGCACCCGGTCGAGGCGGTCGTCAGGGACCCGCCTGCCCAGGCCGAGCGCCACCGACACGTCCAGACCGTGGATCACGTCGTGGGACAGTGCCCCCTCGAAGCCGCCGCCCGGCGGCTTCCACGGGTGCGCGACGTTCTCCTCCAGCGTGTGCAGCAGCGCGTCGGCGGTCACGGTCCGTGCGTCCTCGCGGGCCTGCGCGTCCGACATCCGGTTGAAGTTGCCGCGCGCCTTCACCATCTTCAGCAGGATCCGCGGCGTCGACAGGCGGTACGGCATGGTGATGTGCGCGATCACCTCCCGGCTGCGCCACCCCGCGCACAGCGACGGCGCGTCCCATTGCTCCGGCGTCAGTCCCGCCAGCATCGACGCCAGGTCGCGCCGCTCCCCAGCGACCCAGTCCGGTGCCGTGTCCCGTGCCATGTCCGTCTCCTCCGGTCGCCGTGTCGTGCCCTACGGAGGCAGACCGTGCCCGCCGGCGAAACTCATCGCGCGGCCGTGAAGAATGGTCGGGTGAGCACACACGACTACACGCTGACGGTCACCTGGACCGGCAACCGCGGCGCGGGAACGGCGGGCCCGGACGCCTACGACCGCGACCACGTGATCGCGGCGGCCGGGAAACCCGATCTGCCGGGCAGCGCGGACCCGTCGTTCCGCGGCGACGCCACCCGCTGGAATCCGGAGGAACTGCTCGTCGCGTCGCTGTCGCAGTGCCACATGCTGTGGTACCTGGGGCTGGCCGCCGCGGCCGGTGTGGTCGTCGTCGACTACCGGGACGACCCGACGGGCACGATGGTCGAACACCCGGACGGGGCGGGCGAGTTCACCGAGGTCGTGCTGGCGCCGGTCGTGACCGTCGCCGACGGGTCGATGGTCGCGCGCGCCGAACAGCTGCACACCCGCGCACACGAGAAGTGTTTCATCGCCCGGTCGGTCAACTTCCCGGTCCGGCACCGTCCGGCGGTGCGCGTCGCATGAGCGCCCCCGCACACCGGCTGATCGTGGACGTCGACACCGGCATCGACGACTCCCTCGCCCTGCTGTACCTGCTGGCCAGTCCGGAGGCCGAGATCGTCGGCATCGCCAGCACCGCGGGCAACGTGCCCGTCGAGCAGGTCGCGGCGAACAACCTGAACTGGCTCGCCCTGTGCGGCGCACCCGACATCGAGGTGGCGCTCGGCGCCCGGGTGCCGCTGGACTGCCCGCTGCGCACCACCGAGGACACGCACGGACCCCAGGGCATCGGGTACGCCGTCCTCCCCCCGTCCGGGCGGTCGCTGTCGGAGCGGGACGCCACCACCCTGTGGGTCGATCTGGTTCGCGCCCACCCCGGCGAGCTGACCGGGCTGGTGACGGGACCGCTGACGAATCTGGCCCTCGCGATCCGCGAGGAACCGGAGCTGCCCCGGTTGCTGCGGCGCCTGGTCGTGATGGGCGGGGCGTTCAACCACCCCGGCAACACCACCCCCACCAGCGAGTGGAACGTGTCGGTGGACCCGGAGGCGGCCAAGGAGGTGTTCGACGCGTTCTCCGGGCTGCCGGCGGGCAGGCGCCCGATCCTGTGCGGACTGGACGTCACCGAGACGATCGAGATGACACCGGACCACGTCCGGCGGCTGGCGGAGGCGGCGGGCAGCACACCGGCCGAGATCATCTCCCCCGACGACGGGCCGCAGGTGCGCTCGACCGCGTCCAACCCGGTGATCCGGCACCTGTCCGACGCCATCCGCTTCTACATGGACTTCCACCGCACCCACGACCAGGGTTTCCTGGCGCACATGCACGATCCGTTCGCGGCGGCGGTGGCGTTGAACCCGGCGATCACGAGGACCCGTCCGGCCACCGTCGACGTCGAACTGCACGGCCGGCTCACCCGGGGCACCACGGTCGCCGACTGGGTGGGGCACTGGAACCGGGAACCCAACGTCGACATCGCGGTGCGCACCGACCCGGCCGCGTTCTTCGACGATCTCGTCGACCGGGTCGGGCGCTTCGCGAAATCAGTCGGCTGACGCGTCGGTGCCGTCGAACGCGTCGAGGATCTCGGCGGCGGCCAGCGCCGCCGTCAGCGAACCGTCCCGCACCCGCTGCTCGACCTCGCCGCGGATCGCCTTGACCCGGGTGTTGGACGCGAGCCGGCGCAGCAGCTGATCGTGGACCATCGTCCACGTCCAGTCCACCTGCTGGCGGCGCCGGTTCTCCTCGAACTGCCCGGCCGCGGTGAGCACCTCACGGTGCCGGCAGACGGTGTCCCAGAAGTCCTCGAGACCGACGCCCTCGAGGCCGCTCATCGTGATCACCGGCGGCGTCCAGACGGCGTCGTGCGGGTAGATCAGCCGCAGTGCACCCGCGAGTTCCCGGGCGGCGCCCTTCGCCTCCCGCTCGTGCTTGCCGTCCGCCTTGTTGACGGCGACGAGGTCGGCGAGTTCGAGGACGCCCTTCTTGATGCCCTGCAACTGGTCGCCGGTGCGGGCCAGGGTGAGGAAGCAGAAGCAGTCCACCATGTTCGCGACCGTCACCTCGGACTGCCCGACGCCCACGGTCTCGACGAGGATCACGTCGAATCCGGCGGCCTCGAGCAGCACGATCGTCTCGCGGGTCGCCTTTGCGACCCCGCCGAGCGTGCCCGACGTCGGTGACGGCCGGATGTAGGCGTCCTTCTCGACGGTCAGCCGCGCCATCCGCGTCTTGTCGCCGAGGATCGACCCGCCGGTGCGCGTCGACGACGGGTCGACGGCCAGGACCGCGACCCGGTGCCCCTGCCCGATCAGGTGCATCCCGAGCGCGTCGATGAACGTGGACTTCCCGACGCCGGGCACACCGGTGATACCCACCCGGTGCGCCTTCCCAGATTCCGGCAGCAGCTCGAGCAGCAGCCGCTGCGCCGCCTCACGGTGGTCGGTCCGGGTGGACTCGACCAGGGTGATGGCCTTCGCCAGGCCGGCGCGCTGATTGTTGTGCACGGCCTGGGCGAGGGCATCGATGTCGACTGGAGGGCGCCCCATGCTATTCCGGGGTGCCCGTCAGGTCGTGGCCGAGCTGCGCGGCCAGCTTCTCGAGCAGACCGCTGGCGGCGTCCGCGATGACCGTCCCGGGCGGGAAGATCGCGGCGGCACCCGCCTCGTACAGTTCGGCGAAGTCGCCGGGCGGGATGACGCCGCCGACGACGATCATGATGTCGGGACGTCCCACCGCCGCGAGGGCTTCCCGGAGCGCAGGCACCAGCGTGAGGTGACCTGCGGCCAACGACGACACACCGACCACGTGGACGTCGTTGTCGGCCGCCTGGTTGGCGACCTCTTCCGGGGTCTGGAACAGCGGTCCCACGTCCACGTCGAATCCGATGTCCGCGAAGGCCGTGGCGATCACCTTCTGGCCGCGGTCGTGGCCGTCCTGCCCCATCTTGGCGATGAGGACACGGGGACGCCGGCCCTCCTCCTCCGCGAACTTCTCGACGAGTTCCGTTGCCTTGCTGATATTCTCGACCTTTCCGGCCTCGTCCCGGTACACCCCGCTGATGGTCCGGATCTCGGCCTGGTGGCGCCCGTACACCTTCTCGAGCGCCTCGGAGATCTCCCCGACGGTGGCCTTCGCGCGGGCCGCGTCGATCGCCAGGGCCAGCAGGTTGTTCTCCATCGAGACATGACCCGTCGCTTCGCTCGCCCCGGCCTCGGTGGTGGCCGCGGCGCGGCTCAGCTCGGCGAGCGCCGCCTCGACGGCGTCCGAATCGCGGTCGGCGCGCAGCCGGTCCAGCTTCTCGAGCTGCTCCTTGCGGACCCGCGAGTTCTCGACCTTGAGGACCTCGATCTCGTCGGCCTCGTCCGGCACGTATTTGTTGACGCCGACCAGCGGCTGCCTGCCGGAGTCGATGCGGGCCTGCGTGCGGGCCGCGGCCTCCTCGATGCGCAGCTTCGGGATGCCCTCGCTGATCGCCTGCGCCATGCCGCCGGCCTCTTCGACCTCGGCGATGTGCGCGCGCGCCCGGTTGGCCAGCTGGTGGGTGAGCCACTCGACGTAATGCGATCCGCCCCAGGGGTCGATGGGACGGACGGTCCCCGACTCCTGCTGCAGCAGCAGCTGGGTGTTGCGGGCGATGCGGGCGGAGAAGTCCGTCGGCAGGGCCAGCGCCTCGTCGAGCGCGTTGGTATGCAGCGACTGGGTATGCCCCTGCGTCGCCGCCATCGCCTCGACGCACGTGCGGGCCACGTTGTTGTATACGTCCTGCGCGGTCAACGACCAACCCGACGTCTGCGAGTGGGTGCGCAGCGACAACGATTTCGCGGACTTCGGCTCGAACTTCGCGACCAGTTCACTCCACAGCAGGCGACCCGCCCGCAGCTTCGCGACCTCCATGAAAAAGTTCATGCCGATCGCCCAGAAGAACGACAACCGGGGCGCGAACTTGTCGATCTCCATGCCGGCGTCGAGGCCGGCGCGGATGTACTCCACACCGTCCGCGAGGGTGTACGCCAGCTCCAGGTCGGCGGTGGCCCCGGCCTCCTGGATGTGGTACCCGGAGATGGAGATCGAGTTGAACTTCGGCATCTTCGCGCTGGTGTACGCGAAGATGTCGGAGATGATCCGCATCGACGGCTTCGGCGGATAGATGTAGGTGTTGCGGACCATGAACTCCTTCAGAATGTCGTTCTGAATGGTTCCGGCCAGCTGCTCCGGGGCGACACCCTGCTCCTCGGCGGCCACGACGTACAGCGCGAGGATCGGCAGCACCGCACCGTTCATGGTCATCGACACACTGACGCGGTCGAGCGGGATGTGGTCGAACAGCTGACGCATGTCCAGGATCGAGTCGATCGCCACCCCGGCCATGCCCACGTCGCCCTGCACCCGCGGATGGTCGGAGTCGTAGCCGCGGTGCGTCGCCAGGTCGAACGCCACCGACAGACCCTTCTGTCCGGCCGCGAGGTTGCGGCGGTAGAAGGCGTTGGATTCGGCGGCGGTGGAGAAGCCCGCGTACTGCCGGATCGTCCACGGCTGGTTCACGTACATGGTGGGGTACGGGCCGCGCACGAACGGTGCGGCGCCCGGGAAACTGCCCACCGGGTAGCCCTCGGCCTCGGCGGCGTCGCGGTCGGCCTTGGTGAACACCGGTTTGACGTCGATGCCCTCGGGGGTGGACCACACCACCTGTTCCGGGCTGTAGTGGTTCGCGGCCGCGGCGGCCGCGATCAGCTCCTCCGTCTGCTCCGGCGTCGGGGCGGACGGCTGCGGAAACTGCGGATCCTCCAGTGGCACGTCGGCGAAGCTGCCGATCGCGTGCTTGACCTCGCGAGTAGTCACTTCTTGCTCCCTGTGTCGCCCGAGGAGTCGCTCGAGCTCTCGATGGTGTCGAGCAGGCCGGACAGGACCGAGACTGCGTCGATACGGGCGGTGACGAATCCGTCGGGCCGGGCGGAGCCGTCGGCGTCGGCGACGACCTTCTCCGGGCCGGCGAGCAGCACGGTGCCGACACCGGCCGCGCGCAGTTCCTCCACCGCGGCGGTGGCCTCGGCGGCGTACCGCTTGTCGGTACCGCAGATCACCGCGATACCGGCGCCGGAGTCCTTCGCGGCGGCGGCGATGCTGCCGTCTCCGACTGCGAGCGGGCCGGGGTTGCGGGCCTCGATGCCGCCCGACGCCAGCAGGTTCGCGGCGAACGTGGTCCGCACGTTGTGCTCGGCGACGGGGCCGAGCGGGGCCAGGAACACGGCGGGTCGCGCACCGTGCGCCGCCAGGTAGGCGTCGGAGCGGTCCCGCAGCGCCTCGAACGCGGCGGCGTACCGGGCGACGCTGCCGGTCTCGGCGGCGCCCGCGGGCAGCGGTGCCTCCGCGAGGTTCGGGAACTCGTTGACGCCGGTGACGGTGGTCTTGCGGTGCGCGATGTCCGAATCACGTTGGGCGCGGGTAGCGGCGATGCGTTCGGAGATCAGGCCGGCGTCGAGCGCGGCGAGGTAGCCGCCGGCCGCCTCGATCTGCTGGAAGAACTCCCACGCCTTGGCCGCCACCTGCTGGGTGAGGTCCTCGACGTACCACGATCCGGAGGCCGGATCGAGCACCCGGCCGAGATGCGACTCCTCGAGCAGCAGCAGCTGGGTGTTGCGGGCGATGCGGGCGGCGAAGGTCTTCGACACTCCCAGCGCCCCGGCGGGCAGTGCGGCGTCGAACGGCAGCACCGTGACGGCGTCCGCGCCGCCGACACCGGCTCCGAACGCGGCGAGCGTCGTGCGGAGCATGTTCACCCACGGATCGCGTTGCGCCATCATCGCGGCCGAGGTGACCGCGTGCTGGGGGGCGCCGCCGAAGTCGGACGCGCCGCACACCTGGGCGATCCGCGCCCACACCAGCCGCGCCGCCCGGAACTTGGCGATGGTCTGGAACTGGTCGTCGGTGGCCGAGAACCGGAAGCCGAGCTGCCCGAGCGCCTGCCCGATGGTCAGGCCGCTCTCGGTGAGCGCCCGCAGGTATTCGAGGCCCGCCGCGATCGCCGCGCCGAGTTCCTCGGCGTCGGACGCGCCGGCGTTGTGAAATGCGGTGCCGTCCACGGTGATTGCCCGCACACTCTCCGCGCGCGACGCGGCCTCGGCCGCGAGGGCCACCGCGTCGCCGAGTGCCACGTCGGCGGTACCGGAGAACGCGCTCGTGAGCGGGGCGGTCCCGAGGCCGACGCGGACCGCGGTGCGGTCGGTGACCCCGTCACCCGCGGCGGCACGCGCGTCGAGCAGCGCGAACAGTGCCCGCGCCGCGAGCGGTGCGTCCGTTCCGGCGTCGAGGGTGAGCGGTGCCAGGTCGAGGAGGACCCCGTCGAGCGCCGTCTCCAGCGACCGGACCGGAAGGTCGGCGCCGCCGACGGCGAGCCACAGCGCGCTGACACCGTTCTCCAGGGAGTCGAGGACGGCGCGGTTGACGTCCGCCGCCTCCGCGCCCTCGCCGAAGCGGGCGCTGACCAGCCAGCCCGCGTTCACGTCCCGGGTGGCGTCCGCGCCGCGCACGTAGGGGAAGGTGCCGGGCAGGGGCTGCTCCGGACGCTCGTCGCGCGGGCTGTACAGCGGCGCGACGGTGACACCGTCGTAGGTGACGGTCTCGAGGAGCTTCTGGGGTTCCGGACCGAGTTCCGCGGCGTCGATCCGACGCGACTTCGCGAGGACTCCGGCCACGGAGTGCTGCCAGTCGGCGTACGCCCGCGCAGCTTCCTCGGCTTCTGAAGCTAATGACACGGTGTCGGCTTCCTCTCCCTGATGAGCGATCGATCAATACATTGTGTGACTGTGATGCTAGCCGCAGTTCGGCGCCCCCTATCGTGAGGATCACCACACGATGAATAACCTCAGGTCATGCGCATTGCGCACGAACCGGTGGTCACCGATCGCACCGCCACGCAGCGGTTGTTCGGCCTCGGCGCGCCGACCCGGGACGTCGACGACCGCGGCGAACCACTCAATCGTATGAGCATGGACATCGGTGCGCTCGCCTCGAATACCGCCCGCACCCCCTACGGCGGCGTCCTCGCCGTGCTGCTCGACGATCTCCTCGGATTCACCGTGTGGGACCGGCGCGGAGCACGCGACGGCCTGGTCACGGCCGAATTGTCGGTGGACGTCCTCACACCCCGGCGGTGGCAGGGCCCGACGCTGCGGGCGGAGAGCCGGCTCCTCGCACTCACCGCCGACGGCGGCACGTCGACCGCCCGCGTCCACGACTCGGCGGGCACCCTCATCGCCACCGGCACCCTGTGGGGCAACTTCGTGGACCTGCCGGCGCCGGCGGCGGCCGGGTCGGCCCTGCCCGACTTCCCGGAACCGGGGGCCGCGCCGCTCGACTGGATCGGCGGGCGGATCGAGGACGGACCCGGCACCCGGGTCGTGGTGCCGGCCAACCCGCTGGTCGCGAACAAGCTCGGGTTCATGCACGGCGGCGTCCAGGCATGCGCGGTGGACCTCGCGGCGCGCGCGGCCCTGAGCCGGGGCGGCGCGGACATGGACACGGCCTCCGCGCGGATCAACTACTTCCGCCCGGTTCCCCTCGACCGCGACACGACGTTCACCGCGGACGTGGTCAGGGCGGGCCGCTCGGTGGCGGTGGCCCGGGTGGCCGGGACGTCCGGCGGGCAGGTCTGCGTCGAGGCGACCGTGACGGGGCGCCGCCGCCCGTCCTGACCGCCGCTCGCGGCGCCCCGCACCGGTCACCCGGGTAGCCTGGTGCCCTGTGAAGAGACGCCTCGGGGACCGCAGGGTGATCGGCGTCGCAGTACTGGCAGTCGCGCTGGTCGTCGTGGCGCTGCTGGCCCCGCACCCGTCCGTGCTGCAGGTGCGGGAATGGGCGCGATCCGTCGGGCCGGCCTTTCCGCTCGTCTTCGTCGCCGTGCACGCGGTGATGACGGTGTTCCCGTTCCCCCGCACGGTGTTCACGCTGAGTGCCGGTCTGCTGTTCGGTGCGTGGCTGGGCATCGCGATCGCGGTGCTGGCGTCGACGGTCAGTGCCGTACTCGCCCTCTACCTGGTGCGCGCCGTCGGCCGGGACGTGGTGTGGCAGCGCATCTCCAACCCGACGATCCGCCGGGTGGACGAGCGGATCGCCCGGCGCGGCTGGCTCGCCGTCGGTTCGCTGCGCCTGATCGCGTTCGTCCCGTTCTCCGTGGTGAACTACTGCGCCGGGGTGTCCTCGATCCGGTTGGTCCCGTACGTGCTGGCCACGGTGGTCGGTGTGCTGCCGGGAACCGTCGGCATCGTCGTTCTCGGCGACGCCCTCACCGGGGAGACGAAGCCGGGACTTCTCGTGCTGTCCGCGGTGTGCATCGTCGCCGGAATCGCCGGGCTGGTGGTGGACTCCCGGCGGCCGCTGGACGGTTCCGGCGACGCGATGCCGGACGTGGCCGTGGACCGCCCCGCCGAGGACGAGTCAATAGCGCAGCCTTGAACCAAGTAAGTCAAGCTTTGAGTCTTGACATCGTGGTATCCAGTTTCTAACCTTGACCCATGTTCGTGTTGACGGTCGACCAGCGCGGAAGCCGCCGCGACGTCGACCGCGTCGCCCAACTCCTCACCGAATTCGCGCACCGCGACCTCGTCCGCCCGTTCCAGCGGACCGCCGGCGACGAGGTCCAGGCCGTGGTCGCGGACCCGGCCACCGTCGTCGACCTCGCCCTCGACCTCGTCGGACGCGAACACTGGAGCATCGGCATCGGCGCCGGCCCCGTCGAGGAACCCCTCCCCGCCGAGACCCGGGCCGGGCGCGGCCCCGCGTTCGAGTCCGCACGGGTCGCCGTCGACCGCGCCAAGAACGCCCCCGGCCGGGTGGCCGTCGAAGGCTCCGACCCCGACGGCGCCGCCGACGCCGACACCGCCCTCACCCTCGTCGCGATCCTCGTCGCGCGCCGCACCGAGGAGGGCCGCGAGGCCGTCGAACAAATGCGGCACGGCTCCACCCAGACCGAGGCGGCCCGCGCGCTGGGCATCAGCAAGCAGGCGGTCTCCCAACGACTCTCCACCGCCGGCTGGCACGTCGAGAGCGCCGGACGACGACTGGCCGAACGACTCCTACGCAAGGCGGACACGTGACGACCCTCGCACTCATCGCCCTCGGCGTCGCCGCCGTCGCCCCGCTGGTGCTCGCGGCGCCGCGCAGCCCCCGCTGGATGTCGCAGTGGGCGGCGCCGATCGTGGTCGCGCTCGCCCTGGCCGTCGCCGCGCTCGCCGCGTCCGCCACCACCCCGGTCACGGGCTTCGCGCTCGCCGCGACCCTCGTCCTGTGTGTCGCGGCCGCCGCCACCGGCGGGGCGCCCCTCGTGCTGGCCGCGTTCCGGATCGCGCGCCGCCAGCCCGACGCCGGTTCCGACCCGCGGCCGGACGCCGGGCCGCTGCGCGGCGGACGGATCATCGGACTCCTCGAGCGTGCCGCCGTCGCGGTGGCGATCCTCGCGGCCTGGCCGGAGGGCATCGCCGTCGTCCTGGCGGTCAAGGGACTGGCCCGCTACCCAGAACTGCGCGAACCGCACGCGTCGGAACAGTTCATCATCGGCACGTTCACCAGCGTGCTCTGGGCGATCGCGGTGTGCGGAACGGGACGCGCCCTCATCACGTAGTCGCCCCCGGGCGACATCCACGAGCCGGGTGCCCGAGTCCGCCGACGGCTCAGCGGATACGAGTTCGCGACCACCGCTCGCTTCTGGACACCCGACGAGGCACCCGCGGCCGCGCCGACCCCGCACCCGCCCACGCGACGCCCGACGCCCGACCCGGAGACACCACCAGGGAACAACCGATCGCGCTCTTCCGGGAACAGGCCGCCGTCCTCGCTGCTGCCGCCAACGGCGTTCCCGGAGTAGCCCTCCCCGTGCCGGCGGCGACGCCGGACGCCGGGCCGGGTCCCCGCTACACCGGTCGGCGACGTCGCGACGAGGGTGCGCGCGGAAGTCGCCCGGGTCAGCGGATTCCCGGCAGCGGCGCTGAAGGCGATACATACGCTCGTCGGCGACCTCGGATTCAACTCGATCATGATCACCGACCTGTTCGGCGGGGTGAGCCGCGCATTCCCCGGTCTCGTCGTCGAACCGCAGTGGTTCTCCCCTAGCCGCACCCTCGGCGATGTCATCGCGCACGTGACCTCGCACCACGCACCCGTGTCCCCACGGCCGGAACCGTCGGTTTCGTAGGAACCGGAGGCCCTACGCACCGCGGTCGCACCCGAGTTCCGCATCGCGGGGTTCCCGGAGGTTCAGGCGCTCGCCGCACGGCTGAACACGGCCGAGGGGCTCGGGTCAGCAACCCGTACTTCCTCGTCAACGACGGCGCCACGCGAGACACGTCGATGATCTGGGGCGCGGAGGTCGTCAACTTCTCCAGCTAGGTAGCTAAAGATGGCGTAGCCGGATTTTGGGGTCAAGTTTGTGGTGTTCGGGTCACGTTCGACGGCTTGGTGTTTCAGGCTGCGAGTTGCGCTGTGCCGGTGAGGGTATCGACAGCGTTGCGATACGTGGTAGCAGCCGATCGCAGGCGACCGGGAGTGGTTGTCGGCGTGGCGAGTTCGGCCAGGCCGGTGCGCAGGACCCGATCGTGGACACAGGTGAGGAACTTCGCGGTGTCGAGTCCGTGGTTGGTGACCTGATACCGGTGGGTGCCCTCGATCCGGACGATGAGGTTGCGGGTTTTCAGCCGGCGCAGGTCGTAGGTCATCTGCCCAGTAGACACCGTGTCCGGGTCGAGTCCGCGCAGCTCGCCGGTGAGGGTGCGCAAGTCCTTGTTGGTGAAGCCGTTCGGGTGCAGCCGGAAGACCAGCAGCGCGGAGAGCAGGGCGTGGCTGCGCTGGTCGGCGAACCGCAAGCCCGGGACGCGGGTGCCGGTGGCGGTGGTGAGGGGGCCGGTGATGGCGGCGAGGGCGTCGGCGCCGGTGATCGGGTCGTGGCTGAGTCGCCCGGCGCGCAGCAGGCGTCGGTTGGCGTGAAAGCCGATCTCCCGCAGGGCGGGCAGATGTGTCAGTCGTTTCCCGAGGTGGAAATCGCGGGTGTCGTTGATGGTGGTCTCGGTACGCAGGGCGCGTCCCTGTTTGTGGTACTGCTTGATGGTGGTGTGCTTGTAGTCGACGTGCAGGCTGGGGATGACGCCTTCGGTGATCACCCGGGTGCGGAATCGTCCCGGGGTGGCACGCGGCCCCCGGCGCATCAACCGCCGGTCGAACACCAGCGTGACCTGATCGGGGCGACCGAGATCGAGGTTGTCGCGGATGACCTGCTCGAAGAACACCCGCCCCGAGACCGGGGCGTCGAGCATCTGGGTCAGGGAGAACTCGGCCTGGAGGATCGACAGGTCGTAGCGGTAGCCGACGTCCCGATCGGCGTCGGTGAACGGATCCGGCAGAATCGCCAGCCACTTGCGGAGCAGGGCATCGATCCGGGGACCGGTCAGCCGATCGCAGATCGCCTGCAGCGCGTCGGGGTCGTCGACGGCGGCGAAGGCGTTGTCGAGCGCGGTGAACCCGAGCCCGGCCCTCGCCGCCTGACGTTGGGCCCAATGGTGGCCGTTGATACAGAGTTTGGCGTTGTAGGGGAAGTACGAGCAGAACTTGAGGAAGAAAGGTCCGAAGTCCGCGTCGACGCAGTAGAAGTAGTAATGGTTGACCATGCCGGTGGTTTTGACGATCCACGGGTAGCTGTTGCCGTCCGCGTCGCGGCGTTTCTCGGTGCGGAACAACGGGGTCTTCTCCTGCGCCCGTCCGATGAACACCACTCCCTCGGCCGCGGTGAAGTGCTGCAGGTGCTCGTGCATGACGTCGTCCTTGCGCTGACCCTTGACGAAGTCGACCCACGGGATGTGTCGGGTGTCGGCGAAACGGTGCACCGCCGCCGAGAAGCGGTCGGTGATCCTCGCCAACGGGGCGGTCGAGGCGACCGGCAACCCGAGTTGTCGGTGCACGTAGGCGACGAGACCCGGGGCGTATTGCAGCCCGGGAACGTAGACGTTGAGGTACATCCGGTCGATGCATTCGACCTCGAAGAGCGTGTGCGTGGTCAGCACATCGGCGACGCTGCGCGGTATGGTCATGATGAGCTCCGGACGATCGGGCGGCCGGTAGGCCAACCAACCGCTACGACGGTTCATACACCCGATCGACAACGTCGACCAGGGTCATCACCCGACTGGCCGGGGCCCCTGACTGCAGCCCGCCCCCACATGCCTCGTCGGGCTGGGGCGCAGCCCCGGTAGAACTACCTCGGCATGTCCGGGCACCCCGCCGTCGTGTCGGCGGTGCAGGACGCGGTCGCCCGCGACGGCAGTTCCCGCTCGGCCAGTCGGCTGCTGTCCGGGGAGAATCCGGTACACCGCGAACTCAAAGCCGAATTGGCCGGCCTGCTCGGCACCGAGGACGGATCGCCCTCGTGAGCGGACACGCCACCAACGTCACTGCCTGGTCATCCACGACAGCGTCTACGTAGATCTCATGTCCTTTGCCACTGGTGTGGCGGGCGTTAGAGATGGACGTGTGTCACGGCTACCCGCATCACCGTGCGGCGGTGCGGGTTCGACCGTGTCCCACACCGACGCTTGTGATGCAGGAACATACTGTTTCGGATTCACCCCCAACCGCCGTGGTGCGGTGGGCAGGCTGCGGCGGACCCGGCGATGCCGTGGCCGACTCGGGGTGGGACCGTGTTTGTCTCGCGATGGCCGCACCGGCGCGTGCTTGGCCACCCGGACCGCGGGTAACTGCCCACGCCGACGGGTGACCTTGCCTTTTCCGAGCAGTGCGCGTTTGGCCAGGTTCACCCCGGCGACGTGGTCGCGGTTGCCGCCGACCCGGCAGCGAGGGCACCACGCGGTGTGGTAGCCGCCGGGGCGTGCAAGTGGTTCGTCGCAGCCCGGACACTGTGCGGACGATCCCCGGGCGGGCACCGAGACCACCGTGATGCCGGCACCGGCGGCGGTGTGGGCGAGGGCGGCGACGGCTTGTCGGCGGGCGGACTGCGCGGCCCGGTTGTTGTTGACCCGGCCGTGCCCGCGGGTCTCGAGGGTGGTGAGATCCTCGACCGCGATCAGCTGCGCCTGGGCGGTGGCGGCGTAGTCGGTGACCTGGCGGGCGAAGTGGAACGCGAGTTCCCGGTTGATTTTCCCCCGCTTGATACCCACCGCTTTGCGGTGGGCGTCGAGGACGGCGATCTTCTCCTCCAGCTGGGCGCGGACCTCGGGCGGGGCGGTGGCGGCCAGTTGCGTCAACCGGGCCGCCTTGGCGTGCAGCAGCTGCCCCTCGGCCTGTAGGCGGGCCAGTTTGATCCCGAGGCCGCGGTCGTCGTAGGTGAAGCCCCGGTAGTCCGACACCAGCCCGTCCGGGTTGTCGGCGGTCAGGGCGGCGGCACCGAGAGTGGACGGGGACCAGTCGACCCCGACCGCGACGGTGGCCGAGTCCAGGTCGTCGGCAGGGACGGGTTCGGTCGCCGCGCACCGCCACAGCAGGCCCCGGCGGTCGAGGACCAGGGTCGGCAGATGCCAGTCGATGACAGCTCTGCCGTGCAGGTGCGCGGGGATGGCGGCGGTCAGCCGCACCCGCCGCCACTGCGCCCGCCCCGACGGGGCCGGGCTGGTGGGCAGCTTTACCGTCAACACCAGGTCACGGTCTGTGACGGCGATCTGTGCGAGCTGTCGATCGGCGGCCGACAGCCAGGCCATCGCGCTCGTCTGCGGCAGTCCCTGGACGTCGCTAATCCGCAACCGGCCGGCCGGTGCCCCACCGCCGCGGGCGCGGGCGGCGAGCTGACGTCGCACGCCGCGGAGGAAGCCCGCCGACACATGGTCGCCCGGCTCGGTCGGCCACGCCACAGCTCCGGTGGCCGGGTCGAATCGGTGAGAGAGCGCCGTGATCGCGGTGTCCCGGTGCGTCAGTGTCCGCAGGGTGGCCATCACCTGAGCGGTAACCACCCGCGTGACCCGTGACGGCACATAGACCCCGTCCGGGTAGGTCGGGTTCCAGCCGAGGCGGGCCGCGGCGACATGACCCTGTGCGGGCAGTCTGCGGTCCTGGCGGTCCCGACCGGCGGCGAGCACATCGAACGTTGCCGGCTTCCACAGCCGCGATACCAACTCGGCACCCGCCGCCGCGATCAGGTCCAGCAGCCACCCCACCCGGATGTCGACGTCGTCGAGGCCGATCGGCTCACCGGTCACGGCGTCGACCGCCACATGGGCGCGGGTGGTGAACGCGAACTGCCGCGGCACGGTCGATCCCGGCCCGGTCATGCCGGGCCCAATTCATGAGCGGCGAGCACCGTCGCAGTCCGAGACGACTCGCGATCGCCCGCCATGCTCACCGTCCCGGCGACTCCCACGACGCGGCAGGTTTGTGCAGGAGTGGTGCGTGGATCGGCGAGTGGATCCGTCGGCGCGGCGGCGCCGCCCCACAGCCGGTGGTGATTCCGTGTCGACCGCAGCGCAGAGAACCGACCGGACAACGATGCCGGCACCGCCCTGACGTCATCCATCAACCCTCCCACCAGCACATGTGGCACCCCTTGTCTCGCAGGACCTCGACTGTAACGCCGACCTCCGACATTTAGCCTCGGAGGGAGTCCGCAGGCGGGCCGAACGTCCGACCGGGACACCTGGTGATCCCTGGCTTTCTGAGTGGTCGTCTGCGGGCTCGGTGTCTGGTCGAACGGTGTCCTTGTTCGGGATCTTGGAGCCGGCCGGTAGGCGTGGACTCCTGCTTAGAGAATGTCTGGGCCGTGGCCGCGATGGTCAGTCACCTGGTGAACAGGGATGTGGACCGACAGGAGTAATGACGATGGCATTGACGTTGGGGATCGACGTGGCTGTCCGGGCGGAGCATCAGGCAACGCTCGCCCGTGATGGTGCCACGGTATGGCGTGGCCGGAAGTTCTGGAACGGTTGTGGGCGGACTTGGACCTGCCCGATCCGGCAGAGCTGACCGTGGTGGTCGAGCCGACCCGGAACGCGTGGATCGTGTTGGCGGAGTGGTTCCGTCGCCACGGTGCACGCGTGGTGATGGTCCCGACCACCCAGTCGGCCGACCTGCGTAAGTACTACTCCAAGCACACCAAGAACGACCGGATCGACTCCGAATTGCTCGCCCGGCTGCCCTTGCTAGACTTCGCCGAGCTCGCTGAGGACATCGCCCACGAAGCCGAACAGGCACTGTTCCTGACCCGTCAGATCAAGCAGATCGACGAGCGAGTCGCGAACCTCTACGCCGACGCCGACCCGGCCGGCATCGTTGCCTCTGCTCCCGGCGTGGGGGCGGTGATCAGCGCGGTCATCGCTCTGGTTCCCAAGGTCAGCCAGTCCGGGGTGAGCAAGGTCGAGTCCTCGATCACCAAGGCCGGGGATCCGCTGTTGCGTGAGATGCTGTGCACCGCTGCCGACCAGGCCCGCAGGGTCGATACCCAGTTCGCGGCGAAGTACCAGCGGTTGATGGTCGGCGACCGGCACCACGAGTCCGCGATCTGTCATCTGGCCACCCATCTGGTCACCCGGATCGCCGCCTGTATGCGTGCCGGCCAGCCGTACGCCTTGCGGGACGTCGACGGCACGCCGATCACCGAGGCCGAGGGCCGGGCGATCGTCACGGCGCGCTACAAGATCGACCCGCGGCGGCGCGACAACGTCCGATACCAGCGGATGCGTGAGCGCCGCAAGCACGTGGCGGGCCAGGAGTCCCAGGAGTCGCGATGCGCTCCAACAGCCCAGCCCGCCAAGACCAAGCCTACGAGCCGCCAGGTGGCCTGACCTCCGTCAGGAACTCAAGCACCGCCCGAACCACGCCACCGGCGAACCGGCCCTCGGGCGCGCCGTCGAGCATCCGGCTCAACCCCGCCTGCTGCCCCGCGGACTCGAACCGCGATCCGTGCATACCTCGATACACCTCACCAGAAGTGCTGTCCCGCAACATCTTTTTGGATTGACCAGCGACGCCCCCCGCTCCGGCGTCGCTCCCACACACTCCCATCCGGGCCTGCCCAGATAAGAATCGAGCTCCGCACGGTCACAGATTCGGTCACCCGGATCTGTGCGCCGAGAAGGCCACCGGCCCTCCCATGCCGCCTTGCACAGCCCAACCACCGACATCCCCGACCTGCCCGCGATGATCGCGGTGAAGAAGAAGCATCGGGCGCTGATGATGATCGACGAGGCGCACAGTATCGGGGTGCTCGGCGCCACCGGCGGGGGCATCGGCGAGCACTTCGACGTCGACCGCGACGACGTGGAGCTGTGGTCCGGCACGATGTCGAAGGCCCTGGCCGGCTGCGGCGGCTACGTGGCGGGCAGCGCCGAGCTCATCCGCTTCCTGAAGTACACGACGCCCGGCTTCGTCTACAGAGTCGGGATCACGCCGATGAATGCCGCGGCGTCCCTGGCCGCGATCCGGCAGATGCGCGCCGAACCGGAGGCCCTGGACCGGTTGCGCCGCAACTCCCGGCTCTTCCTGCAGCTCGCCACGGACGCCGGAATCGACACCGGGGACTCGGAGGACACCCCGGTCATCCCGTGCATCGTCGGGGATTCACTCCGCACCCTCGCCCTGTCCAACGCCCTGCTCCGGCGCGGCATCAACGTGAACCCCATCCTCTACCCGGCCGTGCCGGAAGACCTCGCGCGGCTGCGCTTCTTCGTCACCTCGTGCCACACCGAGGACCAGATCCGGTCCACGGTGGCAGCTCTCGCCGACGAACTCGCCACGCTCGTCGCGGCCGCGTAGCGCCGTGCCCGGCACCCTCCGGCTGTTCTGCTTCCCCCACGCCGGCGGCGGACCCTCGACGTACCGGCACTGGCACCGCGCCCTGAGCCCGCACGTGTCGGTATGGCCTGTTGCCGTGCCAGGCCGGGAGAGCCGTGCCGGCGAAGCCGGGTTCACCGGCGTCGAGTCCCTCGTCACCGCACTCGAGTCCGAGCTCGCCGAACCACTCACGCAGCCGCACGTCTTCTTCGGGCACAGCATGGGGGCGCTCATCGCGTACCGGCTCGCGTGCCGCCGGCGCGCGGCCGGGCACCCGCTCCCGCGGGCGCTGCTACTGTCCGCGTACTCGGCGCCGCACCTGCCCTCGCCGCTGCCGCCGGTCGACGACCTGGGACGACCCGGCCCTGATCGAGTTGCTGCGCGCCACGGGCGGGCTGCCCGCCGACCTCCCGGCCCGGCCGGCGTGGCGGGACCGCTGCCTCCCCGCACTGCGGGACGATCTCCGCCTCTGCACCGGGTACCGCGATCCCGCAGACCCGCCGCTTCCCTGTCCGATGCACGTGCTCGAAGCGAACGCCGATCCGCTGGTCGGCGAGCGGGATCTGCACGCCTGGGATCGGCACACCACCGAGCTGCGCGAGGTGCGCATCATGACGGGCGATCACTTCTACCTCGAGCACACACCCGAACAGCTCTTCGGAGTACTCCGGCCGTTGCTGGCCGCTACGCCGCGTCGGAGTCGGTCAGTGACCCGGCGGCGTGACGGGCGGCGGCAGCTGCCCGGGCGCGCCACCCGGATCCAGCGGCGGATGCTCGTCGGCGCCACCGGACTTCGCGAGCGGTCCCGGCCCGTCGACTGGACGACGTGCCTCGACCTCGGCGGCGCGGACGGCCTGCGCGATGGCCGGGTCGGACTTGGTCTCGAACCAGTCGGCGACCTCCTCCGAATCGTCCTCGGGCTTGGGCAGATCCTCCTCCGTGGTGGACGGCTCGTACCGGAACACCCCGTCCTGCCCCTGCGCGCCGAGGGTCTTCGCGAAACCCTTGAGGGCGTCACCGAAGTCGCTGGGCACCAGCCACACCTTGTTCGCGTCGCCCTGCGCCATCTGCGGCAGCGTCTGCAGATACTGGTAGGCGAGGAGCTCGGGGGTGGGCTTGCCGGATTTGATTGCGGCGAACACCTTTTCGATCGCCTTCGCCTGCCCCTGCGCCTGCAGGTACTTCGCGGCCCGGTCACCCTGCGCCCGCAGGATGCGGGACTGCCGCTCACCCTCGGCCGTGAGGATCGACGCCTGCTTCGCGCCCTCCGCGGCGAGGATGCGGGACTGCTTGTCGCCCTCCGCCGTCTTGATCGCCGACTCCCGGTGACCCTCGGCGGTGAGGATGGTGGCCCGCTTCTCGCGGTCCGCCTTCATCTGCTTCTCCATCGACTCCTGGATGGACGGCGGCGGATCGATGCTCTTGAGTTCGACCCGGGCGACGCGCAGGCCCCACCGGCCGGTGGCCTCGTCCAGCACGCCGCGCAACTGCCCGTTGATGGAGTCACGCGAGGTGAGCGTCTCCTCCAGCGTCATGCCCCCGACGACGTTGCGAAGCGTGGTGGTGGTCAACTGCTCGACGCCGACGATGTAGTTGCTGATCTCGTACACCGCGGCCTGCGGGTTGGTGACCTGGAAGTACACGACGGTGTCGATGTTCAGTGTCAGGTTGTCCTGGGTGATCACCGGCTGCGGCGGGAACGACACCACCCGTTCCCGCAGATCCACCTTGGCCCGGATGCGGTCCGCGAAGGGGATCAGGAACGTCAACTGGCCCGACACGGTCCGCGCGTACCGGCCGAGTCGCTCGATCACCGCGGCCTCGGCCTGCGGCACCAGCGCCACCGATTTGGCCACCACCAGGGCGACGAACAACACGAGCACGATCAACACGATGAGCGCTGCCATCTACGGTCCCCTCCACACGACGGCGGTCGCGCCGTCAATTTGCATTACCGTCACGGTCGTTCCCGGTGGATACACTTCCGTGCTGTCGAGCGGGCGGGCCGTCCAGACGTCGCCGCCGAGCTTGATCTGCCCCGCGTGTTCGGCGACCTCCTCGAGCACCAGGGCCTGCTTGCCGGTCAGCGCCTCGATCCCGGTCGGGGTCGGCGGCGGGGTCTCGAACTTACGCAACAACACCGGCCGCACCCCGAGGATCAGGGCGAGGGACAGCACCCCGAAGATCACCGCGTCGACCCAGACCGGGAAGTCGGTGATCGCGGTGACCCCGGCCGTGGCCAGCGCACCGCCCGCCAGCATGAGGAGGAAGAAATCCCCCGTCAACGCTTCCGCGGCGGCGAGCAGCACCCCCGCTACCAGCCAAATCAATGCAGCCACAACACCATCTAACCAGAATCTCCGGAACCGACGGTGACGAAGTCGACCAACTGTTCGACCGCCCCGATCAGCGGCGCCTCCAGGTCCCGGAACGTGTTGACGGCCGAATAGACCCGGCGCCAGCCGTCGCGCGGTGTCCCCCACCCCAATTCGCGGCACACCCCGGTCTTCCAGTCCTCACCGCGCGGGATCTTCGGCCACGCCTCGATGCCCACCGCCGACGGGCGGACCGCCTCCCACACGTCGATGAACGGGTGCCCGGTCACGAGCACGTTCGGCCCGAGTCCCTGCGTCAGCTGCGTCTCCTTCGATCCGGTGACGAGGTGATCGACGAGGACACCGACGCGCCGTCCGGGGCCGGGCCGGAATTCGGCGAGCCGCTCCCCGAGATTGTCGAGACCCTCGAGGTGCTCGACGACGACACCCTCGACGCGCAGGTCGTGCCCCCACACCCGTTCCACGAGGGCGGCGTCGTGCACGCCCTCCACCCAGATCCGGCTCGCCAGCGCCGTCCGGGCCCGCAGCCCCGCCACCTTGGTCGATCCCGACGCCGATCGGGTGGTGGCCGGTCCGGCGGGCTTGGCCGCCGGGCGGACCAGGGTGACCGGTTTCCCGTCGATCAGGAACGCCGCCTCCCGCATCGCGAACAACCGGGTGCGGCGCGCCCCGTCCTCGAGGCGGACGAAATCGCCGTCGTAGGTGCGCTCGAACCCCACCACCGCCCCGCAGAAACCGGTGCCCGCATCCTCGACCACCAGGTCCCGCTCGGCCGGGACCGTCGGCGTCACGGGCTTGCGCGCGCGTGGGTGCCCGGAAAAGATGTCGCCGTATCTGTCGCCTCCGCTCACGGGCGCTGACGCTATGCCAGCGGCGCCATTACGCACACGCCGCCACGCCGACATATGCTCGTTTATCGTGACTTCACCCAGCGCCACTCTCACCGTGTGGGCCAGTTCCTGGCTCGCCGGGAACAGTGCACCCGACGACGTCATCGACGCCCTCCACGCGTGGGCGCCGATGCATCTCGCCTGCGCCGGGGACGAGGAGACGGCCGGCCGCACCGGGCTGCCGTGGCCCCACCCGCGGGACGCCGGGGTGACGGCGCTGCTGCAGGCGATGCGCCGCTCGGTGTCGCAACCCGAGACCGAGATCCGGCTGGTGCTGCCCGGCCCGGGAGACGTCCGCGGGCTTCCCGCGGGCACCGAGTTCGCGTCCGCCGCGATCAGCGCAGGCGAGGGTGTGCTCGTCGGACCGCCCGGCCGGTCCGGAACGGGGTTGGTCCCGCACGTCGAGGGTCCCGACGTGCTGCGCTGGACGGTGTCGACGATCGAGCGGCTTCCCCTCGACGCCCACCACACCGGGCTGGGTGAGGCCGAGTTCTCGATGCGGCAGGCGGTGCGCGACGCCGCGGCCGCGCTCGAGGCGCTGCACATGCTCGATTCCGGTTTCGGCGCCGATCCGCGCGCGCTGATCGCCGATGCGCTGGCGCAGTCCGCGCGGCACCGGTATCCGACGACGATCGCCCCGCGGGCGCTGCGGATCCTGGACTCGGCCGATCAGGTGGCCGCGATCCTCACGGTCGCCGAGCAGATGGCCCCCGCACGCACCGTGTCCGCGTCGGGTGCGGCCACGCTCGAGGACCTGCTGCGGCCGCTGCGGTCGGCGGTGCGCTCGGCGCGCACCGCCGCCGTCAATGCGTGTGCGCGGGGCGGCCTGACGGCCTGACGACGGCCTTGCAGCAGTCGACCGCGCAGGACTGACCGTCGAGGGTCGAACCGAGCAGCGGCTCGGACCCGAGCCGCTCGGCGGGCGTGCCGGACAGTTGCTCGGTCACGAGTGCGACGACGAGTTCCGCGAAACGCCGATCCGTTCCGGGGGTGGCGGCACGGACGAAGTCGATGCCGAGGTCGGCCGCCCTGTCCCGGGCCTCGGTGTCGAGATCCCACACCACCTCGAGGTGATCGGACACGAATCCCACCGGGCACACGATCACCGCGCCCACCGCGCGGGCGGCGAGGGCGTCGAGGTGGTCGCAGATGTCCGGCTCGAGCCACGGCACCTGGGGTGGCCCGGACCGGGACTGCCACACCAGGTCGAAGTCGTCGAAGCCGGCGGCGCGGGCGGTGAGCCGGGCCGCCTCGGCCACCTGCCGGCTGTAGAGATGACCGCCCTCCGCGGGCGGTCCCGCGTTGAGGTCCGCGGACACCGGCACGGAATGCGCGGTGAACACCAGCCGTGCGTCGGCCCGCCGGTCGGCGGGCAGCTGCGCCGCGGCCTCGCGGACGGCGTCGGCGAACGCACCGATCAACAGCGGGTGGTCGTAGTACTGCCGCAGCTTCCGCAGGTGCGGTGCCCCGTCTCCGGCCGCGGCCCGTGCCCGGGCGACGTCCTCGTGGTACTGCCTGCAGCCCGAGTACCCGCCCCACGCCGACGTCGGGAACACGAGCGCGGATCGCACCCCGTCCGCGCCCATCCGGGCGACGGTGTCCTCGACCATCGGATGCCAGTTCCGGTTACCGAAATAGACGGGCAAATCCATTCCGGCGCTTGCCAATTCGGATTCGACGCGGGAGATGATGTCGCGATTGAGGGCGTTGATCGGCGACACACCCCCGAAGTGCAGGTAGTGCTCGGCGACCGCGTCCAGACGTTCGGGCGGCACCCCCCGGCCCCGGGTGACGTTCTCCAGGAACGGGCGCACGTCGGCGGGCTGCTCCGGACCCCCGAACGACAACACGAGAAGGGCATCGAACCGGGAACCGGAACCGTCCGTCGAATTCGCAGCGATCATGATCCCCATCTTCCGTGGTGCCGTTCGGGGCGCACTCCCCGGGTCGTGCCCTAGCCGGCCATCGCGTGGGCGCCACCGTCGACGTAGATGATCGACGCGGTGGTGCCGGGCAGCCAGTCGGACAGCACGGTGCACACGGTCTTCGCGACCGGCTCCGGGTCATCGACGTTCCAGCCGATGGGCGCACGCTCGTCCCACGCCGTGTTGAGTTCGTTCATCTGCTTGGCGTCGTCGGTGGCGGTACCGGCGATGGCCTTGGCGGCGAGGGTCTTGATCGGGCCGGCCGCGACGAGGTTGGAGCGGATACCGCGTTCGCCGACCTCCTTGGCGACATACCGGTTCACCGACTCGAGCGTGGCCTTGGCGACGCCCATCCAGTTGTAGAACGGCACCGCGCGCGCGGGATCGAAGTCCATGCCGACGATCGACGCGTTGTCGTTCAGCACCGGCAGCAGCGCCTTCGACAGCGACGCGTACGAGTAGGCGGAGACCTCGAACGCCACTCCCACATCCGACCACGGTGCGTCGAAGAACGGGCTGCCCAGGCAGGACCGCGGCGCGAACGCGATGGAGTGCACGACGCCGTCGACACCCTCGGGCGCGATCTCCCGGATGCGGTCGGCGAGGCTCGCGAGGTGCTCCGGGTTCTGCACGTCCAGTTCGAGCGCGGGCGGCACCGGCTGCGGCAGGCGCTGCGCGATGCGATCGATCAGCCGGAGACGGTCGAATCCGGTGATGATCACCTTGGCGCCCTGTTCCTGGGCGACCTTGGCGACGTGGAACGCGATGGACGCGTCCGTGATGATGCCGGTGACGAGAATGGTCTTACCTTCGAGCAATCCGCCCATGAGGTGTCCTCCTGTGAGAAAAAGTCCGGGAAGTGGAGTGGGGAGAGCTAGTGGCCCATGCCGAGGCCGCCGTCGACGGGGATCACCGCGCCGGAGACGTAGGCGGAATCGTCGGAGGCCAGGAAGCTCACCACCGCGGCGACCTCCTCGGGCTTGCCCTGCCGCTGCAACGGAACCGCGCCGGTGATCATGTCCTTGTACTTGTCGTCCAGGACCGCAGTCATGTCGGTGTCGATGAATCCCGGGGCCACCACGTTTGCGGTGATCGACCGGGAACCGAGCTCACGGGTCAGCGACCGTGCGATGCCGACCACGCCGGCCTTCGACGCCGCGTAGTTCACCTGGCCGGGACCACCGGCCAGACCGACGACGGACCCGAGGAACACGAACCGGCCGAACCGCGCCCGCAGCATCGACCGTGTGGCCCGCTTCGCGACACGGAACGCGCCGGTCAGGTTGGCGTCGACGACGGAGGTGAACTGCTCCTCGGTCATCCGCATGATCAGCGTGTCGTCGGTGATGCCGGCGTTCGCGACGAGAACCTCGACGGGACCCTGGTGCGCTTCCACCTCCTTGAAGGCGCGGTCGACCGACTCGGTGTCGGTGACGTCGCACTGGACGCCGAACAGGCCGTCCGGCGCACCCGAGCCGCGGTGCGTGACCGCGACCTTGTGGCCGTCCGCCGCGAGGCGCTGCGCGACAGCGAGGCCGATCCCGCGGTTGCCGCCGGTGACGAGCACCGACCGAGGAGTGGACACCGTCCTAACTGACGCGTCAGTAGTTTGTGGGGTAGACATGGGGATCAACCTATCTGTTCAGATGTGCAGGAGTGGAAGCGCGGGGCCGCGGTGGAACGCAGATCACGGCAGCCGTTGACGCAGGACCAGCGCGAGGATCAGCCCCGCCGTGGCGGACAGGACACCCAGCACGAGCCAGGGGCGGCTGGCGTCGCCGCGGGTGGTCTCGAAACCGATCTGCTCCTCGAGGGTGTCGTAGACGTCACGCAGTTCCTCCAGGCTCGACGCCGTGAAGAAGCTGCCCCCGGAGAGATTCGCGATCTCCCGCAGCGACGGATCGTCGACGGGCACGGGGATGCGTTCGTCCTCGATCTCGACCTTGCCGTAGCTGGTGCCGAACGAGATCGTCGAGATGGGGACGTCCTTGTCCTTCGCCTGCCGGGCCGCGGTGAACCCTCCGCGCGGATCGTCCGGGTTCTCGGGGACCGTCTGCTTGCCGTCCGAGAGCAGCACGATGCGGGCGGGCGGCGCCTGATCACTGCCGCCGAGCACCGCGGCCAGGGTGTCGATCGACTGCAGCGACGTGAAGATCGCCTCACCGGTGGCGGTCCGCTCGCTCAACTGCAGATTGTCGATCGCGACCTTCGACGCCTCCCGGTTGGTGGTCGGCGACACCAGCACCGAGGCCGTGCCGGCGAAGGCGACGAGACCGAGATTGATGCCGGGGGTGAGCCCGTCGGCGAACGACTTCGCGGCGTCCTGCGCGGCGGCCAGCCGGGTCGGTTCCACGTCGGTCGCCTTCATCGACAACGACACGTCGATGACGAGGATCACGGTGGCCCGGTTCCGCGGAACCCGCTTGTCCTCCGTCGGTCCGGCCAGCGCCACACTGAAGAACACCAGCGCCAGCACCATCAGCAGCGCCGGAATGTGCCGGGCCCGGCCCGGCCGCGACGGCGCCACCTTCTCGAGGAGCGCGAAGTTGGTGAACCGGAGGGTGTGCTTCTGCCGCTGACGCTGCACCCACACGTATCCCGCGACCAATGCCACGACGACCAGGAGGAACAGCAGCCACCACGGTGAGGTGAACTGGGAAAGGCTCACCGGCGGGACCTCTGGTTCGTCGCGGTCCCGTAGCTGTGCTTCCGGGCGGACACGAACCGCACGACGTCCGAGATCCAGTCCCGGTCGGTCCGCAGACTGAGCAGCGGGGCGCCGCAGCGCCGCAACGACTGCTCCACCTGCAGGCGGTGCTCGTCCGCTGCCCGCGCGAAGTCGGCGCGCAGTTGAGGTGTGGTCGTGAACTCGCGGGTCCGTCCGGACTCCGGATCGTGCAGCACTACATCCCCTATGTCGGGTAATTCCAGATCTCGCGGGTCGAGCACCTCGACACCGAGTACGTCGTGGCGGCCCGAGATCGCCCGCAGCGACCGCTCCCAGTCGATCGGCCCCAGGAAGTCACTGATGACGACGGCCAGACCGCGGCGACGCTGGGGTCGGCGCAACGACTCCACCGCACCCTGCAGGTCACCCCGCACCCCGTCCGGGGCGTGCGGGGTGGTCGCGATCTGACGCAGCATCGCCTGCGCATGAATGCGGCCGCCCCGGGCCGGGATCCTGGTGGTCTGGGCGCCGGTGGAGACGATCGCCCCGATCCGGTTCCCGCCGCCGCTGGTCAGATGCGTGACGGCGGCGGCAGCCGCCACCACGAGGTCCCGCTTCTCGCAGCCGGCGGTCCCGAAGTCGAGGCTCGACGACAGGTCGACGACGAGCCACGTCTCGAGTTCCCGGTCGGCCACCGACTGCCGGACGTGCGGGTGCGTCGTCCGGGCGGTCACCGACCAGTCCATCTGACGGACGTCGTCGCCCGGCTGGTACTCGCGGGCATCACCGGGTTCGGAACCCGGGCCCGGGATCAGGCCCAGATGGTCGCCGTGCAGCACCCCGTCGAGGCGGCGGCGGACGGTCAGTTCCAGCGTCCGCAGCGCGGCGGACAGTTTGGGATCACGGAGTTCGCCGGAGCGAAACGACGGCGGCGGGCCGGAACTCTGCGCACCGGCGGTACGCGCACTCACCGTGGCTGGCTCATCGCCGTCGGTCCGGGCACCGACGTGGACGGGACAGGCGGTCCGTGGTGACCGGCGGGGCCGGCCGGGACCGTCGTCGGCTGTGCGGCGATCTGCGGCAGACCCACGGTCTGCAGCACACGGGAGATGACGTCGTCCGGGCTGACCTCGTCGGCGAGAGCGTCGTAGGACAGCACGAGACGGTGACGAAGCACGTCCGGGATCACCTCGAGCACGTCCTGCGGCACCACGTAGTCACGCCCACGCAGCAACGCCAACGCGCGGGCCGAGGAGATGATGCCCAGCGTCGCGCGCGGCGACGCGCCGTACGCGATCCAGCCGTCGACCTCGGGGAGACCGAACTCGGCCGGCGTGCGCGTGGCCGCGATGACCCGCACCACGTAGTCGACCAGCGCGTGGTGCACGAAGACGCCGCTCGCGACCTTCTGCAGGCGGACGAGTTCCTCGGGATCGAGGACCTGGTGGGGTTCGGGCGCATCGACACCCATCCGGTAGACGATCTCGCGCTCCTCCTCCACCGTCGGGTAGTCGACGAGGATCTTGAACAGGAAGCGGTCGCGCTGCGCCTCCGGCAGCGGGTACACCCCCTCGTTCTCGATCGGGTTCTGCGTCGCCATCACCAGGAACGGGTCGGGCATGTGGTACCGCTTGCCGCCGATCGACACGTGCCGCTCGGCCATCACCTCGAGCAGCGCCGACTGCACCTTCGCCGGCGCGCGGTTGATCTCGTCGGCGAGCACAAAGTTCGCGACGACGGGACCGAGTTCGGTGTCGAACTCCTCGCGCCCCTGCCGGTAGATGCGCGTACCGATCAGGTCGGTGGGCACCAGGTCGGGGGTGAACTGGACACGCGAGAAGGATCCGCCGACCACCTTCGCGAACGTCTCGACGGCCAGGGTCTTCGCGACACCCGGCACACCCTCGAGCAGCACGTGCCCTTTCGCGAGCAGACCGACCAGGATCCGCTCCACGAGCCGGTCCTGCCCG
This sequence comes from Rhodococcus jostii RHA1, assembly GCF_000014565.1. Taxonomy (NCBI): domain Bacteria; kingdom Bacillati; phylum Actinomycetota; class Actinomycetes; order Mycobacteriales; family Nocardiaceae; genus Rhodococcus; species Rhodococcus jostii. The sequence continues at coordinate 7,719,564 of NC_008268.1, read as the reverse complement.
ACGATCACGCGCTTGACCTCGTAGATTGCGCGTTCCAGCGTCTGGACATCGGCGGCGAGATTGGGCGCGACCGTCTTCGTCGTCGCGCTCTGCGTGCCCGCGTTCTGTGAGGGTGCATTCGGCGCGGTGACGTTCTGGGGACCCGATCCGTTGGCCGCACCCCCGTTCTTCACACCTTCGGGAGCGGCCTTCGCGGGCGACTCCTTCCGGGCTGCACCCTCCGATACCGCATCATCACGTGAGGTCACCAAGAATCCACCGCTTTCACCTAGATCGTTCCGCCCGTTCACGTACTTGCTCAACTATTCCAGGTGCAAGCAACCCCCGCCGCAACCAAGCACGATCCGCACTGCGGACTACTTCATCGACATCATGGATCACGACACCATACGGACAGCGTAAGGGGTCATGCCGTCCCATCGCACCGGGGAGATCTGGACGGTCGATCCGGACTGCGGGGCCTCCAGCATTTCGTCGTTTCCGAGATACAGGGCGACATGCTGGCTGGCGTTCGGGCCCCAGAAGATCATGTCGCCGCGCTGCATCTCCTCCGAGGGAACCTGCTCGCCCGCGGTGTATTGATACCCGGTGTAGTGAGGCAGGGAAATGCCGATCCCGGCGAACGCGTAGATCATCAGACCGGAACAGTCGAAACCGACCTTGTTGAAGTCGCCGTAACTGTCGGCGACACCGCCGTCGCGGATGCCGAGGGTGGGTCCGTTCTCGTCGCCGCCGCCCCACGCGTACTCCACACCGATCTGGGACAGGCCCCGGTCGATGACGGTCTCGATGGCCTCGCTGCCGGTCAGGTCCTCACCGCTGGTCGACGGTTTCGACTTGGGGGTGGACTTCGGTGTGGTCGTCCCGCCGTCGGCGGAGTAGTCGGAGTCCTCGTCCTCCGAGTCCTCCTCGATCGTGGTGTGCGCGCGCTGCCCGGCGGCGAGTTCCGCGGCGCGCTGTCGAGCCGCCTCGTTGGCGGCGACGCGCGCGGCGGCCTGTGTCGCGGCTTCCCGGGCCGCGGCGGCGATGGCCGCCTTCTGCGCGTCCTCGGCGCGTTTCTGCTCCTCCCACGTCGCGTATGCCTCACGCTGCCCCTGCAGCCCCGCGACGTTCCCGCGGGCGGCCTCGAGCTGGGCCTGGGCGGCGGCGCGGTTGCTCTCGATCTGTGCCTTCTTGGCAGCCTGATCCTGCAGCGCCGACCGGGCGATCGCGATCGCCTGCTCCGCGAGCGACTTCTTCGCCGCGGCCTGGTCGGCGGCCACGTCCGCCTGCTGCTTGGCCTCGCGTGCCGCGGAGTCCTTGTTGGCCTGCGCGGTCCGTGCCCGCTGCAGACCCTCGAGCACCGCATTCTGGCTGGTGGCCAGGAGTTTCAGAACCTGCGCGCGATCCAGGACGTCGCCGGGCCCCTGGGCGCCCAGGTAGGTCGAGATCGAGGAGACGTTGGTGCCCTGCGTGTAGCTCGACCGGGCGTACTTGTCGAAGTCCTTCTGCGCGAGTTCGATCTGCGCCCCGGCGTCGCGCAGCGCCTGCTGGGAGGCCCCGACCACATTGGCCGCCAAATCGGCTGCGCTGCGGGCGTTCTGCAGATCGACCAGCGCCCGGTTCACGTCCTCGCGCTTGATGGCGACCTCGTTGTCGAGCTGAGCGAGCTGCTGATCCGCGGAGGCCACCTGGTTGATCAGTTCACTGACCTGTCCGAGGCCCGCCGACACCTGGGTCTGGGCCTGCGCGATGTCGTTGTCGGACGGATTCGGCGGCGGGGGTGGTACCGCGGCGGCCAGGCCGGGCGTGCTGCCCACCAGAGCTCCGACGATGCCCAATCCGATCAGGAGGCGCGCCGTGCGAGTGTGCCCGCGGGAGAAGCTACGGTGCCCCACTCCAGCTCGTGCTTGTCGCTTCACAACTCTCTCCCTCGGTTCTGCACCGATCACGCACACCGCGCCGTGCTCGTCGTGGGGAGAAATTTGCGGAAGCCACACCTACCCGTGCTTCGACGACACCGGCATACACCGGATCGCCGTCACTCTGGACGTCAATCACCAGCCTGCGACACTTCTTCCCCAAGAGCGCCAAATGCACCGTACGACACTTCCGGACTCTATGGAAACTTTAGTCACAAATAACACATGAGTAATTTGACCAGCGGAAATGTCGAACTGTGAATCGTCGGCGCTATTTACGCGCATCGACGCAGGCAGCGGCCACAGTCGGGCGAATCGTGAAAATTGCCGCCGAGTTATCCCGGAAATTCGGGAGGCGTCAGGGCTTCTGTCGCTCGTACGACGTGCCGGCCCCCGCGGCGTTGTCGCCCTTTTCCGCGGTGTCGTCACGCGATCCGGACCTGCGGCGCGATTTCGCGAAGAACGTGGCGCCCGACGCGATCACGACGATCGCGACGATGACGGCCGTGAACAAGGCCCACGGGGGTCCCGGCTCGATCACCTCGTCGACGAAGTGATTGGCGGAGACCACCGCATCGCCGGTGTAGGTGCGGTCCTGACCCGATTCGAGCAGGACCCGGCTGATCGAATCGCTGTACGTGCCGACCCAGCTGGGACTCAGCACCAGAACGGTGCCGCCCTCTTCCGCCCCGACCTCGGTCGCGAGGTCGCGCAGCTGCGAATCGCGGCCGGGATCCTCGTCCAGCACCACGATGCTCAGCTTGATCCCGTGGTCGGCCGCGCGATCGACCACGGCGGCGAGGTCACTCGCCTCGTCGGACGGCGCCGACACGCCGTCGTCGGACACGTCCGCGACCACGTCGGAGACGTCGATGTCTTCCGGAAGGTCCGTCGACAACGGGAGGGCCGACTGGACGGGGAGCATGACACTGGCAGGAAGTGCGGTGGCGATAGGGGCAGGCATCTCTCATCCGGGTTTGCTGTAGGAACGTAAGCCTCGCGTGAACACTACGTGAGGAGTCCCCGAAGTTCCGTTCCGTCCGCGCGCGTCCCGCATCGGAGTCGAGCAGAATCGCCGGGGGGTCCACGCTCGATCCGCCCCGAATTCTCACAGGACAAGCGTACTGTTAGACTATCGGAGGTACCGCGGTATGGGCCGATTCCGTCATCGCTAGCACGACAGCGCACACGGATCAGCCGTGCCCGCAGTGCCTGCAGCCGTCGACACAGCCCCGTCGGCGGCGACCCTCATAGACGAGTGGAGCTGACGTGAGCACGAGTATTGATTCGTTCGGCGCCAAAGGCACCCTCGAGGTCGGTGAGAACTCCTACGAGATCTTCCGCCTCTCGGCCGTGCCCGGCACCGAAAAATTGCCCTATGCACTGAAGGTTCTCGCCGAGAACCTGCTTCGCACCGAGGACGGCGCGAACATCACCGCCGACCACATTCGCGCCATCGCGAGCTGGGATCCCTCGGCCGACCCGAACGTCGAGATCCAGTTCACGCCTGCCCGCGTGATCATGCAGGACTTCACCGGCGTCCCCTGCATCGTGGACCTCGCCACCATGCGTGAAGCGGTCACCGCACTCGGCGGCGACCCGAACAAGGTGAACCCCCTCGCACCCGCCGAAATGGTCATCGACCACTCGGTCATCATCGACGTCGCCGGCCGCGCAGACGCCTTCGAGCGCAACGTCGAGATCGAATACTCCCGCAACGGTGAGCGCTACCAGTTCCTCCGCTGGGGCCAGGGCGCGTTCGACGACTTCAAGGTCGTCCCCCCGGGCACCGGCATCGTCCACCAGGTCAACATCGAGCACCTGGCCCGGACGATCATGGTCCGCAACGGCCAGGCGTACCCCGACACCTGCGTCGGCACCGACTCGCACACCACCATGGTCAACGGCCTGGGCGTGCTGGGCTGGGGCGTCGGCGGCATCGAGGCCGAGGCCGCCATGCTCGGCCAGCCCGTCTCCATGCTGATCCCGCGCGTCGTCGGCTTCAAGCTGACCGGTGAGATCAAGCCCGGCGTCACCGCCACCGACGTGGTCCTCACCGTCACCGACATGCTCCGCAAGCACGGCGTCGTCGGCAAGTTCGTCGAGTTCTACGGCAAGGGTGTCGCCGAGGTTCCGCTGGCCAACCGCGCGACGCTCGGCAACATGAGCCCCGAGTTCGGTTCCACCGCCGCGATCTTCCCGATCGACGCCGAGACCGTCAGCTACCTCCGCCTGACCGGCCGCACCGAGGAGCAGCTCGCCCTCGTCGAGGCGTACGCGAAGGAACAGGGTCTCTGGCACGACGCCGACCACGAGCCCGAGTACTCCGAGTACCTCGAACTGGACCTCGGTGACGTGGTTCCGTCCATCGCAGGCCCGAAGCGCCCGCAGGACCGAATCCTGTTGTCGGACTCGAAGAACGCGTTCCGCAAGGACATCCACAACTACGTGGAGGAGCACCACCCCACGGGTCACTCGCAGCTCGACGAGGCCGTCGAGGAGTCGTTCCCCGCGAGCGATCCCGCCGCCCTGTCGTTCGCCGACGACGGCGCCGTCGACGTGCAGTCGGCCGCCAACGGAGCCGAGGGACGCCCGACCAAGCCGGTCAAGGTCCTGTCCGAGGACAAGGGCGAGTTCATCCTCGACCACGGTGCGGTCGTGATCGCGTCGATCACCTCCTGCACCAACACGTCCAACCCGTCGGTCATGCTCGGCGCCGCCCTGCTCGCCCGCAACGCCGTCGAGAAGGGCCTGTCCGCCAAGCCGTGGGTCAAGACCTCCATGGCACCCGGTTCGCAGGTCGTCACCGACTACTACAACAAGTCCGGCCTCTGGCCGTACCTGGAGAAGCTCGGCTTCTACCTCGTCGGCTACGGCTGCGCCACCTGCATCGGCAACTCCGGCCCGCTGGACGAACAGATCTCGCAGGCGATCCAGGACAACGACCTCACCGCCACCGCGGTGCTGTCTGGTAACCGCAACTTCGAGGGACGCATCTCCCCCGACGTGAAGATGAACTACCTGGCTTCCCCGCCGCTGGTCATCGCGTACGCCCTCGCCGGCACCATGGACTTCGACTTCGAGCACGACGCCCTCGGCCAGGACGCCGACGGCAACGACGTGTTCCTGAAGGACATCTGGCCCTCTCCCCAGGAGATCCAGGAGACCATCAACTCCTCGATCAGCCAGGAGATGTACGTCAAGGGTTACGCGGACGTCTTCAAGGGCGACGAGCGCTGGCGTGGACTGCCCACCCCGGAGGGCAAGACCTTCGAGTGGGACGCCAACTCCACCTACGTGCGGAAGCCACCCTACTTCGACGGCATGCCGAAGGAGCCGACCCCGGTCAGCGACATCAAGGGCGCCCGCGTGCTCGCGCTGCTCGGCGACTCGGTCACCACGGACCACATCTCCCCGGCAGGCAACATCAAGGCCGGAACGCCCGCGTCGCAGTACCTGGACGCGAACGGCATCGACCGCAAGGACTACAACTCCTACGGCTCGCGTCGCGGCAACCACGAGGTGATGATCCGCGGCACGTTCGCGAACATCCGTCTGCGCAACCAGCTCCTCGACGACGTCTCCGGTGGCTACACCCGCGACTTCACCCAGGACGGCGGCCCGCAGGCGTTCATCTACGACGCGTCGCAGAACTACCAGAAGGCCGGCATCCCGCTGGTCGTGCTGGGCGGCAAGGAGTACGGCTCCGGATCGTCCCGTGACTGGGCCGCCAAGGGCACCAGCCTCCTCGGCGTCAAGGCCGTCATCACCGAGTCGTTCGAGCGCATCCACCGCTCCAACCTCATCGGCATGGGCGTCGTGCCGCTGCAGTTCCCGGCCGGCGAGTCCGCTGCGTCGCTGAAGCTGGACGGCACCGAGGTCTTCGACATCGAAGGCGTCGAAAAGCTCAACGAGGGTGTCACGCCGAAGACCGTCAAGGTCACGGCAACCCGCGAGAACGGTGAGAAGGTCGTCTTCGACGCGGTCGTGCGCATCGACACGCCCGGCGAGGCCGACTACTACCGCAACGGCGGCATCCTGCAGTACGTGCTCCGCAACATGATCAAGGGCTAGGCGCTCTAGGCGCTACCGCGCCTGTGCGCGTTTTCGGCCAGGACAGGCACTAAGCGCGCACGACCATCTTCGAGCGGATCTCACCGTCCCGGACACATGGTCGTGCGCGCTTAGTGCATGAGGTGACCTTTCTCGCGAAGGGCCGAAACGCGCACAGGCGAACGACGAAGGAGGAAGCCTTTGCCCAAGGTCAGTGAAGACCATCTCGCGGCACGGCGCAGTCAGATCCTCGACGGCGCCCGCCGCTGCTTTGCCGAATACGGCTACGACGGCGCCACCGTCCGCCGGCTCGAAGAAGTGACCGGACTGTCACGCGGGGCGATCTTCCATCACTTCAAGGACAAGGACGGCTTGTTCCTGGCGCTCGCCCACGAGGACGCGACCAGGATGGCGGACGTCGTCGCCCACGAGGGCCTCGTCCAGGTGATGCGGGACATGCTCGCCCAGCCCGAACAGTTCGACTGGCTGGGAACCCGGCTCGAGATCGCCCGGCGGCTGCGGAACGATCCCGACTTCCGCAGAAGCTGGTCACAGCGGTCGGCGGAACTCACCGAGGCGACCATGGCGCGCCTCGCGCGGCAGAAGTCCGCGGGCCGCCTCCGCGACGACGTACCGACCGACGTCCTGATCGGCTACCTGGACCTGGTTCTCGACGGCCTCGTCGCACGCATCGCCTCCGGGCACGCCGGCGACAACCTGTCGGCCGTGCTCGACCTCGTCGAGGAATCCGTCCGACGCCGCGACTGACACCGCACTCCCCCACCGACACCGGTCAGGTCTTGCGACGGTGAGCTCCGCCTCGTCCGCGGAGCTCCACCTCGGACTCCGCAAGAATGTTGCGGACGAATCCGTACGATCTCCCCATTTCACGGGCGAGGGAACGAATACTCGCTCCGGCCTGGTAGCGCTCCTTCAGCTCCGCCTGCAGATCGGCGCGCGACGGTCCCGTGATCCGAGCGCTCTTGGCGAAGACCCCGATGTCAGCCATGAACTCCTCCAGTCGGCGAGCGACGGTGGTTTCCACGGTAGAGCCCCGCGACGGCGATATCTACGCGCAGTGCTCAGGCGAGCTGGATCAGTTCCAGGTAGTCCTGCGACCAGTGGTCCTCCGTGCCGTCGGGCAGGAGAATGACCCGTTCCGGGTCGAGTGCCTCGGCCGCACCCGGGTCGTGTGTCACCAGCACGACGGCACCAGTGTAGCTGCGGAGCGCGTCCAGCACCTGCTCGCGGGAAACGGGGTCGAGGTTGTTCGTCGGCTCGTCGAGCAGCAGGACGTTCGCCGCGGACGACACGAGACCCGCGAGCGCGAGACGCGTCTTCTCACCACCGGACAGGGTGCCCGCGGGCTGCTCGAGCTGCGGCCCGGTGAACATGAACGCACCGAGCAGCGAACGCAGCTCCTGCTCCCCCGTGTCGGGGGCCGCGTGGCGAATGTTCTCCCACACCGACGCGTTGTCGTCGAGTGTGTCGTGCTCCTGCGCAAAGTAGCCGATCTTCAGCCCGTGTCCGGGAACGAGTCCGCCCGCGTCCGGCGTCTCGACGCCGCCGAGAATGCGCAGCAGCGTCGTCTTACCGGCACCGTTGAGACCGAGCACGACGACGCGTGACCCACGGTCGATCGCGAGGTCCACTCCGGTGAAGATCTCGAGCGAACCGTAAACCTTGGTCAGGTTCTCCGCCATCAGCGGAGTCTTGCCGCACGCGGCCGGCTCGGGGAACCGGATCCGGGCCACCTTGTCGGACACGCGTTCCGCGTCGAGGTCGGACATCAGCTTGTCGGCGCGCTTCGCCATGTTCTGCGCCGCCACCGCCTTGGTGGCCTTCGCGCCGAGCTTCGCGGCCTGCGCGCGCAGCGCACCGGCCTTCTTTTCCGCATTGGCGCGCTCACGGCGACGACGCTGTTCGTCGGTCGCGCGGGCGTCGAGGTACTTCTTCCAGCTCATGTTGTACACGTCGGCCTCGCCGCGCACGGCGTCGAGGAACCACACCCGGTTCACGACGTCGTTGAGCAGATCGACGTCGTGGCTGATCACGATCAGACCACCCTCGTGGTTCTGCAGGAATCCCCGCAGCCAGGTGATCGAGTCGGCGTCGAGGTGGTTGGTCGGCTCGTCGAGCAGAAGGGTCGTGTCCGACCGTCCGCCGCTACCGTCCGATGCCGCGAACAGGATGCGCGCCAGTTCGACACGGCGGCGCTGACCACCCGACAGGGTGTGCAGCTGCTGGCCGAGGATGCGGTCGGCCAGGCCGAGGCTGTTGCAGATGCGTGCGGCTTCGCTCTCTGCCTCGTACCCCCCGAGGGCCGAGAAGCGGTCCTCGAGATTGCCGTACTTGCGCACCGCCTTGTCGCGCTCGGCGTCGTCGACGACCTCCGACATCAGGATCTGCTGCTTCTCCATGTCCCGCAGCAGCGCGTCGAGGCCGCGCGCGGACAACACGCGGTCCTTCGCGAGGACGTCGAGGTCGCCTTCTTTCGGGTCCTGCGGGAGGTATCCGAGGTCGCCGGTGCGCACCACGGCACCCGCATACGGCTCCCCCTCCCCCGCGAGAATGCGGAGGGTGGTCGTCTTGCCGGCACCGTTGCGGCCGACCAGCCCGATGCGGTCGCCGGGCTGCACCCGCAAAGCCGGCCCGGGCGCGGACAGCAACGTCCGCACTCCAGCTCGAACTTCCAGGTCGGTAGCGGTGATCAACAAGACTCCTAGGAAAATGACGCTCGCGTTGAATGAGAAAAACTGCGCAAAGAACACACGAACCAGCAATTTTACCCGACCGCCGGCGACTCGGAACACGCCCGCCAGTGATCCCGCTAACGTTCGCGGCCGTATCCGCTCGTAGAAAGCCTCTGGCCTCTTCGTCGTCGGCCTGGCGATCGGGTGTGATGCAGTCGCGAGGTGTGCGCTGCGGTGACGACGGTTGGTGGGATGAGTGAATGCCACCACGGTAGTTCGGGAAACTAGGATGTTCCGTCCGGGCCCGACTCAGTACACCGACTCCCAACCTGGTGGACCGGGAAGCGCGACCGGCATGTTTCGGGACCTCGCAGGCGCATCCGGGTTCCCCGCCCCGCGCAATTGCATCTCGTCCAACGCACCGCGCTCCCCCACGCCCGCTTAGCCGGGCCACGCGTCAGCACTCCCCTCAACGCCCCCACTGGTCCGGGCCGGCCGTGGCGAGTCGACGGGAGCGCGACGTGCGCCGGGTGGAGCCCCACTCCCCCGAGCCATTCGGAGCGTACGACGATGAGTTCGGTAAATATTGTAGTTCCGTCCGGGTCCGACTTTGGAACGGAGGCTTGTTTCGACAGGGATCTCGGCCCCCGTGTCAGGCTTGCTGCGTGACAGCATCTCCCCGCCCAGCGATCTGGGACGTTGCGATCGTGGGCCTCGGGCCTGCCGGCCGCGCCCTGGCACACAGGGCCACGGCTCTCGGTGCGACGGTCGTCTCGGTCGACCCACTCCCCCGCAGATCGTGGACCGCGACGTACGCGGCGTGGGAAGACGAGCTCCCCAGCTGGCTCCCGAGGGACGCGGTCGAAACGAGAACTTCTCGCCCGGCAGCCTGGACGACACGTCGCCACATCATCGATCGCACCTATTGTGTTTTGAATACACCCTTACTGCAATCAATACTCAGTAGGGAATGTGGAACTGTTCTCCCAGGCAGAGCCGTGGACCTCTCCCCCACCTCCGTCCAGCTGGACGGAGGGTCCACGCTGGAGGCGCATGTCGTCGTCGACGCCCGCGGCACCGGCGACAGCCCCGACCTCGCCCAGCAGACGGCATACGGCGTCGTGGTGGACCCCGACACGGCCGCACATGCGCTCGCCGGCGAGGCCGCGGTGTTCATGGACTGGCGCCGCGACAACGGCACATCACCCTCGGACGCGCCGTCCTTCCTCTACGGGGTTCCGCTCGCGCACGACCGGTTCCTGCTCGAAGAGACCTGCCTGGTCGGTCGCCCGCCACTCCCGATCTCGGAACTCGCCACCCGACTCCACGACCGACTCCGACAGCGGGGCGTCACCGCGCCGTCCCATTCGGACGTCGAGAGAGTCAGATTCGCCGTCGAGCCACCTCCCGAGGCGGGTCGTGCCCACAGCTCGGATCAGGTGCGCTTCGGGGCCCGCGCCGGGTTGATGCACCCCGGAACGGGCTACAGCGTCGCAGCGTCGCTCCTGTGCGCAGATGTTCTAGCCCGCGATCTTCGTGACGGTTCGAACGCGCGACTGTGGTCGTGGAAGGCCCGCACCGTCGCGTCCCTGCGGTCGGTTGGTCTCCGCGTCCTCCTGAATCTGGATGCGGAACACGTCCCCGAATTCTTCGAGCATTTCTTCGATCTGCCGCCACAACTCCAGGCGGCATATCTATCTGAACGATCGAATCCGCGCGGCACCCTGTCGGCAATGGGGCGGATGTTTCGGGCATCCTCCGGCGATATCCGCAGTGTGATTCTCCGTTCGACGCTTCGCCGGGAAGTTCGATGAACTGTCGCGCGAACGCGAAAAGGAGACCATCATGGAACGCATGCGGTCGATATGGAAGGGCTCGATAGCGTTCGGACTCGTGAATGTGCCGGTCAAGGTCTATTCGGCAACCGAGGATCACGACATCAGGTTTCACCAGGTCCATGCCAAGGACGGCGGCCGGATCAAATACAACCGCGTCTGCTCCGAATGCGGCAACGTCGTCCAATACGCCGATATCGACAAGGCCTACGACTCCGACGACGGCGTGCGCGTGGTGTTGACGGACGATGATTTCGGGAAACTGCCTGCCGCCGAGAAACACGAGATTCCCGTTCTGCAGTTCGTGCCGACCGAACAGATCGATCCCATTCTGTTCGAGAAGAGTTACTTCCTCGAACCGGATTCCAGCTCTCCGAAGGCGTATGTCCTTCTCGCGACTGCCCTCGAGAACAGCGACCGCACAGCCCTCGTCCACTTCACCCTCCGGCAGCGCACCCGACTGGCCGCGATGCGGTCACGCGACGGGGTGCTGGTGATCCAGACGCTGCTGTGGCCGGACGAGGTACGCGTCGCCGAGTTCTCCTCGCTCGACGGCGTCGACAAGCCGAAGGCGAAGGAACTCGCGATGGCCGAGACGCTCGTCGACAGCATGGCCGACGACTTCGACCCCACCGAATTCACCGACGACTACCAGGTGCAGTTGCGTGAACTGCTCGACGAGATGATCGAGTCGGGCGGCAAGAAGGTCATCCCCGTCGCCGAGGTCGAGAAGAGCGGCGAGGACGCCGAAGTGGTGGATCTGGTGGCGGCCCTGCAGCGCAGCGTCGACGCCGCCGGGAAGAAGGCCGCACCGGCCAAGAAGAAGCCGGCGAAGAAAGCTCCGGCCAAGACGGCGGCGAAGAAGGCCACAGCGAAATCATCCAGTTCGGAACGCAAGCGCGCCTGAACCGACGCGGAGGGGCTCGGCGAGATGCATCTCGCCGAGCCCCTCCGCGTTACCCGTGGTGGGTGGTCAGACCGTGAAGCCGAGCGCGCGCAACTGCTCGCGGCCGTCCTCGGTGATCTTGTCGGGGCCCCACGGCGGGAGCCACACCCAGTTGATCTTCAGTTCGTTGCACAGACCGCTGCGCACGAGCGCGCCCCGCGACTGGTCCTCGATGACATCGGTCAGCGGGCAGGCCGCCGACGTGAGCGTCATGTCGAGGGTCACGACGTCCTCTTCCTCGGTGATCCCGTACACGAGACCGAGGTCGACGACGTTGATGCCGAGTTCGGGGTCGACGACGTCACGCATCGCCTCCTCGAGCTCCTCGAGGCGTTTCGGGTCGGTAATCGCACCCGACGCGGCGGTGGCGGTCTCGCCGCCTTGGTCGGCCGTCGCCTGCTCCGGTACGGCCGTGGCGTCCGCCTCCGGCGTCTGCGTCTCGCTCATGATGCCTGTCCTCCGATTCGAGCTGGTTCGCCGTCTGCTGTCGGAACGGCCGAATCCCGTTCGTCCACGACCCGGTCGTCCACTATTTGAACAACCGCGTCCTTGAATGCCATCCATCCCAGTAGCGCACACTTCACGCGAGCCGGGTACTTCGAGACGCCGACGAAGGCGATGCCGTCCCCGAGGACGTCCTCGTCCCCCTCGACGGTACCGCGGCTGCTGACCATCTCGTTGAATGCGGTAACGGTCTGCAGGGCCTGCTCGACGGGCATCCCCACCACCTGATCGGTGAGCACCGATGTCGACGCCTGGCTGATGGAACAGCCCTGGCCGTCGTACGACACATCCACGACGGTGCCGTCGTCGGCGAGCTGCACACGCAGCGTCACTTCGTCACCGCACGTGGGATTGACGTGGTGTACTTCTGCGCCGAACGGTTCGCGCAGGCCGCGGCCGTGGGGATGCTTGTAGTGGTCCAGGATCACTTCCTGGTACATCTGTTCCATTCTCATGCAGGAACCTCCCCGAAGAACTCCTGTGCGCGCCGCACCGCCGCCGCGAGCGCGTCGATCTCGTCGACCGTGTTGTACAGCGCGAACGACGCCCTCGCCGTGGCCGCGACACCGAAACGACGGTGCAGGGGCCAGGCGCAGTGGTGGCCGACGCGGATGGCGACCCCCTCGTCGTCGAGGATCTGACCGAGATCGTGTGCGTGGATCCCGTCGACCACGAACGACACGGCCCCGCCGCGGTCCTCGGCCGTCGTGGGTCCGATGATGTGCACGCCGTCGATGGCACCGAGCGCCGCCAGTGCCGCCTCGACCAGGGTGTGCTCGTGCGCCGCGACCGCGTCCATCCCGATCTCCTCGAGATACCGGACTGCTGCGCCGAGCCCGACCACCTGCGACGTCATCGGAACGCCCGCCTCGAACCGCTGTGGCGGCGGCGCGTAGGTGGTGCGTTCCATCGTGACGGTCTCGATCATCGAACCACCGGTGATGAACGGCGGCATCGCGTTCAGCAGTTCGCGGCGTCCGTACAGGACACCGACGCCGGACGGGCCGAGCATCTTGTGCCCCGAGAAGGCCGCGTAGTCCACGCCGAGCGCGTGGAAGTCCACCGCCATGTGCGGGACCGACTGGCACGCGTCGAGTACCACCAGCGCACCGACCGCGCGGGCGCGACGCACCAATTCCTCGACGGGTGCCACCGCCCCGGTGACGTTGGACTGATGGGTGAACGCCACGACCTTGACGGCGTCGGTCAGCTCGAGCGAATCGAGATCGATCCGGCCGTCGTCGGTGACGCCGTACCAGCGCAGCGTCGCACCGGTACTGCGCGCGAGTTCCTGCCACGGCACGAGATTGGCGTGATGCTCGAGTTCGGTGATGACGATCTCGTCGCCGGGGCCGAGGTGCCGCTCGAAGCGGTCGTCGCCGAGGACGTGGGTGACGAGATTCAGCGATTCCGTCGCGTTCTTGGTGAACACGAGTTCGTCGCTGTCGGCACCGACGAACGCGGCGATCGCCGCGCGCGCGTTCTCGTACGCGTCGGTGGCCTCTTCGGCGAGTTGGTGAGCGCCTCGGTGCACGGCCGCGTTACAGGTGGTGAGGAACTCCCTCTCGGCGTCGAGCACCTGGTTCGGGCGCTGCGACGTCGCGCCCGAATCGAGGTACACCAGCGGTTTTCCGTCGCGGACCGTACGCGCCAGGATCGGGAAGTCCTCCCGGATCCGGGTGACGTCGAACACGCGCACCGAGGTGGTCATCTGCGTTTATGCTCCTTGCGTTGCTGCAGCCTGGGTGAAGCGCTCGTAGCCCTTCGCCTCGAGCTCGTCGGCCAGTTCCGGTCCGCCCGACTCGACGACACGACCGCCGACGAACACGTGGACGTACTCCGGCTTGATGTATCGGAGGATGCGCGTGTAGTGCGTGATCAACAGGATTCCGCCGTGCTGGCGCTCCTTGTAGCGGTTCACGCCCTCGGAGACGACGCGCAGGGCGTCGACGTCGAGACCGGAGTCGGTCTCGTCGAGGATCGCGATCTTCGGCTTCAGGAGACCGAGCTGCAGGATCTCGTGGCGCTTCTTCTCACCACCGGAGAAGCCTTCGTTGACGCTGCGCTCGCCGAACGAGGGGTCGATGTCCAGCTCGGTCAGCGCTTCCTTGACTTCCTTCACCCAGTGACGGAGCTTCGGGGCCTCGCCGCGGACTGCGGTGGCCGCGGTGCGCAGGAAGTTGGACATGGAGACGCCGGGAACCTCGACGGGGTACTGCATCGCGAGGAACAGTCCGGCGCGGGCACGCTCGTCGACGCTCATCTCGAGGACGTTCTCACCGTTGAGGGTGATGGTGCCCGAGGTGATCTGGTACTTGGGGTGACCCGCGATGGCGTACGACAGCGTCGACTTGCCGGACCCGTTGGGTCCCATGATCGCGTGGGTCTCGCCGGAACGAACCGTCAGGTTCACACCCTTGAGGATGTTGATCGGGTCAGCGTTCTCGTCGGTGTTCGCGACGTCGACGTGCAGGTCCTTGATTTCCAGGACCGAGATTTCGGGGGTGGAAGCGTCAGGGGTAGACATTGTGATCCTTCGAAGAAATGGGAAGTAGTGGTCCGGCGGCTCGGGTCACACGCCGACTGCGGCGAGTTCGGCCTCGACAGCTGCCTCGAGGCGCTCGCGAATCTCGGCGACGGCGATCTTGTTGATGATCTCGTGGAAGAACCCGCGCACGACGAGTCGCCGTGCCGCATCTTCGGGGATTCCGCGGGCGCGCAGGTAGAACAACTGCTCGTCGTCGAATCGTCCCGTGGCGCTGGCGTGGCCGGCACCCACGATCTCACCGGTCTCGATCTCCAGGTTCGGTACCGAGTCGGCGCGTGCACCGTCCGTCAGGACGAGATTGCGGTTCAGCTCGAACGTGTCGGTACCTTCGGCCGCGGCGCGGATCAGCACGTCGCCGATCCACACGGTGTGGGCGTCGGGCTTGCCCGAATTCGGATCACCCTGCAGGGCGCCCTTGTAGACCACGTTGGACTTGCAGTGCGGCTGCGAGTGATCCACGAGCAGTCGCTGCTCGAAGTGCTGTCCGGCGTCGGCGAAGTACAGGCCGAGCAGTTCGGCGTCGCCGCCCGGGCCGTCGTACTTGACGGTCGCGGACAGGCGGACGAGGTCGCCGCCGAGGCTGATCGCGTTGTGGCGGAGCACCGCGTCACGGCCCAGCCGCGCGTGATGCGACGCGACGTGCACGGCGTCGTCCGCCCAGTCCTGGACGGCGACCACGGTGAGGCGGGCGCTGTCGCCGAGAACGAATTCGACGTTCTCGGCGAACGTGCCGCTGCCGCGCTGGTCGATGACGACGGTCGCCTTCGCGAAGGCGTCGAGCCGGATCTGCAGGTGCCCGAAGGCAACCTTGTCCTCGCCCGGGCCGGTGACCGTGATGTTGATGGTCTCGGCGACCTCGACCTCACGGCCGACGGTCACGACGGTGGCCGTCTCGAAACCCGAGTAGGCCTGCGCGGCAACCCGGTCGGCGGGCACGCCGGCCTTGCCCAGCCGGTCGTCGTCTCGTCCGACGGTCTCGACCTGGACGGAGTCCGGACCGGCGACGTCGACGGTGACCGTGCCGTTCGCGACGGCCGTTCCGTCGTGCAGTCCGCGGAGTCGGCGCAGCGGTGTGAACCGCCAGACCTCGTCGCGACCACCCGGGACCTCGAAGGCGTTGACGTCGAACGAGGTGAAGACCTCACCCTTGTTCTTGATCGGCGAGCCGGTGGCGGTTCGCGCTATCCGCGGATTCTCGCCTGCGACGGCTCCCGCGACTCCGAGATTCTGGACACCAGTTTCTGGCGTGGTCACTAACCCACCGCCCCTTCCATCTGCAGTTCGATCAGGCGGTTCAGTTCCAGGGCGTACTCCATCGGGAGTTCCTTGGCGATCGGCTCGACGAAGCCGCGCACGACCGTGGCCATGGCCTCGTCTTCGGTGAGCCCGCGGCTCATCAGGTAGAACAGCTGGTCGTCGCTGACCTTCGAGACGGTGGCCTCGTGGCCCATGGTCACGTCGTCCTCGCGGATGTCGACGTACGGGTAGGTGTCCGAGCGGCTGATCTGATCGACCAGCAGCGCGTCACACTTGACCGTCGACTTGGAACCGTGAGCACCCTTGTTGACCTGGACGAGTCCGCGGTATGACGCGCGTCCGCCGCCACGTGCCACCGACTTGCTGATGATCGTCGACGACGTGTACGGCGCGAGGTGCAGCATCTTGGCACCGGTGTCCTGGTGCTGTCCCTCACCGGCGAATGCCACGGAGAGAACCTCGCCGCGGGCGTGCTCGCCCATCATCCAGACGGCCGGGTACTTCATGGTGACCTTCGACCCGATGTTGCCGTCGATCCACTCCATGGATCCGCCTGCCTCGACCTTGGTGCGCTTGGTGACCAGGTTGTAGACGTTGTTCGACCAGTTCTGGATGGTCGTGTAGCGGCAGTGGCCGCCCTTCTTCACGATGATCTCGACGACCGCGGAGTGCAGGGAGTCCGACTTGTAGATCGGCGCCGTGCAGCCCTCGACGTAGTGCACCGAGGCGCCCTCGTCGACGATGATCAGGGTCCGCTCGAACTGGCCCATGTTCTCCGTGTTGATGCGGAAGTAGGCCTGCAGCGGGATGTCGACGTGCACACCCGGCGGGACATAGATGAAGGAGCCACCCGACCACACCGCGGTGTTCAGCGCGGAGAACTTGTTGTCGCCGGCGGGGATGACCGTGCCGAAGTACTCCCGGAACAGCTCGGGGTGCTGCTTCAGGCCCGTATCGGTGTCGAGGAAGATCACGCCCTGCGCCTCGAGGTCCTCACGGATCGAGTGGTACACCACCTCGGACTCGTACTGAGCCGCGACACCGGCGACGAGGCGCTGCTTCTCTGCCTCGGGGATGCCCAGCTTGTCGTACGTGTTCTTGATGTCCTCGGGCAGGTCTTCCCAGCTCTCGGCCTGCTTCTCGCTCGAGCGCACGAAGTACTTGATGTTGTCGAAGTCGATGCCCTCGAGGTTCGAACCCCAGTTCGGCATCGGCTTCTTGTCGAAGGTCTTCAGCGCGCGCAGGCGGATGTCGAGCATCCAGTCCGGCTCACTCTTCTTCGCCGAGATGTCGCGCACGACGTCTTCGGACAGACCGCGCTGCGCACTGGCACCGGCCTCGTCGGAATCGGACCAGCCGTACCCGTAATGCCCGAGTGACGCGATGGTCTCTTCCTGCGTGAGCGGCTCGGCGTTGGCCGACGCAGTGGATGTCACCTGGTCTGATGTGACGGTCATGCGAGCTCCTTCCGGAGTCTTGTTACGAGACCGGCGAGGGCTGGTCGCCGGTGGAAAACGGTTG
The DNA here is from genome assembly GCF_000014565.1 of Rhodococcus jostii RHA1. NCBI lineage: Bacteria > Bacillati > Actinomycetota > Actinomycetes > Mycobacteriales > Nocardiaceae > Rhodococcus > Rhodococcus jostii. The sequence continues at coordinate 7,702,306 of NC_008268.1, read as the reverse complement.
CTGACTAGGGGATCTATCGGGAAAGCGTTGTTATTTGGGACCGGACGGCGGGACGAGTGGAACGTGGGTGGTGCATGCGCAGTCGCCGTTCGCGATGGTCGCGAGCCGCTGGACGTGGGTGCCGAGCAATTGGGCGAACGCTTCCTGCTCGGCTTCGCACAGTTCCGGGAACTCCTCGGCCACGTGCGAGACCGGGCAGTGGTGCTGGCAGATCTGCACGCCGTTGCCCACCGGGCGTGTCGACGCCGCGAACCCCGCGGTCGTGAACGCGTCGGCGATGGCGTCGGCGGTGGTTTCGAGGCCTTCGGCGCTCTGATCGGCGGCCGGGGTCACGTTTCCGACGATCGCCTGGACTCTGCGACGAGCGAAATCGGTGATCGCAGCGTCTCCCCCGACCTCCCGCAGTTGACGCATGGCCGCGCCGGCGAGGTCGTCGTACGCGTGTCCGAGCCTGCCGCGGCCCTTGGCGGTGATCTGGAAGTATTTGGCGGGTCGCCCTCGTCCGCGGTGACGCACGGCGACGGAGGACGCCTCGCGCGCCTCACCGGAGTCCAGGAGTGCGTCGAGGTGCCGGCGGACACCGGCGGCACTGAGGCCGAGGCGGGTTCCGATTTCCGATGCGGTGATCGGTCCCTCCTCGAGGAGGAGCTTCACGACGGCAGCGCGGGTATGGCCTTCGTGGCCGACGGCGACGGGTGACGCGGTTCCGACAGGCGCCGCCGAGGAAGGCGCGTGAACTGCGCTTTCCGTCGTTGCACGTGGTGTCGTTTCCGTTTTCACAACACCAGTGTGACGGAATTCGGATCGCAGGTCCACTAAGGGTGCCCTGCCTTACACCTGTGATTATGTGCCGCCCGGCCCCGGGAATACTGGCCGAACCGCTTGTGTTGGGCGCACCGCTACGCTGCCTTTGTGCCGCAGACCCCCGAGAACCCGGAGCCGACCCGCGCGGAGCCGACCTTCACGGCTCGCGCCGCTCTTCGACATCCGGCCGAGCTCGCCCGCCGGGCGCTGGGCATCGACGGCCGCTCCCCGCGCGCCTCGGTGGCGGCCGCGTTGCACGGCGACGAGCCGGAAACCGCGGGGCTGAACAAGCAGGAAACCGCACAGCTCCGCGGGATCCGCCGGTTCGGCGCCACCGGAGCCGTCCTGATGGCGGTGGGCGCGCTGGGCGCAGGCGCCCAGCCGGTCCTGCAGAACCCGGTCCAGGGGCTTCGCGTCATCGGGCTTCCCGCCCGGATCCCCAGCGTCGCGTTGACGCTCACCATGACCGGCACCGTGATGATCGTGCTCGCGTGGCTCCTCCTCGGGCGCTTCGCGATCGGCAGCCTGCAGTCCGGGGCCGTGCGTCGCCTCAACCGGTCCCAGCTCGACCGCACCCTTCTGCTGTGGATCATCCCGCTGTCCGTCGCGCCGCCGATGTTCAGCAAGGACGTGTACTCGTACCTCGCGCAGAGCGAGATCGCGGCCCGCGGGCTCGATCCCTACGCGATCGGTCCCGCCGGTGCGCTCGGGGTCGATCACGTCCTGACCCGGACCGTGCCGACGATCTGGCGCGACACCCCGGCGCCGTACGGGCCGCTGTTCCTCTGGATGGGGCGCGGGATCAGCTGGCTGACCGGCGAGAACATCGTCGCGGGGATTTTCCTGCACCGGCTGCTGGCCCTCGCCGGTGTGGCCATGATCGTGTGGGCACTCCCCCGGCTGGCGCGGCGCTGCGGTGTCGCCGAGGTCAGCGCCCTCTGGCTGGGCGCCGCCAACCCCCTGCTGCTGTTCCACCTGGTCGCCGGAATTCACAACGAGGCCCTGATGCTCGGCCTCATGCTGGCCGGAATCGAGCTGGCGCTGCGGGCCGTCGAACGATCGGAGCCGATCCGCGGGCAGTCCCTCCTCCTAATGCTGTCGGGGGCGGCACTCATCGCCCTGTCGTCGACGATCAAGATCCCCTCCCTCCTCGCATTGGGATTCGTGGGGATGGCGCTGGCCCGGAGATGGGGCGGAACACCGAAAGCGGTGCTCACCGCGGCCGCCCTACTCTGCGGGGTGGCCCTGGTGGTCACCCTCGTCATCAGCACGTCCAGCGGACTCGGCGTCGGCTGGGTACACACCCTCGGCACCGCGAACGCGGTCCGCAGTTGGATGTCCATCCCCACGCTCCTCGGGCTGGGCACCGGACTGGCCGGGGTCCTGCTGGGCCTCGGCGACCACACGACGGCGGTGCTGAGCCTGACCCGGCCGATCGCGGCCGTCGCTGCGGCGTTCATCACACTGCGGATGCTCGTCGCGACGCTCGTCGGCCGGATCCACGCGGTCGGCGCGCTGGGGCTGTCCCTCGGCGCGGTCGTCCTCCTCTTCCCCGTGGTGCAGCCCTGGTATCTGCTGTGGGCGGTCCTGCCGCTCGCGGCCTGGGCCACGGCACCCGCCTTCCGTGTCCCCGCCATCGTCTTCTCGTCCATCGTCAGCGTCATCCTGATGCCGAACGGCGGCGAGTACCAGCCGTTCGTCATCGTGCAGGCCGCCATCGCCACCATCTTCACGGCCGGAACGCTGATCGTGATCACCCGCAACCGGCTGCCGTGGCGGGTCGGTTCGGAGCAGCAGCCGACCGTGCCGGAAACCCCGGATCCGCCCCGGGACGACGCCGACGCGGAAAGCCGGGGCACCGGCCGGGTCACACCAGGCCAGGGCTTACGCTGATTCCCCGTGACCTCGCGAACGCCCGGATCGGCGCAACCTGCTGTACGCCTGGAAGGCGTGGTGAAGACCTTCGACGGTGTGAGGGCCGTCGACGGACTCGATCTCACCGTCGAACCTGCACAGGTGGTCGCGTTGCTCGGTCCGAACGGCGCGGGTAAGACCACCACCGTCGAAATGTGTGAGGGCTTCGTCCGGCCGGACAGCGGCACCGTCCGCGTCCTCGGACTCGACCCCGTCGCGGAGGCCGGCGCCGTCCGGGCCCGGATCGGTGTGATGCTCCAGGGCGGCGGCGCCTACCCCGGTTCCCGCGCCGGAGAGATGCTCGACCTCGTCGCGGCCTACTCGGCCGACCCCCTCGACCCGGACTGGTTGCTGCGCAGCCTCGGACTCGAGGATTCCCGTCGCACCCCCTACCGCAGGCTGTCGGGCGGGCAGCAGCAGCGCCTGTCCCTGGCCTGCGCGCTGGTCGGCAGGCCGGAATTGGTCTTCCTCGACGAACCCACCGCCGGACTCGACGCCCAGGCCCGCCTGCTCGTGTGGGAACTGATCGACGCCCTGCGCCGCGACGGCGTCAGTGTGCTGCTGACGACGCACCTGATGGACGAGGCCGAGGAACTCGCGGACCGGCTCGTCATCATCGACCACGGGTCGATCGTCGCGGCAGGCACGCCCGCCGAGGTCACCAGCCGCGGCGCCGAGGGCCAGTTGCGGCTCAGCGCGCCCGCCGGTCTGGACACCGAGCCCCTCGCCAAAGCCCTCCCCGACGGTTTCCGGGTGGCCGAATCCGGACCGGGCACCTACCTCGTCGAAGGGCCGATCGATCCGAAGGTGGTGGCGTCGGTCGCGTCGTGGTGTGCCGATCTGGACGCCCTGATCAGCGATATCCGCGTCGACCAGCGCAGCCTCGAGGACGTCTTCCTCGAACTCACCGGCCGGGAACTGAGGGGATGACGATGAGCACCAGTGACCGTCTGACGGAGAATCGTTTCGCCCCGGGCACGTTCGCACCCGACCCCCGACCGAGTGGCGCGGCGGTCATGCTGCGGGCGCAGACCGCGCTCGAACTCAAACTGCTCCTACGCAACGGCGAACAGCTGCTGCTGACCATGTTCATCCCGATCACACTGCTCATCGGCCTGTGCCTGCTGCCCATCGGCGACCTCGGAACGTCGCGGGTCGACAAGGTCGTGCCCGCCGTCATGATGGTGGCGGTGATGTCCACCGCGTTCACCGGCCAGGCCATCGCGGTCGGCTTCGACCGCCGGTACGGGGCCCTCAAGCGACTCGGCGCCACCCCCCTGCCGAGGTGGGGGATCATCGCCGGGAAGAGCGCCGCCGTGGTCATCGTCGTCGCCCTGCAGTCGGTGCTCCTCGGTGCGATCGGACTGGCGCTCGGCTGGCGTCCGAGTGCGTGGGGACTGGTTCTCGGCGCCGTAATCATCGCCCTCGGCACCGTGACGTTCGCGGCGATGGGACTGCTGCTCGGCGGCACCCTCCGCGCCGACATCGTCCTCGCCCTGGCCAACATCCTGTGGTTCGTGATGGTCGGCGTCGGCAGCGTGGTGTTCGCCACCGGCGAGCTGCCCTGGCTCCTCCACACCGGGGCCCGGCTGATCCCGTCCGGTGCGCTCGCGCACGCGCTCGACGCCGCACTGTCGGGGTCGGTGGATCTGCTCAGCGTCGTCGTCCTCGTCGTCTGGGGTGCGGCCGCGGGAGCCCTGGCGGCCCGGACGTTCCGATTCACGTGATCCGCCGACCTGCAGCCCGGCGCGCCCGCAGCGCCGGCACCGTTCTGGCAGTCCTGCTCGCCGTCCTCGGCTGCGGCACCCTGCCCGCGGGCGCCGCACCGCAGTGGGGTCCGCCCGCCGCGCCGAACCCGTTCCTCGGACCCGCGGGCACGTCCACGATGCACGGCGACGCGGGATCCACCGACGTGACTCCGCTGCCCGGTCCCGGCACCGGCCCGTTCACCCTGTCCGCATACCCGCTGGTCTCGGCGTGCCCCACCCTCCTGCAGGGTTCCGACCGGCTCGTCGTCGCCTTGTGCACAACCGTGGCCGGCCAGGTCCCCACCGTTCACCTCATCGACCCCGCCGCCCCCGCCGCCCCGTTCGGCAACTCGCTCGCCACGTTCGCGCTGGCGAAGGGCAGCCTCCTGGGCGGCGTGTACGCGTTCCTCGACAACGACAACCGGCTGGTCGTGGTGGACGGCAACCGTCAGCTACTGCGCCTCGGACATTCGCAGGATCCCGAAGGCCGCTGGCGGATCACCGTCGACTCGCGCGTCGACCTGTCCGGCAGTGTACCGGCGGGCGACAACGTGACCGGGCTGACGCCGGACTGGCAGGGCAACGTCTGGTTCGCCACGGGTGGCGGCGTCGTCGGAGCCGTGGATCGCGCCGGCGTCGCGCATGCTCTGCCGTTGGCCGCGGGCGAACAGGTCCAGAACAGCATCTCCACCTCGCCCGCCGGCACCGCGGTCGCGACGACGCATGCCCTGTACCAGTTCACGCTCCGCGACGGCGCGGTGCGTGTGGACTGGCGGCGTGACTACGACCGCGGTCCGGACCGTAAGCCGGGGCAACTCAGCCACGGCACCGGGTCCACCCCCACCTACTTCGGACCGTCGACCGGCAGCGATTTCGTCGCGATCGTCGACAACGCCGACCCGGAGGTGAGTCTTCGGGTCTTCCGCGCCGATTCCGGTGACGAGATCTGCTCCGTCCCGGTGCTCGGCAGCCCGGGCGGCAGCGAGAACTCCCCGATCGGCATCGCCAATTCGGTGTACGTCGCGGGGACGTACGGCTACCCGCATCCCGCGGTTCCGGACGGCGCGGGCCCGGCGGTGCCGACGAACGCCCCGTTCACCGGCGGCATGACCCGTGTCGACATCGACCCGATCGGCTGCCACCAGGTGTGGAGCAACGACGTCCGCAGCGCGGCGGTGCCCCATCTCTCGACCGGCGACGGGCTCCTGTACACCGTGATCCGTCACGGGTTCGACGTCACGACGCCCCTGGACGGCTTCTCGTTCGCGGTGATCGATCCGGCGGACGGTTCGGTCGAGCACACCAGCCCACTCCCCGGCACCGCGGTCAACGACACCCTGCAGATGTCCGGACTCGTCACCGACACCGGCGACTTCTGGCAGGGCACGGTGACCGGCATCCTGCGTATTCGCGGTGAGTAGCACGGAGTCGAACGCGTCGCCACCGGCCCAACGACACGCTGTAGTTGACGGCCCTCTACCATCGACGTCGTGCTGTATCGCGGGTTTCTGAGCCTGGTAGACCGTCTCCCCCTTCCGTCGCTGACCGTGCAGCGTGTCATCGCGTTCGCGGTGATCCTCACGCAGGGCGGTATCGCCGTCACCGGGGCCGTCGTGCGGGTGACCGCGTCCGGCCTCGGGTGCCCCACCTGGCCGCAGTGCTTCCCCGGCAGTTTCGTGCCGGTCGGGCACGGCGAGGTCGCCGTCGTCCATCAGGCGGTCGAGTTCGGCAACCGGTTGCTCACGTTCGTCGTCGTCGTGGCCGCGGCTCTGATCGTTCTCGCGGTCACCCGCGCCCGCCGTCGTCGAGAGGTCCTCGTCTACGCGTGGATGATGCCTCTCGGCACCGTCGTGCAGGCCGTGATCGGCGGTGTCACGGTGCTGACCGGACTGCTGTGGTGGACGGTGGCGGTGCACCTGCTCGCGTCGATGGCGATGGTGTGGCTTGCGACCGTGATGTACGCGAAGATCTGCGAACCCGACGATGCACCGGCAATCGACGTGATCCCTGCCCCGCTGCGATGGCTCACCGCGCTGTCGGGTGTCGCTCTGGCCGGGGTGCTCGCCGCCGGAACGCTGGTCACGGGCGCCGGACCGCACGCGGGAGACAAGAGTCTCGACCGCGTGGTTCCGCGCCTCGAGGTGGAGATCGTCACGCTCGTGCACCTGCATGCCCAACTGCTGGTGGGCTACCTGGCGTTGCTGGTCGGCCTGTGCTTCGGCCTGTACGCCGTGGGCGCCACCCGCGCGGTGAAGATCCGCGTGCAGGTTCTGCTCGCACTGGTGGTGGCGCAGGCGCTGATCGGACTCGTCCAGTTCTTCACGAACGTTCCCGCGGCCCTGGTGGCATTCCACGTCGCGGGTGCCGGGTTATGCACCGCGGCCACCGCGGCGGTGTGGGCTGCGGGACGCACCCGCGAGTACGTCACGCAGCCGGACACCGCGAGCGTCTAGCGCTCGTTGCGTGCCTTCGGGAACCGCGTCTGCCGCGCGACCCAGCCGGCCATCTTCTGGAAGTGACCCTTGCGGGGCGTGACGATGCTGGTGATCGCGCGGTCCCACTCCGAGACGGTGACGTCGTCGAAGGATGCGACGACGGCGTTCGCGGTGGCGAGATCCTTGACCACCTGGTCGCCGAGGATGCCGTCGGCGCCGACGAGCGTGATGCGGACGCCGGCGAGTCCGATCGGCTGGATGACGGCACTGGCGGAACCGCCGTGCTCGGCCACGAACTTTTTGATCGCGTCGACCGTGTGGGACGGCAGCGAGGGCGCCGGGCTCGCGGGCGCCTGTTCGGCATGGGTGTCGGTACTCATGACCCCGAGAATACTGGGCGGTAGCGGCATCGTGTCCGCCAGGCTCCGTACGGCGGCCCGCGCCGTGTAGAACTGAAACCATGCGCGCTATACAGGTTTCCCGTCTCGGTGGTCCCGACGTCCTCGAACCGGCAGAGGTTCCCGAACCCCGGATCGGGGCGACGGATCTTCTGGTTCGCACCGACGCGATCGGCATCAACTTCATCGACACCTACTTCCGGACTGGGCTGTACCCACGGCCGTTGCCCTACGTTCCCGGAGACGAGGGCTCCGGTGTCGTGGAGGCCGTCGGCGGCGACGTGACCGGTATCGCTCCTGGTGACCGGGTGGCCTGGTGCTCCGGCCCCGGCAGTTACGCCGAGAAGGTGGTCGTCCCCGCGGCGGTCGCAATCGCGGTCCCGGACTCCGTGCCCGCCCCGCAGGCCGCTTCCGCTCTGCTGCAGGGAATGACGGCCCACTACCTGGCCCACTCCACCTACCCGATCCGGTCCGGCGACACCGTCCTCGTCCACGCCGGAGCGGGCGGAGTCGGTCTGCTGCTGACCCAGATGGCGACCACGCTGGGCGCGCGGGTGATCACCACCGTGTCCTCCGACGCCAAGGAACAACTGTCCCGTGACGCCGGCGCCTACGAGGTGCTGCGATACGACGACGACATCGCCGCCCGGGTGCGTGAACTGACGGACGGCGACGGGGTCGCAGCCGCCTACGACGGTGTCGGAGCGTCCACGTTCGAGGCCAGTCTCGCGTCGGTACGGATCCGGGGGACGGTCGCGTTGTTCGGTGCGGCCAGTGGCCCGGTGCCGCCGTTCGATCCGCAACGGCTGAACCCGGCCGGTTCGCTGTTCCTCACCCGGCCGACCCTCGCGCACTACATCCGAAACCGTGAGGAACTGACGTGGCGGGCCGGAGACGTGTTCTCCGCCCTCGCCGACGGTTCGCTGACGGTCCGGGTGGGCGCGGAGTACCCGCTCGCGCGGGCCGAGGAGGCGCACCGCGACCTGGAGGCGCGTGCGACGACGGGATCGATCGTGCTGGTGCCCTGACGCGGAGCGTCGAGTCAGGCCCTGACGCGGAGCGTCAACTCAGGCCCTGACGCGGAGCGTCAACTCAGGCCCTGACACGGAGCGTCAGCTCAGCAGGCTGCCGACGGTCTGCAGTCCCAGCACCGAGTCGACGGCGAGACCGACGAAGACGACAGCCAGATAGTTGTTGGACTGCAGGAACAGGCGGAGCGGTTTCACGGCCGCTCCGCCTCGGACGCTGCGGTACAGCTGATGGGCCATCAGCAGGAACCAGGCGCCCGCGACGAGGGTCACGGCGGCATAGACGACACCCGCGGCCGGGACGAGCGTGAGCGACGTGATCACCATCGCCCAGCTGTACAGCAGGATCTGCTTGGTGACGTGCTCCTCGGTGGCGATCACCGGCAGCATCGGGACACCGGCCGCCTTGTAGTCCTCCTTGTACCGCATGGCGAGGGCCCACGTGTGCGGCGGCGTCCAGAAGAAGATGACCAGGAACAGCACGATGGGCTGCCAGCTCAGCGACCCGGTGACCGCCGACCAGCCGACCATGACGGGCATGCAGCCGGCGGCGCCGCCCCAGACCACGTTCTGCCATGTCCGGCGTTTGAGGACCATCGTGTACACGAGCACGTAGAACGCGATGGTCAGGACGACCAGGCAGCCGGCGAGCAGGTTGGCCCGCCACCACAGCCACAGGAACGACGCGACACCGAGCGTCATGCCGAACACGAACGCGTGGGACGTCGGGACCGCGTCGCGGGCCAGCGGCCGGCGGGCGGTGCGCTTCATGACCTTGTCGATGTCGGCGTCGACGACGCAGTTGAGCGAGTTCGCACTCGCCGCACCCATCCATCCGCCGAACAGCGTGCTGAGGATCAGCGCGATGTCGACGTTGCCGCGATCCGCCAGCAGCATCGCCGGGATGGTGGCGACCAGCAGCAGCTCGATCACCCGCGGCTTGGTCAATGCGATGTAGGCCAGGACCTTGCCCGTGACGCGACCCAGCACCGTACCGGTGTCGGTCGCGCGGGGGGCGGGGCTGGGGCTGCCGAAGCCGTGTCCGCTCGGCTGATGCCCTGTCCGCACGTTCTCTCCTCGCACCACGCGTAATTCCATATCCGAATGCCGGCGCCTGCTCCCGAAGTCCTTCGCGACCGCCGGCCGTCTACTACAAACGATGGTAGACCGCCGTAATGCGCGAACCGAATCGACCCGGATACGACCGCACACTAGGCTGGAGTCGCACAAGAGGCCCACGCATCCTCAGGCTCCACGTTCACCCATGTCAGGAGACTTCTGCCCGTGTCGATCACAGACGACATCCACGTCCTCACGCAACCGGTTCACCCCGCCGACTGGACCGAACTGGACACCAAGGCCGTCGACACCATCCGGGTGCTCGCCGCGGACGCGGTGCAGAAGGTCGGCAACGGCCACCCCGGCACGGCCATGAGCCTCGCGCCCCTCGCCTACACCCTGTTCCAGCGCGTCATGCGCCACGACCCCACCGACGCCGACTGGATCGGCCGCGACCGGTTCGTGCTGTCCTGCGGGCACTCCAGCCTCACCCTTTACATCCAGCTGTACCTCGCCGGCTACGGGCTCGAACTCGACGACCTGGAAGCATTGCGCACCTGGGGCTCGAAGACCCCCGGCCACCCCGAACACGGCCACACCCGCGGCGTCGAGATCACCACCGGACCGCTCGGTCAGGGCCTCGCCTCCGCCGTGGGCATGGCCATGGCCGCCCGCCGTGAGCGCGGCCTCTTCGACCCCGAGCCCGCGCTCGGCGACAGCCCGTTCGACCACCACATCTACGTCATCGCCTCCGACGGGGACATCGAGGAGGGCGTCACCTCCGAGGCCTCCTCCATCGCCGGCGTCCAGCAGCTCGGCAACCTGACGCTGATCTACGACGACAACAAGATCTCCATCGAGGACGACACCGCGATCGCGCTGTCCGAGGACACCGCCGCCCGCTACGAGGCGTACGGCTGGCACGTGCAGATCGTCGAGGGCGGCGAGAACGTCGTCGCCATCGAAGAGGCCCTGAACAAGGCCCGCGAGGTCACCGACAAGCCGTCGCTGATCCTGCTCCGCACCATCATCGGCTTCCCCGCACCGACCAAGATGAACACGGGCGCGGCGCACGGCGCCGCCCTCGGTGCCGACGAGGTCGCGGCCGTGAAGAAGGCTCTCGGCTTCGATCCGGACAAGACGTTCGAGGTCGCCGACGAGGTCATCGCCCACACCCGCAAGGTCGTCGAGCGCGGCGCGCAGGCACACAAGCAATGGCAGGCCCAGTACGACGAGTGGACGCAGCGCGCCCCCGAGGGCAAGAAGCTCCTCGACCGTCTGATCGGCCGCGACCTTCCCGCCGGCTGGGCCGACGTCCTCCCCACCTGGGAGCCGGATCCCAAGGGCGTCGCGACCCGCAAGGCATCCGCCGCCGTTCTCAACGCCGTCGGGCCGGTGCTCCCCGAACTGTGGGGCGGCTCCGCCGACCTCGCCGAGAGCAACAACACCACCATCAAGGGCGCCGACTCGTTCGGTCCCGAAGCCATCTCCACCCGGATGTGGACGGCCCAGCCCTACGGCCGCACCCTGCACTTCGGGGTCCGCGAACACGCCATGGGCTCTATCCTCAACGGCATTGCGCTGCACGGACCGACCCGCCCCTACGGTGGCACCTTCCTCGTCTTCAGCGACTACATGCGTCCCGCTGTGCGGCTCGCCGCGATCATGAAGACCCCGGTCACCTACGTGTGGACGCACGACTCCATCGGACTCGGTGAGGACGGGCCCACCCACCAACCGATCGAACACCTCGCCGCGCTGCGCGCGATCCCCGGCCTGTACGTCGTGCGGCCCGGCGACGCCAACGAGACCGCCCACGCCTGGCGCGCCGTCCTCGAGAAGGGCGCCGACGAGGCCACCCGCGCTCCCGCCGGCCTCGCCCTGACCCGCCAGGACCTGCCCGTCCTCGAGGGCACCAGCTACGAGGGTGTCTCCCGCGGCGGCTACGTCCTCGCCGACGCGTCCACCGGCGCACCGGAGGTCGTGCTCATCGGCACCGGGTCCGAGCTGCAGCTCGCCGTGGCCGCCCGCGAGACCCTCGAGGCCGACGGCATCCCCACCCGGGTCGTGTCCATGCCCTGCGTCGAATGGTTCGACGCCCAGGACCAGGCCTACCGCGACGGCGTCCTCCCCCCGACGGTCAAGGCGCGGGTCTCCGTTGAAGCCGGCATCTCCATGCCCTGGTACCGCTTCGTCGGCGACGCGGGCGAAATCGTGTCCATCGAGCACTTCGGCGCGTCCGCCGACTACAAGACCCTGTTCCGCGAGTTCGGTTTCACCGCCGAAGCCGTCACCGCCGCCGCACAGCGCTCGCTCGCACGCGTGAAGGGATAGACAGCCATGACTCAGAACCCCAACCTCCAGAAGCTCTCCGAAGCAGGCGTGTCGGTGTGGCTCGACGACCTCTCCCGTGACCGCATCGAGTCCGGCAACCTCGCCGAGCTCATCGCGACCAAGAGCGTCGTCGGTGTCACCACCAACCCGTCGATCTTCCAGGCCGCACTCAGCAAGGGCCACGTCTACGACGCACAGGTCCGGGAGCTCGCCGAGCGCGGTGCCGACGTCGAGGCCACCATCCGCACGGTGACCACCGACGACGTGCGCGCCGCCTGCGACGTCCTCGCCCCGCAGTTCGAGGCGAGCCACGGCGTCGACGGCCGGGTGTCCATCGAGGTCGACCCGCGCCTCGCGCACGACGCCGACAAGACGGTCGCGCAGGCCGTCGAACTGTGGAAGATCGTCGACCGCCCCAACCTGTTCATCAAGATCCCGGCCACCGAGGCCGGTATCCCGGCCATCGCCAAGGTGCTCGGTGAGGGCATCAGCGTCAACGTCACGCTGATCTTCTCCGTGGAGCGCTACGAGCTCGTCATGGGCGCCTACCTGGACGGCCTCGAGGCCGCGAAGGCGGCCGGTCACGACCTGTCCCGCATCCACTCGGTGGCCTCGTTCTTCGTCTCCCGCGTCGACACGGAGATCGACAAGCGGCTCGACAAGATCGGCACCCCTGAGGCGCTTGCGCTGCGCGGCAAGGCGGCGCTCGCCAACGCCCGCCTCGCGTACGCCGCGTACCAGCAGGTCTTCGAGGTGCAGCCGCGGTTCCAGGGTCTGCTGCCGGACGGTGCGCGCCCGCAGCGCGCGCTCTGGGCGTCGACCGGAGTCAAGAACCCCGACTACCCCGACACCCTGTACGTCTCCGAACTGGTGGCTCCGAACACAGTGAACACGATGCCCGAGAAGACTCTCGACGCGTTCGCCGATCACGGTGAGGTCGTCGGCGACACCGTCTCCGGCACCGCGGTCGAGTCGCAGGAGGTGTTCGACAAGCTCAGCGCCGTCGGCATCGATCTCACAGACGTGTTCAAGGTCCTCGAGGACGAGGGTGTGGACAAGTTCGAGGTGTCCTGGACCGAGCTTCTGGAGGCCACCGCGGAGCAGCTGCGCGCAGCAGGGCAGAAGAGCTGATACGTGAGCGAACCCGCAGCGTCAGACGATTGGGTCAATCCACTCCGCGACGGTAGGGACAAGCGCCTACCACGCATCGCCGGGCCGTGTGCGCTGGTGATCTTCGGTGTCACCGGCGACCTGGCCCGGCGCAAGTTGATGCCCGCCATCTACGATCTGGCCAATCGTGGTCTTCTGCCGCCCGGGTTCGCTCTCGTCGGGTTCGCCCGCAGGGATTGGTCGGACGAGGACTTCGGCAAGATCGTCCACGATGCCGTCCGCGACCATTCCCGCACCCCGTTCCGGGAGGACGTCTGGGAGCGACTGTCGGAGGGCCTGCGTTTCGTCAAGGGCAGCTTCGACGACCCGGCGGCCTTCCAGGAACTGGCCCACACTCTCGGGACACTGGAACGCGAACGCGGGACCGGCGGCAATCACGGGTTCTATCTCGCGATTCCGCCGGACGCGTTCCCGGTCGTCCTGAAGCAGCTGTCCGAGGCCGGTCTCGCGCAGTCGAACGACGACCAGTGGCGTCGGGTAGTCATCGAGAAGCCGTTCGGTCACGACCTCGCGAGTGCACGTGAGCTCAACGCGGTCGTGAACGAGGTCTTCCCTGAGGACACGGTCTTCCGGATCGACCACTACCTCGGCAAGGAAACCGTCCAGAACATCCTGGCGTTGCGCTTCGCGAACCAGTTGTTCGATCCGATCTGGAACGCCCACTACGTGGATCACGTCCAGATCACCATGGCCGAGGACATCGGTCTCGGTGGACGCGCCGGGTACTACGACGGCATCGGGGCGGCGCGCGACGTCATCCAGAATCACCTGCTGCAACTCCTCGCGTTCACCGCGATGGAGGAGCCGATCAGCTTCGAACCGTCCGAGTTGCAGGCGGAGAAGATCAAGGTGCTCTCCGCCACCAGGCTCGCCCAGCCGCTCGACGAGACCACCGCGCGCGGCCAGTACGCGGGCGGCTGGCAGGGCGGTACCCGGGTGGTCGGACTGCTGGAGGAGGAAGGGTTCTCGAAGGACTCCACCACGGAAACGTTCGCGGCCATCACCCTCGAGGTCGACACCCGCCGCTGGGCGGGGGTGCCGTTCTACCTCCGCACCGGGAAGCGGCTCGGCCGTCGGGTCACCGAGATCGCCGTGATCTTCAAGCGCGCACCGCATCTGCCGTTCGATCAGACCATGACCGAGGAACTGGGGCAGAACGCCCTCGTCATCCGGGTGCAGCCGGACGAGGGTGTGACCATGCGGTTCGGGTCCAAGGTCCCGGGGTCGAGCATGGAAGTCCGCGACGTCAACATGGACTTCAGCTACGGTCAGGCGTTCACGGAGTCGTCGCCCGAGGCGTACGAGCGCCTCATCCTCGACGTGCTCCTCGGTGAGCCCTCGCTGTTCCCCGTGAACGCCGAGGTGGAACTGTCCTGGGAAATCCTCGACCCCGTGCTCGAGCACTGGGCCGCGGACGGCAGGCCGGAACCGTACGAGGCCGGCACGTGGGGCCCGCCGTCGGCAGACGAAATGATGCACCGCACCGGTCGCGAATGGAGAAGGCCGTAGATGATCACCGACATTCCCGCGACCACCACCGGACAGGTCAACAAGAAACTGGTGGAGCTGCGCAAGACGGGCGGCGCGGTGACCCTGGGACGAGTACTCACGCTGGTGGTGTGCACCCGCGACAGTGAGTACTCGGAGGACATCATCGACGCCGCCAACGAGGCGAGCCGGGAGCATCCGTGCCGCGTCATCGTCGTCGCCTGGGGGTCCCGTGACGCGGAACCCCGCCTGGATGCGCAGATCCGCGTCGGCGGCGACGCCGGCGCGTCGGAGGTCGTCGTGCTGCGCCTCTTCGGCGAACTCGCCGACCACGAGAGCAGCGTGGTGGTGCCGTTCCTCCTCCCAGACACTCCCGTTGTCGTGTGGTGGCCGGAGACCGCCCCGGAGGTTCCCGCCGAGGATCCGGTGGGCAAGCTCGCGATCCGGCGGATCACCGACGCGACCGATCGCGCGGATCCGGCTGCGGAGATCAAGAGCCGCCTGGCGTCGTACTCGTCCGGTGACTCGGACCTGGCCTGGAGCCGCATCACCTACTGGCGTGCGCTCCTGACCTCGGCCGTCGACCAGCCGCCACACTCGCCGATCACGTCGGCGGTGGTGTCCGGACTGGTGGACGAGCCCGCCGTCGACATGATCGCGGGGTGGTTGGCGAGCCGCGTCGACGTCCCGGTCACCCGGCGGGTCGGCCCGTTGTTCGTGGAGATCAACTTCGCCGACGGTGGTGCGTTGACCATCAGCCGCCCCCAGACGGGTACCACGGCGACGCTGTCCCGCACCGGCAAGCCCGATGCGCGGGTCGCGCTCCGCAGGCGGGAAACGAGCGAGTGCCTGGCCGAAGAGCTACGCAGACTCGACCCCGACGAGGTCTACGAGACCGCACTCGCCGGGCTGACGAAGGTGACGTATGAGTGACATCCACGTAGAGGTCCACCCCGACACCGACACGCTGGTGACGAAGGCCGCGGAGCGGTTCGTCGACACCGTCGTCGCCGCCCAGAAGGACCGCGGCACGGCGTCGGTGGTCCTCACCGGCGGCGGCACCGGGATCGGCCTGCTCGAGAAGGTCCGGGAGAACCCGGGCGACATCGACTGGCGTGCGATCGACATCTTCTGGGGTGACGAGCGGTTCCTGCCGGCCGGCGACCCGGAACGCAACGACGTGCAGGCGCGGGCCGCGTTGCTCGACCACGTCGACGTCGATCCCGACCGGGTGCACACCATGCCCGTCGCGGACGGCATCTACGAGAACGATCCGGAGGCGGCCGCCGTCGCGTACGCGCAGGTACTCGGGGCGCACGCCGGAGGCAAGCAGGTCCCGGTGTTCGATGTCCACCTGCTCGGCATGGGCGGTGAGGGACACGTCAATTCGCTGTTCCCCGACACCGACGCGGTACGCGAGGAGCACCGGTTCGTGGTCGCGGTGACGGACTCCCCCAAGCCGCCGCCGGTGCGGGTCACGCTGACCCTGCCCGCCGTCCGGCACGCCGACGAGGTGTGGCTGGTCGTGTCGGGTGACGCGAAGGCCGAGGCCGTGGCCGCCGCCATCGCGGGCGCTCCCCCCGTCGAGATCCCGGCGTCCGGGGCCCGCGGGCTGTCGGCGACCCGGTGGCTGCTCGACACGTCGGCCGCGTCCCGGCTGCCGAACTGACGCTCTCATCCGACGGGGTCCTCGTCGTCGTCCGCCGGTAACCCGGCGGGCGACCGAGGGTCCCGCTCGACCGGTGACCGGGTGACCCGGCATTCGGTGACGATCCGACCGGCACGACGAGGGCTTGCCGTGCTCGTCCCCCGCCGTCCGATTCCCCCGCGCCAATGGTCCGGGTTGCCCGTGCAGCGCCTCATCCGTCGCCCCAATTCGTCTCGGAAACGTTCGTGCTCTTTCCCGTTTTGACGCAGCGAAGGACGGTTCGGTTCCCCCGCCCCGCAAGAAAGTTCACGCACTTCTCGCGGAACGCGGGAACCGGTCCGGCTATCCGCTGTTGCGCAGCGCGGTCGCCAGCCCGTTCATCGTGAGCTGGATGCCACGGCGCGTCTGATCACTGTCGTCCCCGGCCCGGTAGCGGCGCAGCAGTTCCACCTGCAGGTGGTTGAGGGGCTCGAGGTACGGGAACCGATTGTGCACCGACCTCTCCAGACCGGGGTTGTCGGCGAACAGGGTGTCGTTCCCGGTGATCGCCTTGTACATCCGGATGGTCCGCTCGTGCTCCTCGGCGATCTTGCCGAACACCCGTCGGCGGAGTTCCTCGTCGGGAACCAGTTCCGCGTAGCGGGCGGCGAGACCCATGTCGGACTTCGACATCACCATCGCCAGGTTCGACAGCACCGTCCGGAAGAACGGCCACTTCTCGTACAGGCGGGACAGCGTGGCCACCCTCTGGGGGTCGCCCTGCGTCCATTCCTCGAACGCCGCACCCGTGCCGTACCACCCGGGCAGCATGACCCGGGACTGACTCCACGACAGCACCCACGGGATCGCTCGGAGGTCGGAGATGGACGTGGTCTGCTTCCGTGAGGCCGGGCGGCTGCCGATGTTGAGGGCCCCGATCTCCGCGACCGGAGTCGACATCTCGAAGTACTCCACGAATCCGGGTGTCTCGTGCACCAATTCGCCGTAGGCGCGGCGGGCCAGCGCGGCGAGCTCGTCGAGGATGCGGTATGCCGGTTCGGCGTCGTCGCCGAGTCCCTCGACGTCGAGCAGGGTGGCTTCGAGGGTCGCGGCGAGCAGCGTTTCCAGGTTGCGCTGCGCGAGGCGGGGTTCCGCGTACTTGGCGGCGATCACCTCGCCCTGTTCGGTGATCCGCAGCGACCCGGCCACCGCGCCGGGCGGTTGCGCGAGGATCGCCTCGTAGCTGGGTCCGCCGCCGCGACCCACGGTGCCGCCGCGACCGTGGAAGAGCCGCAACCGGATTCCCGTCTTGCGGGCGGCGTCCACCAGATCCAGCTCGGCGCGGTACAGCGCCCAGTTGGCCGCCAGGTAGCCGCCGTCCTTGTTGGAATCGGAGTACCCGAGCATCACTTCCTGCGAGTCGCCGCGCGACGTCACCAGGGCCCGGTAGATCGGCACCTCGAGGGTGGCCTCGAGGGTGGCGGCCCCCTGCTGCAGGTCCTCGATCGTCTCGAACAGCGGCACGATGCCCACCGGGCAGGACGGCGCCTCCCCCGATCCGGGGTCGAGCAGACCCACCTCCTTCAGCAGCACAGCGGCCTCGAGCATGTCGCTGACGGAGGTGCACATGCTGATGATGTAGTTGGGCACGGCGCCCGCACCGAGTGTCCGGACCGCCTCGGCGCCGGCCTGGAGGATGGCGAGCTCCTTCGCGGTCAGCTCGCTGAACTCCGCGTTCGCGGTGGTCAGTGGGCGCCGGGTGGACAGCTCCGCCGACAGCAACTCCACCCGCTCGTCCTCGGACAGCGACGGGTAGTCGGGGTGCACGCCCGCCCACGCCAGCAGCTCGGCGACGACGGTCTCGTGCACGTCCGAGTTCTGCCGCATGTCCAGTCCGGAGAGGTGGAAACCGAACACCTCCACCGAGTCCCGCAGGTTCGCCAGCCCGTCGTCGGCGATGGTGCCGTCACCTCCGCGCCGCAGGGAGTCGTCGACGACGTCGAGTTCGTCGAGCATCTGCCGCGGGGTGTCGTAGGGTGCGAGCCCGAGGTCGAGCCCGTGATCGGGTGCCTCACCCAGAATGCGGTGCGCGGTGGCCGTGAGACGCCCCCGGATACCCCGAATCGCGCGCCGGTACGGCTCGTCGGCGCGGAACGGGGAATCGTCCTGCGAGGCCGCGGCCAGGAGGTCGAGTGCGGGCGTGACGGTGACGAGGCGAGCCGACATGGACAGTTCGCGCTCGAGCGTCTCGAGTTCCCCGAGGTGATGCTCGAGGGCGGTGGCCGCGGCACGGGTGGTGGCCTGCCGGACCACCTCGTCGGTGACGTACGGGTTGCCGTCGCGGTCGCCGCCGATCCACGAGCCGGGGCGCAGAATCGGTTCCCGGCCCAGATCCGCGTCCGGCCACCGCGATCGCAGGGCGCCGCGCAGTTCGGCGTTGATCTTCGGGACGACCTCGAACAGTGCCGCGTCGTAGTACCGCAGCCCGACCTCGATCTCGTCCTGGATCCGCAACCGCGACAACCGGATCAGCGCGGTCTGCCACAGGGTGAGGATCTGCCGCCGCAGCCGGACGTCGACGTCGGCCGTCTCGCTCTCGGTCAGGGCGGTCCGCTCGCGGTAGCGCATCAGTTCGGTGATGCGGGACTGGGTTTCGAACACCGTCCGGCGGCGGGTCTCGGTGGGGTGGGCGGTGATGACCGGCGACACGAGCGCCCCGCGCAACGCGTCCGCGACGACGGCGCTGTCGAGGTGCGCAGCGTCGAGTTTGGCGAACGTGGCGGTCAGGGTGCTGTCGGGGGCGGGTTCACCGGCGGCGACGTGGACGGCACGCCGGCGTTCACGGTGGATGTCCTCGGCGAGATTGGCCAGCAGGGCGAAGTGGCTGAAGGCCCGGATGACGGGAATGGTGTCGCTCGTGGACACCTGGGTGAACATGTCCGCCAGATCTGCGCGGTCGATCTCGGAACGACGAACCCGGAACGATTCGACCCTGGCCTTCTCGACGAGGTCGAAGACGCTGTCCCCGGCCTGTTCCCGCACTATCTGACCGAGGATGCCGCCCAGGAGCCGAATGTCTTCGCGGAGTGGTTCAGTGGCCTCACGTGGGGTTTCGATCATTCATCCAGTATCGACCGGTGACGGCCCGTCCGCATGATGAAGCCGATCAGCCGAACTTGATCTCCAGGCCGATTCCGATGATCGCGATCAGCCAGATCAGGCCGGTGAAGACGGTAAGCCGGTCGAGGTTCTTCTCGACCACGGTGGAACCGGACAGACTCGACTGGACGCCGCCACCGAACAGGCTGGACAGACCGCCGCCCTTACCGCGGTGCAGCAGCACCAGCAGAATCAGCAGCAAGCTGGTGACCACCAGCAGGATATCCAGGAACAGTTCCATGTCTGTCTACGTCCACCCATCCAGTAGGAACAACAACGACCTCGTACACCCTACAGGCGCTGCCCGCCCGTGCGCCTTTCCGGTAGCTGTAGGTACCGGAAAGGCGCACGGGCGCCGAAGGCGCCTTACGGCAGAGGTCCGCCCGCAGCGATCGCCGACAGCGTCGCGAACTCGTCGGCCTTCAGTGAGGCGCCGCCCACGAGGGCGCCGTCCACATCCGTCTGACCGACGATCTCGCCGACGTTCTTGGCGTTGACGCTGCCGCCGTAGAGAACGCGGACACCGGACGCGACGTCCTGCGAGGCCAGCTCACCGAGCGTGGCGCGGATCGCGGCGCAGACTTCCTGCGCGTTCGCGGCACTGGCCACGCGGCCGGTTCCGATGGCCCACACCGGCTCGTACGCGATGACGACCTTCGCGATGTCCTCGCCGGACAGTCCGGCGAGCGAGCCCCGCAACTGCTCGACGTTGTAGGACACGTGCTCGCCGGCCTCGCGGACGTCGAGGCCCTCACCGATGCAGACGATCGGGGTGATCCCGTTCTTCAGCGCGGCCTTGGTCTTGGCCAGCACGGTGTCGTTGTCCTCGCAGTGCAGGGTTCGACGCTCCGAGTGCCCGACGACGACGAACGTGCAGCCCAGCTTGGCCAGCATGGAGCCGCTGATCTCGCCGGTGTACGCACCCGAATCGTGGGCCGAAACGTCCTGCGCACCGTAGGTGAGCAGGAGCTTGTCGCCCTCGACGAGGGTCTGCACGCTGCGGATGTCGGTGAACGGCGGGATCACCGTCACGTCGACCTTGTCGAAGTACTTCGCCGGGAGCGAGAAGGCGATCTTCTGAACCAGCGCGATGGCCTCGAGATGGTTCAGATTCATCTTCCAGTTGCCGGCGATCAGCGGCTTCCGTGCCATGCCTCAGCCCTCCAGAACTGCGATGCCGGGGAGTTCCTTGCCCTCGAGGTACTCGAGGGAGGCGCCGCCGCCGGTGGAGATGTGCGAGAACCCGTCCTCGGGCAGACCGAGCTGGCGGACCGCCGCGGCGGAGTCACCGCCACCGACGACGCTGTACGCGCCCTTCCCGGTGGCCTCGATGATCGCCTCGGCGACACCCTTGGTGCCCGCGGCGAACTTCTCGAACTCGAACACGCCCATCGGGCCGTTCCAGAAGACGGTCTTCGCGCTGGTCAGGATCGCCGCGAACCGGCGAACCGACTGCGGTCCGATGTCGAGGCCCATCCAGCCGTCCGGGATCTCGAGCACCGACACGATCTTCGACTCGGCGTCCGCCGAGAACGAGTCGGCGATGACCACGTCCTGCGGGATGTGGATCACGTCGGCGTACTGCTCGAGCAGCGCCTTGCACGTGTCGATCATCGACTCCTCGCACAGCGAGTTGCCGACCGACACGCCCTGCGCCGCCAGGAACGTGTAGTACATGCCGCCACCGATGACGAGGGTGTCGACCTTGGGGGCCAGCGCCTCGATCACCGCGAGCTTGTCGGACACCTTGGACCCACCCAGCACGACCGCGTACGGCCGCTCGGGCTCCTCGGTGAGCTTGCCGAGCACCTTGATCTCGGCTTCGACGAGCTTGCCCGCGTAATGCGGGAGCAGCTTGGCCACCTCGTACACCGACGCCTGCGCGCGGTGGACGACACCGAATCCGTCGGACACGAACGCGCCGTCGTCGCCGACGAGTTCGACCAGAGCCTTGGCGAGCTTCGTCCGCTCGGCCTCGTCCTTGCTGGTCTCCCGCGGATCGAAGCGGATGTTCTCCAGCAGGAGAACGTCGCCGTCCGTGAGCCCCTCGGCACGTGCGAGAGCGTCCTGCCCGACGACGTCGCCGGCGAGCTGGACGTTGCGTCCCAGCACCTCGGCGAGCTTCACCGCCACCGGTGCGAGGGAATACTGCGGGTCGGGCTCGCCCTTGGGGCGACCCAGATGGGCGGTGACGATGACCTTGGCGCCCGCCTCCGCCAACGCCTTCAGCGTCGGCGCGGAAGCGATGATGCGCCCCGGATCGGTGATCCGGTCACCGTCGAGCGGAACGTTGAGGTCGGAGCGCACCAGCACGGCGCGCCCCTCGACCCCAGCGTTCAGCAGATCGTCGAGAGTCTGAACTGCCACTGTTACCGGACCTTCGCTCAGAGAGACTTGGCGACGAGACCGATGAGGTCGGCCAGACGGTTGGAGTAACCCCACTCGTTGTCGTACCAGGACACGATCTTGGCCTGATCGTCGATGACCTTGGTGAGGCCGGAGTCGAAGATCGAGCTGTGCGGGTCGGTGACGATGTCCGACGACACGATCGGGGCGTCCGTGTACTTCAGGATGCCCTTGAGGGGCCCCTCGGCGGCAGCCTTCATCGCGGCGTTGATGTCCTCGACGCTGGCCGACTTCTTCAGGTTCGCGGTGAGGTCGGTGACCGAGCCCGTGGGGATCGGGACACGCAGCGCGTAGCCGTCCAGCTTGCCGAGCAGCTGCGGGAGGACCAGGCCGATGGCCTTGGCGGCACCGGTGCCGGTGGGGACCACGTTCAGGGCGGCGGCGCGGGCACGACGCAGGTCGCTGTGCGGGCCGTCCTGCAGGTTCTGGTCCTGGGTGTAGGCGTGGACCGTGGTCATGAGGCCCTTGACGATGCCGAACTCGTCGTCGAGCACCTTGGCGATGGGACCGAGGCAGTTGGTGGTGCACGAGGCGTTGGAGATGATGTTCTGGCTGCCGTCGTACTTGTCGTCGTTGACGCCCATCACGATGGTGATGTCCTCGCCCTTGGCCGGGGCGGAGATGATGACCTTCTTGGCGCCGGCCTCGAGGTGGCCCTTCGCCTTGGCTGCGTCGGTGAAGATGCCGGTGGACTCGACGACGACGTCGACGCCCAGGTCACCCCAGGGAAGCGCTGCGGGGCCTTCCTTGATGGCGAGTGCCTTGATCTTCTGGTTTCCGACGACGATGGTGTCTTCACCCTCGAGCGAGACGTCGTGCGGGAGACGACCCAGGATCGAGTCGTACTTCAGGAGATGCGCCAGCGTAGCGTTGTCCGTGAGGTCGTTGACCGCCACAATCTCGATGTCGGTGGTTCCGAGCGCCTTCTGCGCATCCACCGCCCTGAAGAAGTTACGTCCGATACGGCCGAAACCGTTTACGCCTACCCGGACAGTCACAATCTGCTCCTTTGCGCATGATTCTGGTTGTGCAGCTCTGCTCCCGCGCCGCTACGACACCACCGACGGGTGGTCGGCGCGAGGTTTCATCGGTCGATGTGGCTCTTACCCTAGTGCGCGGGCCACGCTCGCGCGCAGTCACCTCCGGGCGCCCTTTCCGTGCCGCCCCGACCCGAACGAACGGGACGCTCGTCCGATCTGGCGCAACGAGCGTCCCGTTCGTCCGGGACCGGGGGTGGCGGGAGGCGACCGCCGACGACGGTCAGGCGTCGTCGAGAAGGTCTGCGGTGACGGCCGACTCGGTGTCGGGGATGCCGGTTTCCTTGGCCTTGCGGTCCGCCATGGACAGCAACCGCCGGATGCGGCCGGCCACGGCGTCCTTCGTCATCGGCGGGTCGGCGAGCTGGCCGAGTTCCTCGAGGGACGCCTGCCGGTGCTCCACCCGGAGGTGACCGGCCGCCGCCAGATGGTCGGGCACCTCGTCACCCAGGATGTCGAGGGCCCGTTCGACGCGGGCCGCGGCCGCGACGGCCGCTCGCGCCGACCGGCGCAGGTTGGCGTCGTCGAAGTTGGCGAGCCGGTTGGCCGTGGCACGGACCTCCCGGCGCATGCGGCGTTCCTCCCACACGAGGCGGGTGTCCTGGGCGCCCATCCGGGTGAGTAGCGCGCCGATGGCCTCGCCGTCGCGGATCACCACCCGGTCGGTGCCGCGGACCTCACGCGCCTTCGCGGAGATGCCCAGCCTGCGCGCCGCCCCGACGAGCGCGAGCGCCGCCTCCGGGCCGGGGCAGCTGACCTCGAGCGCCGACGACCGGCCCGGCTCGGTCAGCGAACCGTGCGCCAGGAACGCGCCGCGCCACGCGGCTTCCGCGTCGGCGACGCTGCCACCGACCACCTGTGCGGGAAGCCCGCGCACGGGGCGTCCCCGCAGGTCCAGGAGACCGGTCTGGCGGGCGAGGGCCTCGCCCTCCTTCGCGACCCGCACGATGTACCGGGACGACTTGCGTAGCCCGCCGGCGCTGAGGACGTGGACGTCGGCGCTGTAGGTGAACAGGTCGAAGATCTCGCGGCGCAACCGGCGGGCCGTGGACCCCAGATCCACTTCCGCCTCGACCACGACCCGGCCGCCGACGATGTGCAATCCCCCGGCGAACCGCAGCAGCGACGAGACTTCGGCCTTCCGGCAACTCACATGAGTGACGACGAGACGACTGAGTTCGTCTTTGACCTCTGCTGTCATTGCCACGAAGCGCTCTCCCTTTCCTCTGGTGTCTCGGCCACTTCGCTCCCCCTAGACCCCGCATCGGGGTCGCTCCAGAGCTGTTCGAGAACGGACGCAAGTTTTCCTGCATGGTGCGTGTGGGTGCCGTGCTCCGACACGTCGGCGTACACGACGCGTGCCTGGAACTGTCCGGCGGCGCGGGCGAGGTGCTCGCGCTCGCGCCCCGGTGGAACCGAACCCGAATCGACCACGACGAAGTCGACGGTGAGTTCGGGTGCGTGTTGGGACAGTACGTGCAGATGACGCTCGGTGGAGAATCCTGCGGTCTCGCCCGGCTCCGGAGCCAGGTTGAGCACCAGCACCTTCCGCGCGGCGGTGGCGATCAGCGTGACGAGGAGTTCCGGCACGAGGACGTGTGGGATGACGCTGGAGAACCACGACCCCGGGCCGAGGACGACCATGTCGGCGACCTCGATCGCCCGGACCGCGTCCGGGCAGGCGGGCGGATTCGCCGGCAGCAGTCGCACGCGGCGCACCTTGCCGGGGGTGGTCGCGACCGCGACCTGCCCGCGGATGCAGCGGCTGACCCGCGGGTCCGCCTCGAGGCCCTGCACGTCGGCCTCGATGTCCAGGGCGATCGGCGACATCGGCAAAACGCGCCCGTTGATCCGCAGCAACTGGGCGAGTTCGTCGAGCGCGGCGACGGGGTCGCCGAGCACTTCGGTGAGGCCGGCCAGGATGAGATTGCCCACCGAGTGGCCGGCGAGGGCGCCGATTCCGCCGAAGCGGTGCTGGATGGTGTCCGTCCAGTCCTGCACCTCGGGGTCGTCCGCGGCGAGTGCGGCGAGTGCCATCCGCAGATCCCCCGGCGGGATGACACCCAGTTCGGCGCGCAGCCGCCCCGAGGATCCGCCGTCGTCAGCGACGGTGACGACAGCCGTGACGTCACGGCTGAGCCGGCGCGCGGCGCTAAGGGTGGCGAACAGTCCGTGGCCCCCGCCGAGCGCGACGATCGCAGGCGGCTGGTTCACCGGCCTCATTCGCGCCCCAGATCACGATGGACGACGCGCACGTTCAGCCCGGAGTCCTTTCCGAGTCGGCTCGCCAAGGCCTCCGACATCGCGACACTCCGATGTTTCCCCCCGGTGCACCCCACCGCGATGGTCATGTAGCGCTTCCCCTCCCGACGATATCCCGCGATCGTCAGATCCAGCAGGTGGTGATACGTGGCCAGATAGTCCTCGGCACCGTCCTGCGACAACACGTAGTCCCGCACGTCCTCGCTCTGCCCGGTGTGCGGACGCAACTCGGGAATCCAGTGCGGGTTGGGCAGGAAGCGGACGTCGCAGACGAGATCGGCGTCCATCGGAAGACCGTACTTGAAACCGAACGACTGGACTGTTACCTGCATCGTCCGGTTCTCGGCGTCGCCGAACGCGTCCTCGATCTTCTGCCGCAACTGGTGCGCGGCCAGGGACGACGTGTCGATCACCAGATCCGCGGCGGCCTTCACCTTCGCGAGCTGATCGCGCTCGGCGGCGATGCCCTCCGACAGGGTGCCCTCGGCGCCTCCCCCCGACAGCGGGTGACTGCGGCGCACCTGTTCGAAACGTCGCACCAGGACCTCGTCCGACGCGTCGAGGTACAGCACCCGCGTGTGCACGGGTTTGCTCTCCAGTTCGGTGAGGACCCAGCCGAGATCGCCGGTGAACAACCGGCTGCGCACGTCGATGACGACGGCGAGCCGCTCGAGCCGCGAATCGGATTCCAGGCTCAGATCCACCATCCGGGAAATCAGTTCCGGGGGAAGGTTGTCCGCGACATACCAGCCGAGGTCCTCGAGGACCTTCGCCGCAGTCTGCAGACCCGCCCCGGAGAGCCCGGTGACGAGAAGGAAGTCCATCGGCCGAACCGTGGGTGGACGGTCACTCTGCGCGTGCTGCTCGTTCACTCGACACCTGTCCGTTGCGAAGCGCTCTGTGCTGCCGGGCCGTGCTGTTCTACCGGTTCGCGGGGAATGTCCGCGCCGTTCCGTTCTGCCGTGCCCGGCCCGTTCCGATCTGGTTCATCATCCCCCACTCCCACGACGTCCGCAGACGGTTCCTCCGCCCCGAGAGCGGTGAGTACCGCTTTCGCCGTGGCCGTTCCGATGCCCGGCACCGCGGTGATCTCCTCGACGGACGCCTGCTTGAGGCGGGCGACGGAACCGAAATGCGTCACCAGGGCCTTGCGCCGGGTCTCGCCGAGCCCGCGGACCGAGTCGAGTGCGGACGCCGTCATCCGACGGGACCGCTTGCTGCGGTGGAACGTGATCGCGAAGCGGTGTGCCTCGTCGCGCACCCGCTGCAACAGGTACAGCGACTCGCTCGTGCGCGGGAGGATGACCGGGTCCTCCTCCCCCGGCACCCACACCTCCTCGAGCCGTTTCGCCAGCCCGATCACGGCGACGTCGGTGATGCCCAGTTCGTCGAGGACCGCCGAGGCCGCGGCCACCTGCGGGGCTCCGCCGTCCACGACGAACAGGTTCGGTGGGTACGCGAACCGCCGCGGCCTGCCGGTCTGCGGATCGATCGCCGCCTCCGGGGCCAGGTCGCCGCCGTCCCCGCCCGACACCTGGTCGGCGTCCGCCCCGGCCGCTTCGGCACGTAGCACCCCGACGTCGCGGTTGTGCCGGAGGAACCGTCGCCGGGTGACCTCGGCAATGCTGGCGACGTCGTCGGAGCGACCGTCGCCCGCCGCCTCCTTGATCGCGTAGTGGCGGTAGTCGGACTTGCGGGGCAGGCCGTCCTCGAAGACGACGAGGGAGGCCACCACGTCGGTGCCCTGCACGTGGCTGATGTCGACGCATTCGATGCGCAGAGGCGCCGAATCCAGGTCGAGGGCCTCCTGGATGCCCTGCAGTGCCGCCGACCGGGACGTGAAGTCGCCGGCGCGGCGCAGCTTGTGCTGTTGCAGCGCCTCCGTGGCGTTGCGCTGCACGGTCTCGGCGAGGGCCTTCTTGTCGCCGCGCTGGGGCACGCGGAGGCGGACCGCGGAGCCGCGGAGACCGCTGAGCCACTCCTGCACCTGTTCGGCGTCGGGCGGCAGCACGGGCACCAGGACCTCCCGCGGCACGCCGCTGGTGCCGGCCTCCTGGTCGGTCGCGCCCGACAGCGCCGCCTGCTCCCCGTAGAACTGGGTGAGGAACTGCTCGACGAGCAGCGGCAGGTCCGATCCCGCCTCGGAATCGACGCTGGCCCAGTCGATGACGTCACCGGCCTTCTCGACGACCCAGCCGCGCTGGCCGCGCACGCGGCCGCCCCGGACGTGGAAGACCTGGACCGCGGCCTCGAGTTCGTCGGTCGCGAAGGCGGCGACGTCGGCGTCGGTACCGTCGCCGAGCACGACGGCCTGCTTCTCGAGCGCCCGCCGTAACGCGCCCACGTCGTCTCGCAGCCGCGCCGCCGTCTCGAAGTCGAGTTCTTCGGACGCCTCCTGCATCCGGGCCTCCAGCTGCCGGACCAGCCGGTCGGTGCGTCCCGACAGGAAGTCGCAGAAGTCTTCGACGATCTTGCGGTGCTCGGCCGCGGACACCCGTCCGACGCACGGCGCGGAGCATTTGTCGATGTAGCCGAGCAGGCAGGGACGGCCGATCTGGTTGTGACGCTTGAACACCCCGGCCGAGCAGGTGCGGGCGGGAAAGACCCGCAGCAGCAGGTCGAGGGTTTCACGGATGGCCCACGCGTGCGAGTAGGGACCGAAGTAGCGGACACCCTTGCGTCTGGGCCCGCGGTAGACGAACAGCCGGGGGTACTCCTCGTTCAGGGTGACCGCGAGAACCGGGTACGTCTTGTCGTCGCGGTAGCGGACGTTGAACCGGGGATCGAATTCCTTGATCCAGTTGTACTCGAGCTGGAGAGCCTCGACCTCGGTGCTCACCACGGTCCACTCGACGCTGCCGGCCGTGGTCACCATCTGGCGGGTGCGCGGGTGCAGCGTCGAGACGTCGGCGAAATAGGAATTCAGCCGTGAACGAAGACTCTTCGCCTTCCCGACATAGATGACCCGGCCGTGCGGATCGCGGAACTTGTACACACCCGGGTCGACCGGAATCGTTCCGGTCGCGGGGCGATATGTCGAAGGATCGGGCACCCCTCCACGTTAGTCGGCGCCACCGACCAACCCCGCATCCGCGACGTCGCGGAGGGCCGACCCCCGGTTCAGGACGGTGCGTACTCCGACGCGAGTGCGCGGAAGCGGTCGACGGCGTCCACGGCGTATTCGCGATCGTTCGACTGGATGGCCATCACAGCCAGGTATTCGTCGTCGGGCAGCTCGATCCGGGCCCACGCCGCGCCGTCCGGGAACGACAACCCCTCGTACAGGTCCCAGTCGACGATGCGCTCCCCGAGGACGTTGCGGACGGCGATGCCGCGGGGCCCGACCCGCAACCGGGGCCGGGTCAGCAGCAGGACGGCTGCCGCGAGGAGGCAGCCGATTCCCGCGAACGCCAGCTGGTCGGCGAGCCGGAAGTACACGCCCGTGGAATCGCCGCGCAGCAGGATTGCGAACGTCACATGTACGACGACGAGAAGAATCGCGACACCGATGGCGTATCGACGCGACTTGCGTGGCGTCGCGACGAGTGTCCACTCGGATTCGGGAGTGGTCATGGATGGATCCGGATCATACGAAGGACTCCTCGGCGCGGCGCAGTCGCGCCAACGTGACTGCGGTGTCCAGCGCGGCCGCGCACGCCTGACCGCCCTTGTCCTCGACGGAGCCGGGCAGGCCACTGCGGTCGACGGCCTGCTGCTCGGTGTCCGTGGTGAGCACACCGTTCCCGACCGGGGTGCTCTCGTCCAGCGAGACCCGGGTCAGACCGGCCGTGACGGCGTCGCAGACGTATTCGAAGTGCGGCGTCCCGCCGCGGATCACGACACCGAGCGCGACGACGGCGTCGTGGGTGCGGGCCAGGGCCTGCGCCACCACCGGCAGTTCGATGGCACCGGCGACCCGGACCAGGGTGACGTTCTTCACGTTCGCCTCGGCCGCCACCCGCTGCGCGCCGGCGATCAGCGCCTCGGAGATCTCGGCGTGCCAGCTGCCGGCGACGATGGCGAGCCGGAGGTCGCCCGCCTCACCGAGTTGCAGCTCCGGCAGTCCCTCACCACTCACAGCATTTCTCCCGCTTCGAAGTCGTCGAGCCCGATCAGGTCGTGGCCCATGCGGTCGCGCTTCGTGCGCAGGTACGTCAGATTCTCGGCGTTCGCCCGCAGCGGCATCGACACCCGCTCGGTGATCTGCAGGCCGTAGCCGTCGAGACCGACCCGCTTGGCTGGGTTGTTGGTGAGCAGACGCATCGAGGAGATGCCCAGATCCACGAGGATCTGCGCGCCGATGCCGTAGTCGCGGGCGTCGGCGGGCAGCCCCAGCTCGAGGTTGGCGTCGACGGTGTCCGAACCCGCATCCTGCAACTGGTAGGCCTGCAGCTTGTGCATGAGGCCGATGCCCCGGCCCTCGTGCCCGCGCATGTACAGGACCACACCGCGGCCCTCCTGCGCGACCATGTCCAGCGCGGCGTCGAGCTGGGGACCGCAGTCGCACCGCAGCGAACCGAACACGTCGCCGGTGAGGCATTCGGAGTGCACGCGCACGAGCACGTCGCTGCCGTCGCCGTCCGGGCCGGGCAGGTCGCCGCGGACCAGCGCCACGTGCTCGACGTCGTCGTAGATGCTCCGGTAGCCGACGGCCGTGAACTCGCCGTGCCGGGTGGGGATGCGCGCCGACGCGACCCGCTCCACGTGCTTCTCGTGCTTGCGGCGCCACGCGATCAGGTCGGCGATCGAGATCAGGGCAAGGTTGTGGTCGTCGGCAAAGACCCGCAGCTCGTCGGTCTGGGCCATGTGGCCCTCGTCCTTCTGGCTGACGATCTCGCAGATCACACCCGCAGGCCGGAGGTCGGCCATCCGGGCGAGGTCGACGGCGGCCTCGGTGTGGCCGGGACGGCGCAGCACGCCGCCCTCCTTGGCGCGCAGCGGCACGACGTGGCCGGGCCGGGTGAAGTCCTGGGCGCCGCTGGACGGGTCGGCCAGCAACCGCATGGTGGCGGCGCGGTCGGACGCGGAGATGCCGGTTCCGATGCCCTCCCGGGCGTCGACGGTCACGGTGTACGCGGTGCCGTGCTTGTCCTGGTTGGTGGCGTACATCGGCGGCAGGCCGAGGCGGTCGCAGTCGGCGCCGTCGAGCGGCACACAGAGATAGCCGGACGTGTATCGAACCATGAAGGCAACCAACTCGGGGGTGGCCTTCTCCGCGGCGAAGATGAGGTCTCCCTCGTTCTCGCGGTCCTCGTCGTCGACGACGACGACTGCCTTGCCTGCGGCGATGTCCGCAACGGCGCGCTCGATACTGTCGAACCTGGTCACGTGCTCGGTCTCCAAAGTCTTGACTTAGGCATCTTCGAATACAACGGATGCATCCGTGGGATGCTCCTCAACAGTACGACTCAGCGGCCGGCCGCTTGCAGCCGCTCCACATACTTCGCGATCACGTCGACCTCGAGGTTGACGGGCGTCCCGACGGACGCCGCTCCGAGCGTGGTCAGCTGCAGCGTGGTGGGGATGAGCGAGATCTCGAAGTACTCCTCGCCGCGTTCCCCGCCGAGCGCCGAGACCGTCAGCGACACACCGTCGACCGTGATCGAGCCCTTCTCCACGACGTACCGGGAGATGGCGTCGGGCAGCGCGATGCGCACGACCTCCCAGTTCTCGGACGGGCTGCGGCTGATGATGTGCCCGGTGCCGTCCACGTGGCCCTGGACGAGGTGGCCGCCGAGGCGGCTGTTCAGGGCGGCGGCACGCTCGAGGTTGACGCGGCTGCCCACGTCGATCTTCTGCAGGCTCGACCGGTTCAGCGTCTCCTGCATGACGTCGGCCGTGAAGGAGCCGTCGGCCAGCACCTCGACGACGGTCAGGCACACACCGTTCACCGCGATCGAATCCCCGTGTGACGCGTCGGAAGTCACGACCGGACCACGGACGGTGAACCGTGCGGCGTCGGCCAGTTCCTCCTTGGCGACGACCTCACCCAATTCTTCGACGATCCCGGTGAACACTGTGGCTTCTCCTACGTTCGGTGACTGTCAGGGTTTTCGGACACTGCTGGAACCAGACTCAACAACAGCTCGGAGCCGATTGTTTCGACCGACTCGTGACGGAACCGCAGCGCGCCGTCGATCGTGTGCACTCCTGCCTCCGCGACCGCGGACGTGCCGGCGCCGAGGATCAGCGGGGCGAGGTACGCCTGGATGCGGTCGACCCGGCCCGCGGCGAGGAATGCGCCCGCCAGCCGGGGCCCGCCCTCGAGCAGCACATCGGTGTACTCGGCGAGTGCGGCGAGGACCTCGTCCACATCGTGCGTGCGCAGCAGCAGGGTGGGCGCGGAGTCGTCGAGGACCCGGGCGTCCGCCGGGATGTCGCCGAGTCCGACGACGACGCGCACCGGCTGGTGGGCCGCGAGCGATCCGTCGGGCATCCGGGCGGTCAGCCGCGGGTCGTCGGCGAGCACCGTCCCGGTGCCGACCACGATCGCGTCCAGTTTCGCCCGGTCGGCGTGGACGCGTTCCCGGGCCTCGGGACCGGTGATCCACTGGCTGGTGCCGTCGGCGGCGGCGCTGCGCCCGTCCAGGGTGGCCGCGTACTTCCAGGTCACGTGCGGCCGTCCGGTGCGCTGCCGGTGCAGCCAGGCCCGGAGCGGCCCGCGTTCGACGTCCTGGGCCCGCAGCCCGGACGTCACCTCGACACCCGCCGAGATGAGGGTTTCCGCGCCGCCCGCGGCCTCGGGGTTCGGATCACCCACCGCATAGTGCACCGCAACCACACCGGCATCGAGCAGCGCCTGCGAGCACGGCCCGGTCCGGCCGTGGTGGTTGCACGGTTCCAGCGTCACGACGGCGGTGCCGCCGCGTGCAGCGTCCCCCGCCTCCCGCAGTGCGACGACCTCCGCGTGGGGACCGCCGGGAGGCTGCGTCATCCCGACACCGGCGATGCGTCCCGCGGCGTCGAGGACCACTGCGCCGACCGCCGGATTGGGGCTGGTGAATCCGCGCGCCGACTCCGCGGCGCCGATGGCGATCTGCATCGCGGCGTCGAGGTCCGCCGCCGAATTCTCGTGCCGCACGTGGGAGTTCACGATGTGCCGGAGCGCCGTTACCGCGACAGGCTCAGGTGCGGTGACGCCTTGGCGGCGCTGGCGCGCAGGGCGCGCACGGCCTCCGCGGGATCGCTCGTCCCGTAGACGGCGGACCCGGCGACGAAGCAGTCGACGCCCGCCTCGGCAGCGGCCTCGACGGTGTCGGCGTTGATGCCACCGTCGATCTCGACGACCAGTCTCAGCTCACCCGAGTCGACGAGTCGGCGGACCGCCTTCGCCTTCGACAGCACCTCGGGGATGAACGACTGACCACCGAAGCCGGGCTCGACGCTCATGACGAGGAGCGTGTCGAAGTCCTTCAGGATCTCGAGGTACGGCTCGATCGGCGTGCCGGGCTTGACGCTGAGACCGGCCTTGGCGCCGGCGGCGCGGATGTCACGGGCCACGGACCGGGGGTCGTCGGTCGCCTCCGCATGGAAGGTGACGTTGTGCGCGCCCGCCTCCGCGTAGGGCGGCGCCCAGCGGCCGGGGTCGTCGATCATGAGATGGCAGTCGAGCGGGATGTCCGTCGCCGCGAGCAGGCTCTGCACGACGGGAAGGCCGAGCGTCAGATTGGGCACGAAATGTGCGTCCATCACGTCGACGTGCAGCCAGTCGGCACCGGCGACGGCGTCCGCCTCCTCGGCGAGACGCGCGAAATCGGCAGACAGAATGGACGGTGCGATCATCGGGGTTGCCACGGGCCGCAGTTTAGTCGTACGCGTGCCGGGGCCGGGTCCCGCGGTCCATACTGGGCTCATGCCGACCTGGACGGACGTCGTGGCGATCGGTGTCGCCCTGCCGGACGTGCAGGAGAGCACGTCGTACCGCACCCCGGCTCTGAAGGTGGCGGGCAAGCTGCTCGCCCGGTTGCGGGCCGAGTCGGACGGGGGCCTGGTGGTGATGTGCGACCTCGACGAGAAGGCGGCCCTGCTGGCCCAGGGCGCACCGTTCTACACCACTCCGCACTACGGCGGTCACAGTTCGATCCTCGTCGACCTCGAGAACGTCGACGTTCCGCAGCTGACCGAGTTGCTGCAGGATGCCTGGCGGATCAAGGCACCGGCGAAGCTGCGCAAGCAGTTCGACCAGACCTGACGCGAACGGCGAGGGCCCGGACGGCGCCCGCACACCGGCCCGGACCCTCATCGGATCGGCGTCAGACGCCGAGCTTGAGGCCCGCCCCCGCATCGACCCGGAGTTGCTGACCGGTGACGAACCGGGACTCGTCCGACGACAGGAACACCACCGCGTGCGAGATGTCCTCAGGCTCGACCCACGGGGTGGGCATGGCCTGCATGAACGGGAACGTGACCTTCGCGTCCTCGGCGGTCGGGTTCTCCAGGTCGGGGCGGAACGTGCGGAACATCGGCGGACTCTGCAGCATGTCCGTGTTGCAGTTCGTGGGATGGATCGCGTTGACGCGGATGGACTTCGGGCCCAGGGTGAGCGCGAGCGAGTTGGTGTACGTCCACAGCATCTTCTTGGCGAGACCGTAGCCGTCGCCGCCCGGCCCCTGCAGGGCCTGCTGGCCGTTCAGACCGGTCTGCGGGACCAGCCCGGCCACCGATCCCGTCGCGATGATCGACGCGCCGGCGTCCAGGTGCGGAAGGGCGGAGTGAATCGTGTTGATCACTCCGACGAAGTCGACGTCGAACGCATCGACGAATCCCTCGACGGGCACGTCGTTCCCGAGAGGCGCGATCCCGGCATTGGCGACCACGACGTCCAGCCGGCCCAGCGTCGCGACGGCGGCGTCGAGTTCACATTGCAGGGCCGCGCGGTCGCGCACGTCCACCTTGGCGGTCACGACCCGGCGCCCCGCCTTCTCGACGAGCCGTCCCGTCTCCGCGAGATCGGCCTCGGTCGCCAGCGGGTATTCGTTGGATGCGATGTCCTCGCAGAGGTCGAAGGCGATGATGTCGGCGCCCTCGTCGGCGAGATGCACTGCATGACTACGCCCCTGACCCCGCGCCGCTCCCGTGATCAGAACGACCTTCCCCGCTACCCGATTCATCTGAAGTCCTCCACTCGCTTCGTGACGTACGTCTCTGTCGCGAGAAGAATTAGAACACGTTTCACGTAAAAGTGGAACAGGTTCTACCAGGAGTCGGGCAGATGTCCAGGTAGCGGGGACGCCCCCGCCCTACGGCTTGCGCAACGCAGCCATGAACATCGCGTCGGTGCCGTGCCGGTGCGGCCAGAGCTGGACTCCCGGACCGTCTCCCAGACCCGGCACACCGGGAACGAGCTCACGCGTGTCGAGTGCCGTGAGCCCGTAGCGGCGCACCGCGTCCGCGACCACGGCCACCGTCTCGGACAGGTGCGGCGAACACGTCGCGTAGAGGATCACGCCGCCCGGACGAACCAACTCGACGGCCGACGCCAGGAGTTCGCGCTGCAGTTTCGCGAGACCAGCCACGTCCGACGGCTGCCGGCGCCACCGCGCCTCCGGACGTCGGCGCAACGCACCCAGTCCGGTGCACGGCGCGTCGACCAGGATGCGGTCGTACCCGCCCGCCAGCCCGGGATCCCGCCCGTCGGCGACGTGCACGTCGACCGGGAGTTCCTTCGTCGTCTTGCGGATCAGGTCCGCGCGGTGTTCCACCGGCTCCACGGCGTCGAGGCGTCCGCCCTCGATTCCGGCGAGGGCGCCGAGCAGGGCCGCCTTGCCGCCCGGGCCCGCGCACAGGTCGAGCCAGCGGCCCGCGTCCGGACCGTCCAGCGGTGCCAGCGACAGCGCCCGGGCGACGAGCTGACTGCCCTCGTCCTGCACTCCTGCGAGCCCCTCACGGACGGCGTCGAGCAGCCCCGGGTCGCCGCCGTCCAGATAGACCGCGTACGGCGAGTAGCGCCCCACCTCGCCGCCGGTGGCGAGCGCGAGTTCCTCCGACGAGATCTCCCCCGGGCGGGCGACGAGATGCACCACCGGCCGGGCGTCGTCGGCGATGAGGACGTCCTCGAGTTCGCCGGCGTCGGCACCGAGCGCGTCGGCGAACACCTGCGCGATCCACGTGGGATGCGCATGCTCGAACGCCAGCCGCCCCACCGGGTCGGCCGGGGCGAGGCGCTCCACCCATTCCGCTTCGGACCGCTCCGACACCCGGCGCAGCACGGCGTTGACGAAGCCGGCCTTCCCCGGGCCGGCCTCCGCGCGCACGAGATCGACGGAGGTGGCGACGGCGGCGTGCGGGGCGACGCGGGTGCGCAGCAGCTGGTAGGCGCCCAGCTGGAGGACGTCGAGGAGCGGTCCGTCGATCTCCGCGATCGGCCTGCCTGCGCAGTCGGCGATCACGGCGTCGAGGAGCCCGCGGGCGCGGGCGGCGCCGTAGGCCAATTCCGTGGCGAGGGCCGCGTCACGTCCGTCCAGGCGCCGCTCACGCAGCAGCCCGGGCAGCACGAGATTGGCGTAGGCGTCGCGTTCCCGGACGGCGCGCAGCACGTCCCTCGCGGCGAGCCGCGGCTGGTCGAGACCGGACTGCGACGCGTCGGGCCGGCGGGCCTGGCGGGGACGGTTGTTGCGGGCCCCCGAGCCGGACTGGCCGCGACGTGCAGGCCTTCTGGATTCGCTCACTGTGCCCGTACCTCCGCGTCGAGTCGTGCGCCTCGCGCCCAGTCCAGGGCGGCCATCTGTTTCTTGCCCTGCGGTTGGATGCGGTCGAGCCGCACCGCCACCGTGGACGTGCCGATCAGGAATCCGGCCTTGGTCACCGAGATCTCCCCCGGCTCCAGTCGCTCCTCCGTCGGAGTGACCGGCCCGACCTTGACGCGCAGATCGCCGATCATGGTCCAGGCGCCGGGCGCGGGGGTCACCGAGCGGACGTGCCGGTCCACCACGGCAGCTGTTCTGTCCCACCGGATCCGGGCCGCCTCGACGCTCACCTTGGGCGCGTGCGACACCCCGTCGGCCGACTGCGGGACCGCGGTGATCGCGCCGTCCTCGATCCCGTCGAGAACCGACTCCAGGAGGACCGCACCGCTGTCGGCCAGGCGCCCCAGCAGATCCCCGGCGGTATCGGAATCGCGGATCCTCTCGGTGACCACCCCGTAGACCGGCCCGGTGTCCATCCCCGCCTCGAGCCGGAACGCACTCGCGCCGGTCATGTCGTCGCCCGCACCGATCGCGGCCTGCACGGGGGCTGCCCCGCGCCACGCCGGCAACAGCGAGAAGTGCAGGTTCACCCAGCCGTGGGCCGGGATGTCGAGGACCTTCTGCGGCAGCAGCGCCCCGTAGGCGACGACGGGCGCGCAGTCGGGTGCGAGGTCGGCGAGACGCGCCAGGAAGTCCGGCTCCGAGGGCCGCTCGGGAGTCAGCACCTCGATGCCGTGGGAGTCGGCGAGTGCACCGATAGGTGAACGGACCACCTTGCGTCCGCGGCCTGCGACCGCGTCCGGGCGGGTGATGACCGCCACGACGTCGTGGCGCGGCGAACGGATCAGGCGTTCGAGCGAGGGAACAGCGGGCTCGGGGGTTCCGGCGAAGACTATGCGCACGTCGGCGACCCACACGACGGACGGTGGACCGCTGCGCGGGCCGAAACGATACTCACGAAGAAAGCTCCCCTTTGATCGACGATGTGCCGACCAGTCTAGGGAGTCGGCCCCGGGCCATAACACTCGGCGAACAGTCGGCGAATCGATTCCGCAGAACCGCACACAGCGACGGCGGACGGGTATTGACTGTTCCGAGGCCGGTGCCCCCGTCGCCGCCCTGCAGGGCGTGAGCGATTCCGACGCCGAACACCTCGCGGCCGCGTTCGACATCGAGACCGTGAAGGACCTCGGCACCGACAAGTACTTCCTGTGGGCGCAGGCCGCCGCGAAACTGGCGGAGTAGCACACACACGAGGAAGCGGGGAGCCGTACAGCGCACGGCTCCCCGCCTCATTCGTGGGTCTATCTGTTGCTGTCGAGAATCACCTGCGGAATACCCGCACCGACCGGGACGAACTCGCAACGAGCCAGCGGAGTCGCGTCCGGGTCGAGCGCCGCCCGGACGAGGTCGAGCGCGAACGGATCGTAGGGCGCCTGGAAATGTCCGGTGCCGTCCTGGGGGCATCGATCCTGGATCAGGATGTTGTCGGCCCCGGCGCCGTGGAGCGCCATGTTCGTGTACGGCTGGATCATCTCGTCGTACCGAGACCCGATCGTCGTGTACGCGACACCGGGCACGGTGTCACCGCCCGCGTTGAGGGCGTTCATGAACGGCGAGCCCTGCATCTGCTGGCTGACGGCCACCGATGTCACCGTGCGGGCGAAATCCGGTCCGCCGGGAAGCGCCTGGACGATCGGAACGAGGCCGTACATCACTCCCCCGTAGCTGGGCGACGCCAGTCCGACCCAGTGGTCGACGAACGGGGCGCCGCCGAGCTTGTTGACGTAGTACCGCGTGACGTTCGCACCTTGCGAGTATCCGACCGTGTCGACCTTGTCGGCGCCGGTCGCGTCGCGGACCCGGTCGACGAATCGGCCGAACTGCTCCGCGCTCGCGACGATGTCCTCGGTGCCGTACGTATCGGCACCCGGCGCTCCGCCGTAGTTGAGTGCGAACACGCAGTAGCCGTCCGCGGCGAGCATCGGCGACAGGGCGGCCCAGTCCGCGTAGGCGCTGGCGTCGGTGCCGTGTGCGAGCACCACCGGCTCGGGGTGGTCCGGGGAAGGTGTGCAGGAGAAGTCGTTCGATCCCGCGGGCGCGGTGCCCGGGTGCTCGTGCGCATATGCGGCGGCGGCACTACGTCCGGTCTGGGGAAGCCCGGCCGTGGCGGGCACGACGGGTTGGGGCGGTGAGGCGTCGTCCGCATGGGCGGTGGACACTGCGCCGGACATCAGCAGGACAACACCCGCGACGACCGCACCGGCACCCCGAAATCTCATGATCTCTCCCGACTTCGCCGTGACATCTCCGTGAACTTTCCCAGAATGTGCACACGCTGTCGCGTCGAGACGGCGGGCCCGCGGTGAGTCGCGACGCCCTACGAGTCGGTGTCATCCTTGCCGGCTTCGCTCTGATCGTCTTCCGCGAGAAGGCGATACATCGCGCGACGCGCCTCGGTGAGAATCTCGCCGGCACGCCGGACCTGTTCGTCGTCACCGACGGCGGCGACCTGCCCCGCAGCACCCATCAGCAGCCCGATCAGACCCCGCAGGTCCTCGGCTGGCCTGCCGACACTCTCCCGCACGTCGTCCCACGGGGTGCCGAGTTCGGTCTTGTTCGCTTCGACGAAGGCCTCGCCCTCGTCCGTCAGGCGTGCGGTCTTGCGGCCCGCCACCTTTTCGATCAGCACCAGACCCTCGTCCTCGAGCTGTGACAGCGCGGGGTAGATCGAGCCCGGGCTTGGCTTCCACACCCCGTCGCTGCGTTCGACGATCTGCTGAATCAGCTCGTAGCCGTGCATCGGCTCCTCGGTGAGCAACAGCAGGATCGCGGAGCGGACATCGCCGCGCCGCCCCCTGCCACCCCGTCCGCGTCCGCGGCCGAAGTGCATTCCCGGGCCGAACCCGGGATCGCCCTCGGGCCCGAAGCGGCCTCGCCGGTGTCCGTGACGGTGGGGCCCCTCGGGCCGCCCCGTCCGTTCGCGCGCGAATCGGTCCCGTCGGGGACCCCTGTGTTCGAAATGGAAGTTTTCCATCATCAGCCTCCTTCTGTATCGATGATGCATCAACGATATATCGTCAATTGACACTCGGCAAGGTCCTTTTCTGTGACGGTGGTCAAGTCGCCCCCGGACTCGCGGGCGCTGCGCCTGCCGAGTCCGGAGGCGTTCGCGCTCAGTCGGCAGCGGCGCCGAACCACTCGCGGAGCCGGCCGACCAGATCCTGCTGGTCGTCACCGACCCACGCCACATGCCCGTCCGGTCGCAGCAACGCTGCGGGCACGTCCAGTTCCTCGCTGACGTCGACGACGTGGTCGACCCGGCCCGCCCAGCCCGTCACCGACAGCCGGCCGGTCTGGTCGAGCAGTAGTCCGCGGCCGTCGTGCATCAGCTCGTAGAGACGTCCCCGCTTCAGCCCCACGTCCCGTAGGCGCCGGCCGAGCAGTTCGTGCCCCTCGCCGAAGTCGTAGCGGACCCCGATCGCGATGATCTTCTCGGTCAGGTACCGGTTCACGTTCTCGAAATCCATCAGTTCCGACACCAGCCGGCGCACCGCCTGGGGCCCCGGCTCGAGGGACATCAGCTCCATCTGGGCGCGGGTGTTGGTCAGCACGTCGGCGGCTACCGGGTGCCGTTCGGTGTGGTAG
Source organism: Rhodococcus jostii RHA1 (assembly GCF_000014565.1). NCBI lineage: Bacteria > Bacillati > Actinomycetota > Actinomycetes > Mycobacteriales > Nocardiaceae > Rhodococcus > Rhodococcus jostii. The sequence continues at coordinate 7,663,104 of NC_008268.1, read as the reverse complement.
CTGTCCAGCAGCCCCTCCGGGGCCCAGCCACCGACCTCGGCTGCCAGTTTCCAGCCGAGGTTGAACGCATCCTGGATACCGAGGTTGAGCCCCTGACCGCCGACCGGCGGGTGGATGTGCGCCGCGTCGCCGGCCAGCAGCACCCGGCCGACCCGGTAGCGCTCGGCCTGCCGGGTGGCGTCGCCGAAGCGGGACAGCCACCGCGGCGAGTGCACGCCGAAGTCGGTGCCCGCGGTTGCCCGCAGCTGTTGCTTCAACTCGTCCAGGGTCGGCGCGACCGTGCGGTCCTCGGCCACCCCTGCGGCGGGCACACCGATGCGGTACACCCCGTCCTCGAGCGGCATGGCGCCGAACCGGAGCTGGGTCTTGCGGACCTCGGCCACCACGGCGTCCAGCGTCTCCTGCGGCGCGGTCAGCTCCACCTCGCCCAGCAGTGTGTCGACTCTGCCGGGCTCGCCGGGGAAGCCGACGCCGAGCAGCTTCCGCACCGTGCTGCGGCCGCCGTCGCAGCCGACGAGGTAGCGCGAGCGCAGCTGGGTGCCGTCGGCCAGCAGGGCGGTCACCCCGTGTTCGTCCTGAGTCAGGCCGACCAGTTCGCAGTCGCGCCGGATCTCGACGCCGACTTCGGTGGCGTGCTCGGTCAACAGGCGCTCGGTGGTGGTCTGCGGGATACCCAGAACGTACGGATGTGCGGTGTCCAGCCGCTCGGGAGCCGGCTTTCTGATGCCGGCGAAGAAGCCACCGACCGGGTACTGCGTACCGATCGCGAGGAACCGCTCCAGCAGACCGCGCTGGTCCATCATCTCGATGCTGCGCGCGTGCAGGCCCAGCGAACGGACAACCCTGGTCGGCTCTGTGTCCTTCTCCACCACGAGCACCTGAACGCCGTGCAACCGCAACTCGCAGGCCAGCATCAACCCGGTCGGTCCGCTGCCCGCAACGATCACGTCGATCATGAAAACCCCCACACGTATGCCGCGAATACCGATTTCCGCTGGTCCTGGCTTCGGTGGGAGATTCTGCGGCACGACCCGGGTCTTGCCGCAAGGCCCCCGGTGCGTTATATGTTGAGAGTGGCAGGGAGTGGATAATTTCCTTGCCATTCCTTCTGGTCACCCCGGGGCCGAACTAGCCGATGCGAATGGGGTCGATCTGGACGCGGGCAGGCTGCGAGTCCTTGCGCGCACTGCGCACCGACTGCGCCTCTCCCAGCGCTTTGGCCAGAGGCTTCCCCTCGCCCCGCGGCACCCGGATCAGCATGCGCTCCACGTCCGCGGGCTCGGGCGCGTCGCCGGAGAACGGCAGCCGCTCCCCCGCAGGCAACTCGACCGGGCCGAGCAATTCCGCATTCGCCGGCAGGTCGGCGAGGTCCAGGAGATCGGCGATCGCCTTCGCACTGCCGTCGATCGCCGCGAGGTGGATGGCGGGCGGAAATCCGACTTCGGCCCGCTCCTCGTACTGCGCACGGGCATGACCGACCGGATCCCAGCGAACCAGCGCCTGCACGGTCGGAATCCCCGAATCGGCGACCACGACCACCTGACCGCCCTCGGCGAACGGCCGCACGAGCGACGACGCCGTCATCCACCGGCGCAGCGTCTCCTCCGCGGCGCGCAGGTCGGGACGGCCCAGCAGCGCCCAGCCGTCGAGCAGCAACGCCGCGCCGTAGCCGCCCGGCATCACCGGTTCGGCCCCGACCGTCGACACCACGAGGGTGGGACCCTGCTTCACCTCGTCCACGACGTCCGTGCCCCCCGACATCCGGACGGGCACCCCGGGAAACGCGCGACCCAGTTCCTCGGCGGTCCGTCCGGCACCGACCACGACGGCCCGCAGCGCCTTCGCTCCGCACGCGTGGCAGCGGTGTGCGGCGTCGGCGACGCCACACCATCGGCACGCGGGCGTCCCCGCCCCGTCCGGGCCGGCCGCGGACGGCAGCGCGAGAGGTCCGTTGCATCGTCGGCATCGCGCGGGCGCCCGGCATTTGCCGCACGCGAGGCTGGGCACGTAGCCGCGCCGGGGCACCTGGACCAGCACTCCCCGGCCGGCGCCGAGCGCCTCCCGGGCAGCCGCGAACGCGATCGCGGGCAACCGGGCCGCGCGCGCACCGGGATCGCGGGCCAGGGCGTGGTCACTGTCCGCGAGTGCGGTGATCTTCGGGGCGGCCGCCCGCACCGAGTCCCGGGAGGCCACGAGGTCGTGCGCCCACCCCGAGTCGACCAGGGCCTGCGCCTCCGCGGTGCGCGCGTGACCGGCCAGCACCACCGCGCAACCACTGGCGTACGCGCGGAGCAGCGCCACCTCTCGGGCGTGCGGATAGGGTGCGCGCGGCTCGGAATGGTTGTCGTCCCCGTCGTCCCAGACCACGATCAGCCCGGTGCGCGGCGTCGGCGCGAACACCGAACTCCGGGTCCCGACGACGACCTTGGCCGTCCCGCGCAGCGCCGCCAGCCAACGCCGGTACCGCAGGGCCGGACCGAGACCGGCGGCAAGTCCGACGACCGCGTCCTTGCCCAGGAGCTTTTCCACCGCCGCGACCACACGGTCGAGATCACGCTGATCGGGAACGACGACGACGGTGCTCGCCCCGGTGGCGGCGACGAGCCCCGACAGTTCCGCGAGACGCGCAGGCCAGTCCTCGCCGGGGAGCGCCTGCCAGACCGCGCGCGGGGCACGCTCCCCCGACAGTGCGGTCAGGAATGCGCCGCCGTGCACGTACCGGTCCCACGCCTCGGTCTCGATCGCGCTGTCCGGCACCTCGGGGGGTTCGGACGCCGCCTCGGACTCCGCCCGCGCGTGCCTCGGCGGGATCGCGAGCCGCAGGACGTCCGCGCGGGTTCCGGCATATCGGCCGGCGACGAGGTCGACCACCCGGGTGATCTCCTCGGTCAGGACCCGCTCGGGCGAGATCACCCGTTCGAGCCAGCCGAAACGGCCCTGATGGTCGCTCGTCGCGTTCCGGGAGACGACGAACCCGTCGACCAGACGCCCGGCGAACCGGATGCGCACCCGGACCCCGGGCCGCGCCTGCTCGTCGAGGTCCTGCGGAACGAGGTAGTCGAATTCGCGGTCGAGGTGGGCAAGCGGAAGCAGCGGCAGCACCCGGGCAACCGGATCGACTTCTGCCGCAACCTTTTCCGCGCTCACGCGACGGCCCCTACCGGAGCGGCGCCCGTCGCGCCGTGACTACCGATCAGAGGCCTGCGGCTGCCCGCAGCTTCTCCGCCCGGTCGATGCTCTCCCACGGGAGGTCGATGTCGGTGCGACCGAAGTGGCCGTAGGCCGCGGTCTGCGCGTAGATCGGACGCAGCAGGTCGAGGTCGCGGATGATGGCGCCGGGCCGCAGGTCGAACGTTTCGGTGATGGCCTGCTGGATCCGCGCCGGATCCGTCTTCTCGGTACCGAACGTCTCGACGAACAGACCCACCGGCGCCGCCTTGCCGATCGCGTACGCCACCTGGACCTCGATCCGGTCGGCGAGGCCTGCCGCGACCGCGTTCTTGGCCACCCAGCGCATGGCGTAGGCCGCCGACCGGTCGACCTTCGAGGGGTCCTTGCCGGAGAACGCGCCGCCGCCGTGGCGGGCCATTCCGCCGTAGGTGTCGACGATGATCTTGCGACCCGTCAGGCCGGCGTCACCCATCGGGCCGCCGAGCACGAACTTGCCGGTGGGGTTGACGAGCAGACGGATGTCCGAGACGTCGAGTTCGGGCATGTCGATCTCGGCGAGAACCGATCCGAGAACCTTCTCCCGCAGATCCGGGGTGAGCAGGTTGTCGAGGTCGATGTCGGCGGCGTGCTGCGTCGAGATGACCACGGTGTCGAGGCGAACCGCCTTGTCACCGTCGTATTCGATGGTGACCTGGGTCTTGCCGTCCGGGCGCAGGTACGGCAGGACACCGGACTTGCGGACCTCGGTGAGACGCCGCGACAGGCGGTGCGCCAGCGCGATCGGCAGCGGCATCAGTTCCGGGGTGTCGGTGGTGGCGAACCCGAACATCAGTCCCTGGTCGCCGGCGCCCTGACGGTCGATCTCGTCGTCGCTCAGTTCGCCGGTGCGGACCTCGTGCGAGTGGTCGACGCCCTGGGCGATCTCCGGGGACTGTGCACCGATCGCGACATTGACTCCGCAGGAGTTGCCGTCGAAGCCCTTGGCCGAGGAGTCGTACCCGATCTCGAGCACGGTGTCGCGCACGATCTTGGGGATGTCGGCGTATGCGCTGGTCGTGACCTCACCGGCGACGTGGACCTGTCCGGTGGTCACGAGGGTCTCGACGGCGACGCGGGCGCGCGGGTCGTCGGTGAGGAGCGCGTCGAGGATGGAGTCGCTGATCGCATCACAAATCTTGTCCGGGTGCCCCTCGGTCACAGACTCACTGGTGAATAGCCGACTACCGGACTGGCTCACAGAATTCCCTCTCGACAGTTGTCCTGAACAGCACGTGAAAACAGCTTAGCTGCGTAATACCGCGAACGACCCTAGCGCCACCCCGGCGGGAGTGACACCTTTCGAATCACCGAAACTCTGCCGGATTTTCCGTCAGAGTGTCCGGAACAGCTGGTCGACGGCGTCGAGTACCCGGCTGGCCATCAACGCCTTCGATCCGTGCTCGAGCGCGGACTCGGAACCGTCGGCTCCGAGCAGCCACCCGTCGTTGTGGTCGACCTCGAACGCCTTGCCCTCGCCGACCGCGTTGACGACGAGGAGGTCGCAGCCCTTTCGCGCGAGCTTGGCCCGCGCGTACGTGAGGACGTCGCCGTCGGCGTCGCCCGTCTCGGCCGCGAATCCGACGATCACGGTCTTCGACGGGATCTCGCCGTCCCTCCTCGACTGGACCAGGCCGGCGAGGATGTCCTCGTTCTTGGTGAGTGCAATCGAGTCGGGCTCGCCCGCACCCTTCTTGATCTTGCTCGCCACCGTCGTCGACGGCCGGAAGTCGGCCACCGCCGCGGCCATGATCACGGCGTCGAACCCGGGCGCGTGCTTGGCGACCGCGACCCGCATGTCTTCGGCCGTGCGGACGTGCACCACGTCGACAGCGGCCGGGTCGGCGAGTCCGGCGGTATAGCCGGAGACGAGGGTGACCTCGGCCCCGCGCTGCACGGCGAGCCGGGCGATGGCATAGCCCTGCTTGCCCGAACTGCGGTTACCGAGGAATCGCACCGGGTCGAGTGGTTCGCGGGTGCCGCCCGCGGACACGAGGACCCGCCGGCCCTCGAGATCACGAGGCAGCGCGTCGGGACGCTCGACCAGCAGCGACGCCAACCCGACGATCTCGTCGGGTTCGGGCAGCCGGCCTGCGCCGGTGTCCTTGCCGGTGAGGCGGCCGGACGCCGGTTCGATCACGGTCACGCCGCGAGCGCGCAGGGTGGCGACGTTGGCGACGGTGGCCGGGTGCTCCCACATCTCCGTGTGCATCGCGGGAGCGAACACCACGGGACATCGTGCGGTGAGCAGCGTCGCGGTCAGGAGGTCGTCCGCGCGTCCCGCCACGGCCCGCGCCATGAGGTCGGCGGTGGCGGGCGCGATGACGACGAGATCCGCTTCCTGCCCGAGACGAACATGCGGAACCTGTGGAACGTCGGTGAACACACCCGTGTGCACGGGGTTGCCCGACAGCGCCTCGAACGTCGCCTTGCCGACGAACTCGAGCGCGGACTCCGTCGGGATGACCCGCACGTGGTGACCGGCCTCCGTGAAGGCCCGGATAACGGCACAGCTCTTGTACGCGGCGATGCCGCCGCCGACACCGACGACGATCCGCTTGCGGGCTGCCCCCGAGAGAACCGGTTCCGGTGAATCCGTCGCGTGCCCGGAGCCCGGGCCCGCTGCCTGTTCAGGCACGGCAGATCCTCCGCTCACTCGCCTTCGGTGTGCTCGAGAAGATCGGAGTGGATCTCACGCAGCGCGATCGACAGCGGCTTCTCCTGCAGGCCCGGCTCGACGAGGGGGCCGACGTACTCGAGGATGCCGTCACCGAGCTGGTTGTAGTAATCGTTGATCTGACGCGCACGCTTGGCCGCGTAGATCACCAGCGCGTACTTCGACGACGTGCGGGCGAGAAGCTCGTCGATCGGAGGATTGGTGATGCCGAGCGGGGTGTCGTAAGCCGGCAGGGCGCCGTGGCTGGGAGTTGCGGACGCTGCTGCGGGGGTGCTGCTCACTCGGTATCTCCTGAAATAGTTCTGGCTAGTTGATGTGAGATCTAGTGGGTCGACTCGGACTGTTCCGGTCGTCCAACCAACAAGGATACCAACTCGTCGCACGATCGGCTGACATCCTCGTTCACGATGACCTCGTCGAACTCGTCCTGCGCCTCCAGCTCGACTCTCGCGGTCGCGAGACGCCGCTCCACGACCTCGGCGGATTCGGTGCCCCGGCCGGTCAATCTCTCGACCAGCACATCCCAGCTCGGAGGTGCCATGAAGACGAGCAGAGCCTCCGGCATCGCGGCGCGGACGGCCCGCGCACCGGCGAGATCGACCTCGACCAGCACCGGTTTGCCCTGCTCGATGGCCCGGCGGACGGGTGCGGCCGGGGTTCCCGACAGCTGGAGTCCGCCGTGGATCTCGGCCCATTCGAGCAGCTCACCGGATTCGATCATCCGCTGGAACTCGTCGCGAGAGGTGAACCGGTAGTCCTTGCCGTCCACCTCGCCCGGGCGTGGGTCGCGCGTCGTCGCGGACACGCTGAAGACGAGCTCCGGCATCCGTTCACGCAGGAGTCGCACCACGCTGGACTTACCGACGGCCGAGGGGCCGGCCAGTACTACCAGCCGACCCCTCCGCACTGCGGTCTTGCTCTCTGACACTTGTGCGTCAGCTACCACTGTCGTGCTCAGGCCTCGAAGTCGAACCTGGCGAGCAGGGCCTTCCGCTGCCGATCGCCGAGGCCACGGAGGCGACGGGTCGGAGCGATCTCCAGCTCGGTCATGATCTCCTGCGCCTTGACCTTGCCCACCTTGGGCAGCGCCTCGAGCAGTGCCGACACCTTCATCTTGCCCAGGATCTCGTCGTCCTCGGCGTCCTTGAGAACCTGCTTGAGGTCGGTGCCACCACGCTTCAGGCGCTCCTTGAGCTCAGCCCTGGCCTTGCGGGCAGCAGCTGCCTTCTCCAAAGCAGCAGCGCGCTGCTCATCAGTCAACTGGGGAAGGGCCACGGTTCCTCCGTCTCGTCGTTGGCAAATAGTCCAAACCACTGGATAACCAGCAGCGATAGCGACCGTACTCACGCCCGGCGCCGATTGCGAACCCACCCCCCGAGGTCAGAGCCGGATTCGGGTGGGCTATGAGAGCGCGGACTCGATCTCGTCGCGGACCTTCACTGCCGCCTCACGCAGTGCCGTCACCGACGGTCCGGCACCGAGAACACCACGAGAACTGTTCGGCAACAACAGTTTTCGAGAATCGGGAAAAATGTCGGCGAGGTCACCGGGAGTCGCGCCCTGGGCGCCGAGACCGGGCGCGAGAATCGGTCCGGAAAAATTCGACAAATCCAGGCCGTGTCCGCGTGTCGCGCCCACCACCAGACCCACCAGACCGGGTTGCGCGTCGTTGTACCGGACTGCCGCGTCCACCACGGACTGGGCCACGGACGCTCCCCCGGCGGTCTGCGCCGCCTGCAGGTCGCCGCCCTCGGGATTGGACGTCCGGGCCAGTACGAAGAGCCCGCGGCCCTGCTCCGCCGCCAGCGACAGCGCCGGGTCGAGCGCACCGAATCCCAGATACGGCGACACCGTCACCGCATCGGAGGACAGGGCCGACTCCGCACCCAGCCAGGACTGCGCGTACGCCGCCATAGTCGACCCGATGTCCCCGCGCTTGGCATCGGCGACGACGAGCGTCCTCGCCTCTCTGAGGACCGAAATGGTCCGTTCGAGCACCGCGTACCCGGCGGAGCCGTACGCTTCGAAGAACGCCACCTGAGGCTTCACGACGGCCACCTCACCGACGAAGGCCTCCACGCAGATCTCCGCGAACGTCTCCAGCCCCTCGGCGGAGACGGGCAGCCCCCACGCCTCGAGCAGGCCCGGATGCGGATCGATCCCGACGCACAACCGCCCCCGGTGCTCGACCGCCGATGTCAGCCGATGCACCCAGGAGTGGTGGTGATGGTGTCCGCTCACGACGAGGCGGACCCGGTCGCGGGAGCCACGACCACTGCGGGCGACCGCAGCCGTGCGTGCAGGGCCTGAAGCGACTGGACCCCGATGTCGCCGCGGATCGCGGCCTCGATGCCCTGCACCGCGGCGGACGCGCCCTGCACGGTGGTGACGCACGGGATGTTCATGGCGACGGCCGCGCTGCGGATCTCGTAGCCGTCGACGCGCGGTCCGGAGTTGCCGTACGGCGTGTTGATCACCATGTCCACCTCGCCGTCGCGGATCATCTCGACGATGGTGCGCTCACCCGCCTCCAGCTTCTCGCCGGAGTGCTTGTGCACCTCCTGGCAGGTGATCCCGTTCCGGCGGAGCACCGCCGCGGTGCCCTCGGTGGCCAGGATCCGGAACCCCAGGTCGGCGAGTCGCTTGACCGGGAAGATCAGCGACCGCTTGTCCTTGTTGGCGACGGAGACGAACACCGAGCCCGAGGTGGGCAGCGAGCCGTACGCGGCCGTCTGGCTCTTCGCGAACGCGGTGCCGAAGTCGGCGTCGATGCCCATGACCTCGCCGGTCGACTTCATCTCCGGGCTCAGCAGGGTGTCGACGCCGGTGCCGTCGGCACGCCGGAACCGGTTGAACGGCAGCACGGCCTCCTTGACGGCGACGGGTGCGTCCGCCGGGGTCGAGCCGCCGTCGCCGGTGGCCGGGAGCACGCCGCTCGCACGCAGATCGGCGATGGACTCGCCGAGCATGACACGGGCGCACGCCTTGGCGAGCTGCACCGCCGTCGCCTTCGACACGAACGGCACGGTGCGGCTGGCGCGGGGGTTCGCCTCCAGGACGTACAGGATGTCGTCCTTCAGGGCGTACTGGACGTTGAGCAGGCCCTTGACGCCGATGCCCTTGGCGAGCGCCTCCGTCGAGCGGCGGACGTTCTCGAGGTCGGCGCGGCCGAGGGTGATCGGCGGCAGCGCGCAGGCCGAGTCGCCCGAGTGGATGCCGGCCTCCTCGATGTGCTCCATCACACCGCCGAGGTACACCTCGGAGCCGTCGCAGAGCGCGTCGACGTCGATCTCGATGGCGTCTTCCAGGAACCGGTCGACCAGGACGGGCCGGTCGTCGGAGATCTCGGTGGCGCGGGAGATGTAACTCTCCAGCGACGCCTCGTCGTAGACGATCTCCATGCCACGGCCACCGAGGACGTACGACGGCCGCACCAGCACCGGGTACCCGATGCCGGCCGCGATCTCGCGGGCCCCGGCGAACGTGGTGGCGGTGCCGAACTTGGGAGCGGGCAGACCGGCCTCGACCAGCACCTTGCCGAACTCGCCGCGATCCTCCGCGAGGTCGATCGCCTCCGGGCTGGTGCCGACGATCGGCACGCCCGCGGCCTTCAGCCGCTTCGCCAGACCCAGCGGGGTCTGACCGCCGAGCTGCACGATCACGCCGGCGACGGTGCCCGACAGCGACTCGGCCCGGTACACCTCGAGCACGTCCTCGAACGTGAGCGGCTCGAAGTACAGGCGGTCGGCGGTGTCGTAGTCGGTGGAGACGGTCTCCGGGTTGCAGTTGACCATCACCGTCTCGTAGCCGGCCTCCGACAGCGTCAGTGCGGCGTGGACGCAGGAGTAGTCGAACTCGATGCCCTGACCGATGCGGTTCGGTCCGGAACCGAGGATCAGGACCTTCGGACGCTCGGTCTGCGGGGTCACCTCGGACTCGGCCGCCGGGTCGAGTTCGTACGTCGAGTAGTGGTACGGCGTCTTCGCCTCGAACTCGGCGGCGCAGGTGTCGACCGTCTTGTAGACGGGGTGGACGTTCCACTGATCACGCAGCGCCCGGACGGCGTCCTCGCCGCCGATCTCGGGGCGCAGGGCCGCGATCTGCCGATCCGACAGGCCGTGGTGCTTGGCGCGGCGCAGTACCCGCTCGGTCACCTCGGGCGCCTCGCGCAGCGCGTCGCCGAGCTCGTGGATCTGCAGGATCTGGTCGAGGAACCACGGGTCGATCTTCGTGGCGTCGAACAGCTGCTCGACGGTGGCGCCGAGAGCGAACGCCTTCTCGAGGCCGTACACGCGTCCGTCGCGGGGGATGCTCAGTTCCGTCAGGAGACTGTCCAGGTCGGCGGCCTCCACGTCGGGTCCGGTCCAGTACCCGGCCCGCTTGGTCTCCAGCGAGCGCAGCACCTTCCCGAACGCCTCGGTGAAGTTGCGGCCGATCGACATGGCCTCGCCGACCGACTTCATCGTGGTGGTGAGCGTGTCGTCGGCGCCGGGGAACTTCTCGAACGCGAACCTGGGCGCCTTCACGACGACGTAGTCGAGGGTCGGCTCGAAGCACGCCGGGGTTTCCTTGGTGATGTCGTTGACGATCTCGTCCAGGGTGTAGCCGATGGCGAGCTTCGCGGCGATCTTCGCGATCGGGAAGCCGGTCGCCTTGGACGCGAGCGCACTGGACCGCGACACGCGCGGGTTCATCTCGATGACGACGAGGCGCCCGTCGGTGGGATCCATCGCGAACTGGATGTTGCAGCCGCCGGTGTCGACGCCGACCTCGCGGAGGATGTCGATCGAGAGGTCGCGCATCGCCTGGTACTCGCGGTCCGTGAGCGTCATGGCGGGGGCGACGGTGATCGAGTCACCGGTGTGCACCCCGACCGGGTCGACGTTCTCGATCGAGCACACGATCACGACGTTGTCGCGGCCGTCGCGCATCAGCTCGAGCTCGTATTCCTTCCACCCGAGGATCGATTCCTCGATCAGCACGTTGGCAGTGGGTGACGCCGCCAGGCCGCCGCCGGCGATCCGCGTCAGGTCCTCGTCGTCGTAGGCCATGCCGGAGCCGAGCCCGCCCATCGTGAACGACGGCCGCACGACGACGGGGAAGCCCAGTTCGGCGACCGTGTCGCGGACCTCGTCCATCGTGTAGCAGACGCGGGAGCGTGCGGACTCGCCGCCGACCTTGGCGACGATGTCCTTGAACTTCTGCCGGTCCTCGCCGCGCTGGATGGCGTCGAAGTCGGCGCCGATCAGCTCGACGTCGTACTTCTCGAGGATGCCCTGCTCGTGCAGCGCCACCGCGGTGTTGAGGGCCGTCTGGCCGCCGAGCGTCGCGAGGACGGCATCGATCGGATGACCCTTCTCCGCCTCGAGGGCGATGACCTTCTCGACGAATTCGGCGGTGATCGGCTCCACATACGTGGCGTCCGCGAACTCGGGGTCGGTCATGATCGTGGCCGGATTGGAGTTGACGAGGCTGACCCGCAGGCCCTCCTCGCGCAGCACCCGGCAGGCCTGGGTTCCGGAGTAGTCGAACTCACAGGCCTGGCCGATGACGATCGGCCCGGAGCCGATCACCAGGATGTGGGAGAGATCTGTACGGCGTGGCATTAGTTCTTGACTCCCTCGAGCAGGCTGGTGAAGCGGTCGAACAGGTACGCGGCGTCGTGCGGGCCCGCCGCGGCCTCGGGGTGGTACTGCACCGAGAACGCGGATCCGTCGAGCAGGCGGACCCCCTCGACGGCACCGTCGTTGGCGCAGGTGTGGCTGATCACGGCCTTGCCGAACGGAGTATCGAACTCCTGCCCGGCCTCGCCCTCGAGCGCGAACCCGTGGTTCTGCGCGGTGATCGCGATGCGTCCCGTCTCGTGTTCGACGACCGGGATGTTGATGCCCCGGTGACCGAACTTCATCTTGTAGGTGCCGAGACCGAGAGCACGCCCGAGGATCTGGTTGCCGAAGCAGATGCCGAACAAGGGCAGGCCCTGCCCGATGACTTCCTTGGTGAGGTGCACGGCGCCGTCGGCGGTCGCCGGGTCGCCGGGACCGTTGGAGAGGAAGACGCCGTCGGCCTTCAGGTCGAGGATCTGCTCGAGCGTCGCGTTGGACGGGAGCACGTGCACCCGGATGCCGCGCTCGGCGAACATGCGGGGGGTGTTGGTCTTGATACCGAGGTCGATTGCCGCGACGGTGAAGCGCGCGTCTCCCCCGGTCGGTTCGACGACGTACCCGCTGGTGGTGCTGACCTCGCCGGCGAGATCCGCGCCGAGCATCGACGGCTGGCTCTTCACGCGGTCGAGCAGCACGTCGGTGTCGGCCAGTGCGTCACCGGAGAACACCCCGGCACGCATCGAGCCGCGGGTACGCAGGTGGCGGACCAGTGCGCGGGTGTCGATGCCGGCGATCCCGACGACGCCCTGCTTCACGAGCTCGTCCTGCAGGGAGCCGGTGGCGCGCCAGCTGGAGGTGCGGCGGGCGGGGTCGCGGACGACGTACCCGGCGACCCAGATCTTCGCCTCGGCGCTGCTGCCGGTGGGGCCGACGGATTCGTCGTCCTCGTCATTCCATCCCGTGTTGCCGATCTGCGGCGCGGTGGCCACGACGATCTGGCGGTGGTAACTGGGGTCGGTGAGGGTCTCCTGGTAGCCGGTCATGCCGGTGCTGAAGACGGCCTCACCGAGTGTCTGGCCGACGGCACCGAACGTGGTGCCCCGGAATGCCCGTCCGTCCTCGAGGACCAGTACTGCAGAGTCGGTGTCGTAGCCGCTCATGCGTTCTCTCCGTTCTGCTCGACCTCACCAGAGCTCGCCGCATTCGCTGAATCTTCACTGTCTGTCTTGCCGTCCGGCGCCGCTGCGCCGACCCAGGCGGGGTACACGGACTTGTCGTCGCTGCGGAAACCGGTGTCGATCTCGGTGCCGGTCGGCAGTTCCCATCGGATCACGAGCACGCCGTCCTTGCTCATGACCTTGCCCGCGAGACCGCGCTCGGTGCGGACGGCGCGGACCGCGTCCTGCGGAATCCAGATCGCCGACGCCCCGTCACGTTCGAGCAGGATCCCGGTCGCGTAGCGGGAGATCTCCCCCGTCGCCCGGAAACCGAGGTCGCCGACCGCGATCCGGTCCTGCCAGCTCGGGGCCAGGGTGCTGCCCACGTACAGTCCGGTGGCCGGGGCGATCGTCTGCTTGCCGAGGTGCGCGGGCACGGCGGGAAGCTGCCCGACCCGGTCGGCCTGACGGCGGGCACGACCGCGCCACCCGATGTACATGAGGAAGATGGCCAGCGCCCAGAACGCGACGAGGCCGACTATCCACAGAATTCTCTCCACCGTCATCCCCTGCCGTTCCGCACCGGGACGCGGGCGTGGCCGTCGCTCGCGGTGACCCGGCCACGCAGGAACGTTGTGGTCACCCGCGCCTGCAGCGTCATCGACTCGTACGGCGTGTTGTGGGCGACGCTGGCCAGATCGGGGCCGTGGACCGTCCATTCGGCGTCCGGATCGATCAGCACCAGGTTGGCGGGCTCGCCGACCTCGATCGGGCGACCCTGGTCGTCGAGTCCGACGATCTCGGCGGGCCGCTCACTCATCACCCGCGCGACTCCGCGCCAGTCGAGCAGACCCGTGCGGACCATCGTCTGCGCAACGATCGACAGTGCGGTCTCCAGACCCAGCATTCCGGGGCGGGCGGCCGCGAACTCGCAGCACTTGTCCTGCTCGGCGTGCGGCGCATGATCGGTCGCGACGCAGTCGATGATCCCCTCGGCCAGTCCGGCCCGGAGCGCGGCGACGTCGCTCGCCTCCCGCAGCGGCGGATTCACCTTGTTCACGGCGTCGTACGTCTCGAGCCGGGAGTCGTCGAGCAGCAGGTGGTGCGGGGTGACCTCGGCGGTGATCGAAATGCCTTGGCCGCGTGCCCACTTCACCAGTTCGACGGTGCCCGCGGTGGAGGCGTGGCAGATGTGCACCCGCGCCCCGGCGTCGCGGGCGAGCAGCGCGTCGCGGGCGACGATCGACTCCTCGGCGGCGCGCGGCCAGCCCGCGAGCCCGAGCCGGGCGGCGGTGGGGCCCTCGTGTGCGACGGCGCCGACGGTGAGCCGCGGCTCCTCCGCGTGCTGCGCGATGAGCACCCCGAGCGAACTGGAGTACTCGAGCGCCCGGCGCATGATCAGCGGGTCGTAGACGCAGTGGCCGTCGTCCGAGAACATCCGCACCCGGCCTATCCCCGACGCCATCGTGGCCATCTCGGCGAGCTGCTTGCCCTCGAGCCCGACGGTGACGGCGCCGACGGGGTGTACGTCGACGAGCCCGACTTCCTGGCCGCGGCGCCACACGTGGTCGGTGACGACCACCGAATCGGCGACCGGGCTGGTGTTGGCCATCGCGAACACCGCGGTGTATCCACCGAGCGCGGCGGCGGCCGAACCGGAATCGATGGTCTCGGTGTCCTCGCGGCCGGGTTCACGCAGGTGGGTGTGCAGGTCGACGAAACCGGGGAGCAGGATCTGCCCCGCCGCGTCGATCACCTCGACGTCCGGCCCGCTGTCCTTGCCCGCGTCCGCACCGATCGCGGCGATGACGCCGTCCCCGAGCAGCACGTCGGTGGGTTCGCCCTCGCCGTACAGCAACACGTTCTTGATGAGCACTGTCTCTCCTGTCACTGCACTGTCACTCATCCCGCAACTTCCTCCGCTCCGACCAGCAGCCGGAACAGCACCGCCATCCGCATGTGCACACCGTTGGTCACCTGCTGCAGCACGGCGGTCCTCGTCGAGTCGGCCACCGCCGACGCGATCTCCATGCCGCGCAGCATCGGGCCGGGGTGCAGCACCACCGCGTGGTCGGGAAGCAGCGCGAGCCGCTTCTCCGACAGGCCGTAATTGATCGAGTACTCCCGTTGGGACGGGAAGAATCCGCCGTTCATCCGTTCCGCCTGCACACGCAGCATGAGGACCGCGTCGAGGCCGGGAAGCTCCGCGTCCAGTGAATGCGCCACCGACACCGGCCAAGCGGACACCCCCACGGGGAGCAACGTGGGTGGCGCGACCAGGACCACCTCGGCACCGAGCATCGACAGCAGCAAGGCGTTCGACCGCGCCACCCGGCTGTGCAGGATGTCGCCGACGATGGCGATGCGCTTGCCCTCGATGTCACCGAGACGCTGACGCAGCGTGAGCGCGTCGAGCAGCGCCTGGGTGGGATGTTCGTGGGTACCGTCGCCGGCGTTGATGACCGCCGGCCCGCCGTCGTCCTGATGCCCGGTCCACTTCGCGATCTGGTGGGCCGCACCCGATGCGGGGTGGCGCACGATCAGGGCGTCGGCGCCGGCGGCGCGCAGCGTCATCGCCGTGTCCCGGAGGGATTCCCCCTTGGACACCGACGAACTCGAGGCGCTGACGTTGATGACGTCCGCGCTCATCCACTTCCCGGCGACCTCGAACGACACCCGGGTCCGGGTCGAGTTCTCGAAGAACACGGTCATGACCGTCCGGCCACGCAGCGTCGGGAGCTTCCGCACCTCACGTCCGAGGAGGGCTTGTTCGAAGCGTTCGGCCTCGTCGAGGAGTTCGACAGCCGATTCCCGTGTCAGGTCCGCGATCGACAACAGGTGCTTCACTTAGCTCTTCCCCCCGGAGATCATGACCGCGTCGCGGCCGTCGTGTTCGCTCAGGAGCACCTTGACGTCCTCGGTGCGGGCGGTGGGCACGTTCTTGCCCACGTAGTCGGCGCGCAGCGGCAGTTCCCGGTGGCCGCGGTCGACGAGGACGGCCAGCTGAACGGCGCGGGGCCGCCCGAGATCGCGGAGGGCGTCGAGAGCCGAGCGGACGGTGCGGCCGGAGAACAGCACGTCGTCGACGAGTACCACCAGGGTGTTGTCGACGCCGCCCTCGGGCACCGACGTGCGTTCGAGGGGACGGTGCGGTTTGGTGCGCAGGTCGTCGCGGTAGAGGGTGATGTCGAGGGAGCCGACCGATGGGCGCACCCCGGAGAATTCCTCGATCTTCCCGGCGAGGCGGGCCGCGAGCGTCGTGCCCCGAGTGGGGATGCCGATCAGGACGACCCGCGGCGCGTCACCGTCGGCGGCGTCCAGCGCGGTCTTCTCGATGATCTGGTGCGCGATTCGCGCAATGGTCCGTCCCACATCGGCTGCGGACAGCAGCTCGCGTGCGGGTTCTACGGACGGGGACGACTCTGGTGTTGAATCCGCCGGTTCCCCGGCGGGGCGAGACCCTTCGGGCACACGCATACAACGACCTCCTTCTCCGCCTCACTGGACGGATCGTTAAAGGATGCCTGACGCGGACAGCTTATCAGCGCGTCGACTGCGCCAGGCCCGGACCCCTGACCTGCGGGCCCGCGCAGTCACGGGCCCGCAGCGGGACACGAACTTACGAACCGGCGTCGTTCGACTCGCCGCCGGCGGTCTCGGTGCGCCGCGACGTGGCGGCCGCAGCCGACCGCACCTGCGGCGCCACCAGCACGACCTGACCGAGGATGCCGTTCACGAACCCCGGCGACTCGTCGGTGGACAGCTGTTTCGCCAGCTCCACCGCCTCGTCCACGGCCACGACCGGAGGCACGTCGGTGGCGTGGAACAGTTCCCACACGGCGATGCGCAGGATGGCGCGGTCGACGGCGGGCAGCCTCTCCAGCGTCCAGTCCTGCAGGTGGGATCTGATCACCTCGTCGAGGCGGTCCAGGTTCTCCGCCACCCCGGTCACCACGGTGACGGTGTACGGAGCAACCGGCGCCACGGAGTCGTCCTTGCCGGACAGCTCCGCGCGTTCGGTGGCGAGATCGACCGGATCGAGATCTCGCGCCTCGGCCTCGAAGAGGAAATCGACGGCGCGCTTGCGGGCCTTGTGCCGTGCGCCGAGTTTCTTATGCGTACCGGACACTCAGGAATTCACACGCCCGAGGTAGTTGCCGTCGCGGGAATCGACCTTCAGCTTGTCACCGGTGTTGATGAACAGCGGCACGTTGATCTCGGCACCGGTCTCGAGGGTGGCGGGCTTGGTGCCACCGGTGGAGCGGTCGCCCTGCAGACCGGGATCGGTGTGCTGGACCACCAGTTCGACGGTGACGGGCAGTTCCACGAACAGCGGGACGTCCTCGTGCGTCGCAACCTGCACGGCCATGTTCTCGAGCATGAAGCGTGCACCGTCGCCGACGGTGGCCTCGCTGATCGAGATCTGGTCGTAGGTGTCGCCGTCCATGAAGATGTAGTCGGTGCCGTCGTGGTACAGGTACGTCATGTCGCGGCGGTCGACCGTGGCCGTCTCCACCTTGACGCCGGCGTTGAACGTCTTGTCGACGACCTTGCCCGAGAGCACATTCTTCAACTTGGTGCGCACGAACGCGGGACCCTTGCCGGGCTTCACATGCTGGAACTCGATGATCGTCCACAGCTGGCCCTCGATCTGCAGGACCAGGCCGTTCTTGAAATCACTAGTGGAAGCCACTTGCTTCGCGTCTCCTCGATAAGGTCGAAACCGTCTACACGACAGTCAGGTCTTTGGTGGTGAGTGTGAGCAGCTCCGGTCCCTGCTCACGAACCACGAGCGTGTCCTCGATCCGCACGCCTCCGCGCCCGGAGAAGTACACGCCCGGCTCGACGGTCACCGCCGCACCGTCCAGAAGTGTACCGGTGCCGAGCTTGCCGATTCCCGGAGCTTCGTGGATCTCCAGGCCGACGCCGTGTCCGAGCCCGTGCAGGAACAGTTCCCCGTAGCCCGCGTCCTCGATGACCCGGCGGGCGGCACCGTCCACGGCGGACACCTCGGCGCCCGGGCGCAGCGCGTCCCGCCCGGCCTCCTGCGACCGCGCGACCAGCGCATACACGTCCCGTTGCCAGTCGGCGGCCTGCCCCAGGACGTACGTTCTGGTCATGTCCGAGTGGTATCCGCCGACCTCGGCGCCGAAGTCCAGCTTCACGAAGTCGCCGCCGGCGAGGACTGCCTCGGTGGGGCGGTGATGCGGGATCGCCGAGTTGGCGCCGGCCGCGACGATGGTCTCGAACGAGATGCCGTCGGCGCCGTGCGCGAGCATCAGCGCCTCCAGTTCCCGGCCCACCTCCTTCTCGGTGCGTCCAGGGCGGAGGCCACCACGTTCGATCAGGTCGGCGAGCGCGGAGTCGGCGGCCGTGCACGCCGCCCGCAGCAATCCGACCTCGAAATCGTCCTTCACCATCCGCAGTTCCTCGACGAGACCCGGAACGGGATCGAGCCGCGCGTCCGGCGCGAGCACCGACCAGGCCGCGAACTCGTCCACCGTCACGACGTGGCTCTCGAACGCCAGCGAGGACGGGCTCCGCCGTCCCACCGATTCGATGAGGTGCGCGGCGCTGGCGCGGGCGATCTCGGCGCGCAGATCGGGAACCTGTTCCCCGACTTGCGTGAGGTAGCGGCCGTCGGTGCAGATGACGGTGCGCTCCTCGGCCCCCTCGGCGTCGGCGGCGTGCACGAGCAGGGCTGCGTTGGATCCGGTGAACCCGGTGAGATAGCGGATGTTCACCAGATTCGTCACCAGAAGTGCGTCGAGATCCCGGGCGGCGAGGGCCGCGCGCAGCGCCGCGCGCCGCGAACCATGATCAGCAGGCATGTCGTCAAACGTACCGGCAAATCGCCACCCGGAGGGCGCGGATCGACGGCACCCGTCCGGTGGCGAGAACGGGTTTCAGAGCGCGCCGTGTGGGTTAGACCACACGGGTGAAAACCCGCTCGTTACGCTGTGCCCATGAATGCGTGGGTGGTACGCGGCCTCGGCATGGCCCTGATACATGTTTTCGTTCGTGTGATCCTCGGTGTGTCGATCACACAGTGGCCCCTTCAGGGATCCGCTCTGAGATGGCTCGCACTGCTGGTCGTCGTGTTCGTGGCGCTGATCTGGGCCGGCATCGACGGCATCCGGGACCGTCGCCGGAACCCCGAGCCGGAGGACGGCGCCGACCTGACGATGCTGTGGCTGAAGGCGGCCCTGCTCGGCGGCATCGTGGCGGGTGTGGGGAGCTGGCTGGCCAACCTGATTCCGTCCCTCAACGTCACCCAGAACTCGTTCTTCTTCGAGATCACGTCCGGGGCCGCGTTCACGGTCCTGCTGATCTTCGTGCCTGCCATGCTCGCCGCGTTCCTCGGCCGGTTCTTCGTCAGCCGCGAGTCCAGGAAGACGGAGAAGGACCGCAGCGAGCGTCACCCGGCGGCGCGCGGCGCCGGAACGGCCGCAGGGGCCGCAGCGGGGGGAACCGCAGCAGCAGCCGTCGCCGACGACGAGGGCTATGGACAGAACTATCCCGGCCAGGCCTACGAGCAGACCGCGGACACCGGTTACGCCGGTTCCGACGCCGACACGGCCGTCTTCGAACCGGTGCACAACTACCGTGAGGACACGTCCGACCTCGATCAGCCGCAGGGTGCGGACACCGCGTGGCAGGACCCTGTGGACCTCGGGAAGCGCACCACCGACGACCCTCGCCGCGGCGAGTAACACCTCTCGGCTTCACCACACCGACAGACGACGCGGCGGTGTGAGCGCACTCGCTCACACCGCCGCGTCTCGCTTCGTGCCGCTACGTCACAGCAGGACGGCACCACCGGTGCCCGGCTTCTCCTCCCGCGCCACCGCGGAGTACGCGGCCACGAGCAGAGACGGGTCCGGGCCCTCGAGCCGCCCCGGCTTCGCGAGCCCGTCGAGCACGACGAACCGCAGAACGCCCGCCCGGTTCTTCTTGTCGGTCTGCATCCCCTCGACCAACTGGCCGAACGCGTCCGCGTCGTACGTGGTGGGCAGACCCACCAGTTCCAGGATGGTGCGGTGCCGGTCCGCCGTCACATCGTCCAGGCGCCCCGCCAGACGCCCCAGCTCCGCCGCGAACACGAGCCCGACGGCGACCGCCGCACCGTGGCGCCAGCGGTAACGCTCACGCCGCTCGATCGCGTGCCCGAGGGTGTGCCCGTAGTTCAGGATCTCCCGCAGATCGGACTCGCGCAGATCGGCGGCCACGACCTTGGCCTTGACCTCCACGGACCGCCGGATCAGTTCGGGCAGAACGGTTCCCGTCGGGTCCAGGGCGGCCTCGGGATCCTTCTCGATGAGGTCCAGGATCACCGGGTCGGCGATGAAGCCGGTCTTCACGACCTCCGCCATTCCGGCGACGATCTCGTTGCGGGGCACCGTCTCCAGCGTCGCCAGGTCGATCAGCACCGCCGACGGCTCGTGGAACGAGCCCACCAGGTTCTTGCCGGCCTCGGTGTTGATGCCGGTCTTGCCGCCGACCGCCGCATCCACCATCGCGAGCAACGTCGTGGGCACGTGGATCACGCGCACACCGCGCATCCACGTCGCCGCGACGAACCCGGCGAGGTCGGTGGCCGCGCCACCGCCCAGGCTGACCACGGCGTCGCTGCGGGTCAGCCCGATACGGCCGAGGACCTCCCAGCAGAATCCGGCCACGGCCAGATCCTTGCCGTCCTCCGCGTCCGGAATCTCGATGCGGTGCGCATCGATTCCCTTTTCGGCGAGCGCCGCGCGCACCGCCTCCGCCGTCTCGGCCAGCGGCGGCTGATGGAAGATCGCCACCGTCCTCGTGCCGGTGAGTTCGTCCACCAGCTCGCCGAGCAATCCGCGCCCGATGATGACCGGGTAGGGGTTCGCCGTCTGCACCTGTACGCGTACCGGTTCGGTCACTGTCTGCTGCTCCGCTCCGTCTTGTCCGAGATTCTCGGATGTCTCTGTTCCGCCGGGGCCGCCGATCACTCGGCGAGTTTCGCCACCAGCTGCTGCACCACGCGGGCGGGACTCCGCCCGTCCGTGCGTATCCGGATGGACGCCACCTGCCGGTACAGCGGTCGGCGCTTGCGCATCAACTCGGTGTACTTCTGGCGGGGGTCGCCACCGGCGAGAAGGGGGCGCGCGGTGTTGGTCCCCGTGCGCTTGAGCCCCTCGGCCACGCTGATCTCGAGATAGATCACGGTGTGGCCCTTCAACAATTCCCGGGTCCGCTCGGAGAGGATGGATCCACCGCCGAGCGACACGATCCCCTCGTGGCTCTCGATGGCCTTCCGGACGATCTCTTCCTCGAGGGCACGGAAGGCGGGTTCGCCCTCCTGGACGAAGATCTCGGCGATCGTGCGTCCCGCCTCTTCCTCGACCGCCACGTCGGTGTCGAACAGCGGAAGGTCCAGGGCCTGCGCGAGGCGCCGCCCGATCGTGGACTTACCCGCGCCCGGGGGGCCGACGAGCACGGCTTTCGGTGCCATCATCCGTCACCGCCCCGATGCGACGGCAGACCGGGTGGTCATCGCGCGAGCCGGGCTGCGACGCCCGACGCGTAGCGCTCGTAGTTGGCGGTCGTCTCGGCAACCGAGTCGCCCCCGAACTTCTCGAGTGCCGCCTGGGCGACGACCAACGCCACCATCGCCTCGGCCACGACACCGGCCGCGGGCACCGCGCACACGTCGGACCGCTGGTGGATGGCCACGGCTTCCTCACCGGTCGACATGTCGACGGTGGCCAGCGCGCGCGGGACCGTCGAGATCGGCTTCATCGCCGCGCGCACGCGGAGCGCCTCCCCGTTGGTCATGCCGCCCTCGAGGCCGCCCGCGCGGTTGGTCGAACGCAGGATTCCGTCCGGGCCCGGACGCATCTCGTCGTGCGCCTGGCTGCCGCGACGGCGCGCGGTCTCGAAGCCGTCGCCGACCTCGACACCCTTGATGGCCTGAATGCCCATCAGGGCGGACGCGAGACGGGCGTCGAGGCGGTCCGCGCCGCTGATGAACGATCCGAGACCCACAGGGAGACCGTGGATGACGACCTCGACGACCCCGCCGAGGGTGTCGCCGTCACGCTTGGCCGCCTCGATCTCGGCGATCATCGATTCCTCGGCGGCCTTGTCGAAGGCGCGTACCGGGCTGGCGTCGATCGCCGCCAGATCCGACGCGGTGGGTTCGGGGCCGACGTACGGGTCGGACGCGCCGATGGAGATCACGTGGGACAACACCTCCACGCCGAACACCTGGCGGAGGAAACTGCGGGCGAAAGTCGCGGCCGCGACCCGTGCCGCGGTCTCGCGTGCGCTCGCGCGTTCGAGAACCGGGCGGGCGTCGTCGAATCCGTACTTGAGCATGCCCGAGTAGTCGGCGTGACCGGGGCGCGGGCGGGTCAGTGGCGCATTCCGCGCCTGGTCGGCGAGCAGTTCGGCGTCCACCGGGTCCGCGGACATGATGGTTTCCCACTTGGGCCACTCCGTGTTACCCACCTCGACGGCGATCGGTCCGCCGAGTGTCCGCCCGTGGCGCACACCACCGACGATGGTGACCTTGTCGGCCTCGAACTTCATCCGCGCGCCGCGGCCGTAGCCGAGACGGCGTCGCGCGAGTTGGGTCGAGATGTCCTCGGACGTCACTTCGACGCCCGCGACCATCCCCTCGAGCATCGCGACGAGGGCGGGACCATGGGATTCTCCGGCAGTTATCCAGCGCAGCACGCCCAATATCCTTCCATGTCGCCGCGCCCGGCAGTGACGGTGGTCCTCCCAACCGTGTGCCGGGCGCGGACTCGTTCAGGTGACGTGCGCGGCGAACAGCGCAACCAGTGTCGCGGCACACATGGCGGGGCCGTGCGGGAGCGGCGGCGGCGAACCCCGGGGGGCGAGAACGATGCAGCCCACCAGCGCTGTCAGCGCCGGCGCGAGCCCCGCCGCGAGCACCCAGGCTTCTCCCCCGGCGAGCCCGGCGGCTGCGCCCACCCCGAGGGCGAGTTTCACGTCACCCGCACCGACCGCCCCGGGGGCGCCGAGGTACAGGGCGAGATACGCCGACGCCAACAGGAACCCGCCGATCACGGCTGTGGCCGCGGATCCGGTCGCAGCGCCGACGCCGACGATCGCGAGGAAGCCGGGCAGGGTCAGCAGGTTCGGCAGCTTCCGCGCACACAGGTCGGTGGCGGCGAGACTCACACACCACCACCAGAACGCGAGCGCACACGGCAGCACCCCCGGTGTGGATGCGGTGGTACCGGCCCAGACCGTGGCGGGGACGCCGACAGCGCACACCGCCTCACACCAGCCCGCCCGCACCGTGCCCACGAACAGGCCGGCCGTCCGGCGGGCTGCCCATCCCGCACCCGCACCTGCCACCACACTCGCCACGATCAGCCACCACATACCGAGCAGCATGCGTGACCGGATCACCGTGTCGATCACCGTGACCTGGCACGACAATCGACCTGTGAATGGCGGTCCGGCCTGTGGACAACTAGCCCAGAGCGGCCGCCATCGCCTCGCGCGGCGCCGGGCGACCGGTAAACTGCTCGACCTGCCCGAACGCCTGGTGCAGGAGCATCGAGAGTCCGCCGACAACGGTGCCGCCCGCCGCCTCGACGGCCGCTGCCAGCGGGGTCGGCCACGGATCGTAGATCGCGTCGAGCACGAACGGCGCCCGCCCGAGAATGTCCGCGTACTCGGTGATCGCGGCGGAGGGAACGGTGCTGACGAGCGCGGCGGCCGACGCGCACCGAGCACCGAGTTCCGGGCTGTCGAAGCCGAGCAACCGGACGTCGAGTCCCACCGATTCCGCGCACCCCAGTGCACCTGCCGCGCGACCCGCGTCGCGTGCCACCACGGTCACCGATTTCACGCCCATGTCGGCGAGCGCCACGAGCGCGGGTCTGGCCGTTCCCCCGGCGCCGACGACGACCGCCTCGGTGCCCGCGATGGTTCCGACACCACCCGCGATGAGAGCACCGCTGACCCCGTCGACGTCGGTGCAGTCGGCACGCCAGCCACCCTCGATACGGACGAGGGTGTTCGCGGAGCCGATCACCACGGCCCGTTCGGTGCGCTCGGACGCGAATTCGAGTGCGGCGATCTTGCCCGGCATCGTGACGGACAGCCCGACCCATTCCGGGCCGAGCCCGGACACCAGGCCGGGCAGTCGCTCCCCGTCGCACTCGATCCGGTCGTACGTCCACCCGGTGAGACCGAGCGCCCGATACGCCGCGAGGTGCAATTGCGGCGAGCGCGAATGCGCGATCGGGCTGCCCAGCACCGCAGCTTTGCGTGCGGTCACCACTTCATCGTCCACTGTTGAGAATCCCGTTGTTCAGAGCCTGGTCGATATTGGCCAGGTGTTCGTCGTAGCTCTTCGTGAACAGGGTGGTGCCCTTCGAATCGACCGTCACGAAGTAGATCCAGTCGCCCGGTGCCGGTTGTTCGACGGCCTGCAACGCCCCGATGCTGGGCGAGGAGATCGGCGTCGCGGGCAGACCGGGGCTGGCGTACGTGTTCCAGGGTGTCACCTGTGCGCGGTCGGCGTCGGTGGTGGCCAGTTCGGTCGTGTCGAGCGCGTAGTTGACCGTCGAGTCGAACTGCAACGCCTGGTTGACGGCGAGCCGGTTGAGGATGACGCGAGCGACCTTGGAGAAGTCGTCCGGCATCGCCTCCCGTTCCACCAGGGACGCCGCGATCAGCATCTTGTACGGCGTGAGTCCGACCTGGTCGCCCGCGGTGAGGATCCCGGTCTTCTCGTAGCTCGCGGAACTCTCGGTGACCAGCCTCTGGAGAATGGCGGCGGGACCGGCGGTCGGATCGAAATCCCAGCTGCCCGCGGCGATGAGGCCCTCGAGCTGACGATCCCGGTCCGGAACACCGGCGACCGCGTCCTTCGCCCAGTCGGGAACCCCGAGCGCGGACAGGTCGCCTGCACCGGCGGCGTTGAGGTCGTCGTAACCGATGCACTGCTCCTGGCCGGCCTCACCGATACAACTGGCCTCGGAGATCAGGGTGTAGATCCCCTTCTTCTTGGCCCCGGTCTGCACATCGGTGGTGTCGTGGAGTTGCCTGCCCTCGGAGATGATCATCTGCCCGACGCGGGAGGTGGGGTCGATCAGTTCCTGCACGGCGTCATCCGCCGGAATCTGGGTCGGGAGGCTGTAGAAGCCGGGTTGCACCGAGTTCATCGCGTTGCTCTGGACCGCGGCGTTGAAGAAGGCCGATCCGCTGGCGACGACGTCCCGCTCGGCCAGAGTGGAGGCGATCTCCTCCGCGGTGTCGCCGGGATGAACCTGCACGACCACGTCGGGACCACCCGGGCCCGCGTAGTCCGCAGGGGCGTCGGGACCGCCGAAGAACATCCTGCCGCCGACGAACACGATGCCGATCAGCACTGTCAGGACCGTCGCGGCTGCGAGGGCGCCGAACAGCTTGCCTCGGCGTGCGCGTCCTGTGGCCTGTTTGCGCCGGCGGGCCTGCGTGCGGGCGTGGGCGCGAGTCGGCGGGATCTCCTCGGGGATCGCCGAGATTATCTGTGTCTCGGCCTCCGCGAACGCGACATCGGGCTGGTCGGGCGGTGTGTCGTAGCGGTCGTCGGGATGGGTGTGGGAACCGTACTGCTCGTCGACGTACGCGGGCTCTTCGACGTAGGCGGGCTCGTCGTACGCGTGGTCGTCGGCTGCCGGTTCCCGGTAGGCGCGGGCGTCGCCGTACGAACGGGGACCGTATCCGTCCTCGTAGACGGGCTCGGGGTCGAACGGTTGCTCGTACACCGGGCGCTCGTACACCGGGCGCTCGTACACCGGGTCCTCATACACCGGCTGCTCGAACACCGGCTCCGTGTAGTGGGCGGGGGGTTCGTCGACGTCACGGTCGTCGTACACCACCGCGTGGCGCCCCGTGGTGACGACGTCGTCGTCCTCCGGGGGCGGCGCGTAGTCGACCTGGTCGTCGTCCTCGTCGAGGTAGCGGTGCCGTCGGGGTTCGCGCGGGACGTACTGGAATTCGGGTCGCTCACCTGCGGGTCGCCGATGATTGCTCACTGGCCCCCCTCCGGTAGCTGCGCGTCCCCACCTGAATCCCCTGCATTCACCGACCTGCTCCGCTCGTCCAACCATCCCTGCAAGATCGCCACCGCCGCAGCCTGGTCGATCACAGGACGCTGGCCCCTCGCACTGACACCGCTCTCGCGAAGCGCCCGCGCGGCAGTGACGGTCGTCAGACGTTCGTCCGCCATCCGCACCGGTATCGGGTCGACCTTCCTTCGCAATCGCTTCGCGAACACAGTAGCGATCGAGGCGGCCTTCCCCCGTTCACCCCGCAAGGTCTGCGGCAGACCGACGATAACCTCCACGGCCTCGTATTCCTCGACAATGTCGGCAATGCGCCGGATATCCGGCGCGTCGGGTCCCCGTTCCTTGGACCGGGGCACCGTCTCCACGGGGGTGGCGAGGATCCCGTCGGGGTCGCTCGACGCGACCCCGATCCGGACGCTGCCCACATCGATGCCGATGCGCCGACCACGCCCAGGGTCGTCGACTCCCGGTCGATCCGGACCCTGTTCCGCGTGATCCACCGTTACTGGCTCCCCACCTTGTCCGCCACTTGTCCCCGGACTGCGTCGAGGGCAGCCGCAATTCCGCTGGTGTCCGAACCGGAGCCCTGTGCCATGTCGGCCTTTCCGCCTCCGCGGCCGCCGATCTTCGGACCGAATCCCTTCACGAGGTCGCCGGCCGCCAGGCCGAGTTCCTGTGCCGCCTTGTTCACGGCCACCACGAACGGAACCTTGCCGTCGACGTCGCCGAGCAGCGCGACCACGGCGGGCTGGGTGCCGAACCGGCCACGGATGTCGGTGACGAGCCCACGCAGGTCGTTGCCGCCGACACCGGCCGGGGCGGAATCCGCGACCAGCAGCACCGGCCCGACCCTCTGCGCCTTGTCGACGAACGTGCCCGCCGCGGCGAGAACCGCCTGCGCGCGGGTCTGCTCGAGTTCCTTCTCCGCCACCCGGAGTCGCTCCACCAGCGCCTCGACGCGGGCAGGCACTTCTTCCGAGGGCACCTTCAGCGACGACGACAGACCGGCGAGGAGCGCGCGTTCCTTGGCCAGGTAGCGGTACGAATCGAGCCCGACGTATGCCTCGACGCGGCGCACACCGGAACCGACGGACTGCTCACCGAGCAGGGTGACGTTGCCGATCTGCGAGGAGCTGCCCACATGAGTTCCACCACACAGCTCCATCGAGAACGGTCCGCCGATCTCGACGACCCGCACCTCGTCGCCGTAGTTCTCGCCGAACAGCGCCATCGCGCCCATCGACTTCGCCTTGTCGAGATCGGTGACGAACGTGTTCACCGAGTAGTCGGCGGCCACCGCCTCGTTCGCGACGACCTCGATGTCCTGCTTCTGCGCTTCCGTCAGCGCGCCCTGCCAGGAGAAGTCGAAACGCAGGTAGCCCGGCTTGTTCAGCGAGCCGGCCTGAACCGCGTTGGGGCCGAGCACCTGTCGCAGCGCGGCGTGCACCATGTGGGTGCCGGAATGCCCCTGCGTGGCACCCTTGCGCCACGCGGCGTCGACCTGCGCGAGCACGACGTCACCCTCGGTGAGCTGACCCTCCTGCACGGTCACCTTGTGGACCCACAGCTTCTTGGCGATCTTCTGGACGTCGTTGACCTTCACCCGCAGGCCCGGGCCGGTGAGGGTACCGAGGTCGGCGATCTGGCCACCCGCCTCCGCGTACAGGGGGCTGCGGTCGAGGATGACCTCGACGTCCTGGCCCGCCGTCGCGACGGGGACCCGCTGCCCCTGCGAGATCAGCGCGAGAACATGTGCCTCGGAGACCAATTCGTGGAATCCGGTGAATTCGGTGGGTCCGCGGTCGAGGAGTTCCTTGTAGACGGTCAGGTCGGCGTGCGCGTGCTTACGGGCCTGGGCGTCGTCCTTCGCGCGCTGCCGCTGTTCCGCCATCAGCGTGCGGAAGCCCTCCTCGTCGACGGTCAGGCCGGCCTCGGCCGCCATCTCCAGGGTCAGATCGATCGGGAAGCCGTACGTGTCGTGGAGCGCGAACGCCTGGTCGCCGCCGATCGTCGACTTGCCGGACGCCTTCACCGACTCGGCGGCGCCTTCGAACAGCTTCGAGCCGGACGTGAGGGTTTTGAGGAACGCGGTCTCCTCCCCCACCGCGACCGTCTCGATGCGGCCGAAGTCGGTGTCGAGGACCGGGTAGGACGGCGCCATCGTGTCGCGGACGACGGTGATGAACTCACGCATGCTGGGCTTGTCGGCGCCGAGCAGCTTCGCGGACCGGACGATGCGCCGCAGCAGGCGGCGCAGGACGTAGCCGCGCCCGTCGTTGCCGGGGTTCACGCCGTCGGCGATGAGCATCGCCGCGGTGCGCGCGTGGTCGGCGATGACCCGGAAGCGCACGTCGTCGTCGTGGACGGCGCCGTACTTGCGGCCCGACAGTTCCTCGGCCTTCGCGATGACCGGGCGCACGAGGTCGGTCTCGTACACGTTGTCGACGCCCTGGAGCAGGAACGCGACGCGCTCGACACCCATGCCGGTGTCGATGTTCTGCTTCGGCAGCGGGCCGAGGATCTCGAAGTTGTCCTTGCTGATGCCGAGGCCACGCTCGTTCTGCATGAACACGAGATTCCAGATCTCGATGTAGCGGTCCTCGTCGGCCTCCGGGCCGCCTTCCTTGCCGTACTCGGGGCCGCGGTCGTAGTAGATCTCCGAGCACGGGCCGCAGGGGCCGGGAATGCCCATGGACCAGTAGTTGTCGGCCATGCCGCGGCGCTGGATCCGCGATTCGGGAACGCCGACCTCGTCGCGCCAGATGTCGCGGGCGTCGTCGTCGTCGAGGTAGACCGTCACCCAGATGCGCTCGGGATCGAAGCCGTAACCCCCGTCGTCGACGCTAGAGGTCAGCAGCGCCCACGCATGCTTGATCGCGTCGCGCTTGAAGTAGTCGCCGAACGAGAAGTTGCCGGCCATCTGGAAGAACGTGTTGTGCCGTGTGGTGATGCCCACATTCTCGATGTCGAGGGTGCGCACACACTTCTGGACACTGGTCGCCCTCGGGTACGGCGGCGTCTGCTGGCCGAGGAAGAACGGCACGAACTGCACCATCCCGGCGTTGACGAACAGCAGGTTCGGATCGTCGAGAATCAGCGAGGCGCTGGGTACCTCGGTGTGGCCTGCCTTGACGAAATGGTCGAGGAAGCGCCGGCGAATCTCGTGGGTCTGCACGTCAGTGATCCTTATTGTCTGTCTCGAGGGCAACGATGGGTCGAACAAGCGGAGCGAACCACGCGTCCACCGCGCAGTTCGGCAACATTCAGCTTAACCGGCCACCCTGACGGTTCGTGCCGCGGACGATGGCGCGCAATTTGTCCACACGCCCCGCGATGTCCCGCTCACCGCCGTGAGTGGTGGGCTGGTAGTAGTCGACACCGACCAGCTCGTCCGGCGGATACTGCTGCGCCAGTACCCCGTCGGGATGATCGTGGGGATAGCGGTACCCGACGGCGTTGCCGAGTTTCGCCGCCCCCGCGTAGTGGCCGTCGCGCAGGTGCGGCGGGACGAGCCCGGCGTTTCCGGCCGCGACATCCGCCATCGCGGCACCGAGCGCCGCGATGACGGCCCCCGACTTGGGTGCGGTCGCGAGGTGGATCGTGGCCTGGGCGAGGGCCAGGCGGGCCTCGGGCATCCCGATCAGCTGTACTGCCTGCGCGGCGGCGGTCGCGGTCTGCAATGCGGTGGGGTCGGCCATCCCGATGTCCTCGCTGGCATGGACGACCAGCCGCCGCGCGATGAAGCGGGGGTCCTCGCCCGCCGTGAGCATCCGGGCCAGGTAGTGCAGGGCGGCGTCGACGTCCGAACCGCGGATCGACTTGATGAAGGCGCTGATCACGTCGTAGTGCTGATCGCCGTCACGGTCGTAGCGGACGGCCGCCTTGTCGACGCTCGCTTCCACGGTCGCGAGGTCCAGCAGCACCGGACGGTCCGTGTCACCGGCCTGGTCGAGCGCAGCGCCCGCCGCCGCCTCGAGCGCGGTGAGCGCCCGGCGGGCGTCGCCGGCCGCGAGGCGCACCAGATGGTCCATCGCGTCACCCGCGATCTCGATCTCCCCGCCGAGACCCCGCTCGTCGGTGCGGGCCCGCTCCAGGAGGTTCTCGATGTCGTCCGCCGTCAGCGACTGCAGTTGCAGGACGAGCGAGCGAGACAGCAGCGGGGACACCACGGAGAACGAGGGATTCTCGGTGGTGGCAGCCACGAGGAGCACGATCCGGTTCTCCACTGCCGCCAGCAGGGCGTCCTGCTGGGTCTTCGAGAAGCGGTGCACCTCGTCGATGAACAGCACCGTCTGCTCGCCCGCGAGCAGGCGGCGGCGGGCCAGTTCGATGACGCCGCGCACTTCCTTCACCCCGGCGGACAACGCGGACAGTGCCTCGAAACGGCGGCCGGTGGCCCCCGAGATCAGCGACGCCAGCGTCGTCTTGCCGGTGCCGGGCGGACCGTACAGCAGGACGGACGCGGCCCCCGACCCCTCCACGAGGCGCCGCAGCGGCGCACCGGGGCCCAGGAGATGCTGCTGCCCGACCACCTCACCGAGCGTCCGGGGACGCATGCGCACTGCCAGCGGTGCGTGGTGGTCGAGCGACACGGGACCGGGAACCGATCGCGGGGCCGACGCCGCCTCGTCGGGCTGCGCCGTCTCGAACAGGCCTGCCGACTCGTCCTCGCCGACATCCGAACCGAAAAGATCGCTCACAAGTTCGACGCTACTGGAACCGCACCGTCGGACCCAGTCCGGCCGGACCGCGGGTCAGCCGACGGACAGTCCCCGGATCTTGTCGGCGATGACGCGGGCGTGGTGGGCGACCACCGTGTTCCCGGCGTGATCGGCCGAGCGGGCCAGCTTGTCCCAGCGCTGGGTCAGCGCCTCGGACCGCGGCACGGACAGGTGGTGTTCGCGGACGGCCGCGATGCGCGTGTGGTTCTCCGGCAGGAACAGGTAGGTGCTGAGCCACACCCAGATCAGTTGCGCCTCGACCATGCGGGCGGCGAGCACGTTGTCGTCGGCGAGCGCAGGCCACATCCCCACGACCTCCGCACGCCAGGCCTCGATCATCGCCTGCGTCCGGTCCTCGGACAGTTCGATGCTGCACAGGCAGCCGGGGAACGAGACCAGCGCGTACGCGATGTCGAGCATGGCGTCGCGGAAACCGCCCCACTCGTAGTCGAGGAACCGCACGCCCTCGTCGTTGACGATGATGTTGTCCGGGCACAGGTCGGACGGGCTGAACGCCCGGAAGCGGCCGCTCTCGAACAGCTTCGCGGCACGCGCCACCTGATCGGTCAGGTCCGGGGAGACGTCGACGCGGAGGATCTCGGACAGCAGGCCGGGCACGGCGGGCACCGCACGCTCCACCTGCTCGGCCACGGTGTCGTCGCAGTGCGCCACCTCGGCGCGGCGCAGCAGGGCGGTGAAGTCTTCCTCGCGGCCCACGGTGGCCGCGTGCATGCGGCCGAGCGCCTGGGCCATCGCCATCAGGGTGTTGGTGACGGTGTCGGAGTCGGAGTGCTCGAGCAGGGCGCTGATCGGGGTGGCGTCCCCGAGGTCGCTGAGCACGAGGAGCCGGGCGTCGAGGTCGGATGCGAGCAGTTCGGCTCCGGGGCGGCTGTCCGTCGCCAGCGCCGTGGCGAACTGGTACGAGACGGCCTCCCGGAGGAAGGCGCTGCGGCTGTCGCCGGTGAGATCGTCGGGATCGACGGCCCGCGCGCCGGACACCCCGGACTCCTCGCGGACCTGCTTGATCACCAACGTCCGCGGAAGGGAGAACGGATTCTCCGCCACGCGCACACGGAGCACGATGGTGCGGCCACTACCGCCGAGATCCACGGGATCCACCAGTGTCACGGGTGCCCCTGTGCGACGGGTGAGCAGCTTCTCGGCTGCGGCAACTACCTCTGAAACGGGGTCTGCCAGTATTGCAGTCATCGCGGACCAACTTACCTGCTAGTGACACGGATCATCGAGTCCTCCACCGGAAGCCCGGATGAATTTCAGCATTTCGGCTGATCCGGCGCGAGCACTTCGATCGGCGCCACGTCAACCGACACCGCAATGGTGCTGTTTCGTGCCTCTGTGTATATGACACCGCGCAGGGGCGGCACGTCCGCGTAGTCCCGGCCCCACGCGACCACGGTGTACCGCTCGTCGACGAGCTGGTCGTTGGTGGGGTCGAAGGCGAGCCACCGGTCCCCCGGCATCCACACGGCCGCCCAGGCGTGGGTGGCGTCGACGCCGATCATCCGTTCCTTGCCGGGCGGCGGTTGCGTCGCCAGATAGCCGGACACGTACCGGGCCGCGAGTCCCCGCGAGCGCAGGCAGGCGATGGCGAGCCGAGCGAAGTCCTGGCACACCCCCGACCGCTTCTCGAGCACCTCCGCGACGCGCGTGGAGACCGACGTCGACCCCGACTTGTACTGGAAGTCGCGGTGGATGCGCGTGGTGAGATCGACCACCGCGTCGGCGAGGGGCCGTTCCGGTGGGAAACTCGGCGCCGCGTACTCGCGGACTGCGTCGCTGATCTCGGGGGGTTCGAGGTCGAGCACGAACTCCTGCGCCATCGCCCCCTCGGTTCCCACGGGGCGGGACAATTCCCACGGCGCGTTCGCGGGTGCGGCGGCGAGTCCGGTCTTGTCGGGTCCGTAGACCTCGATCTCGGATTCGGCCGCCACGACCAGTTCCTCGTGCGGCGTGCTCACCTGGAAGTACAGGTCCCGGTTGCCGTACACGTCGGACCCGGTGGAACGGTCCGCGGGCACCGGCGAGATGTCGACGACGGAACTCACGCATCGCTGTTCCTCGGTGTCGCGGGGCAGGAGATAACCCCGGCCGTACGACGAGGACACCGGCCCCGAGTACGTGTACGTGGTGCGGTGGGTGATCCTGTATCGGCGCAGCACCGGCCGTTCCGCTGCCTCGTCTGTGCGGGGCGACACGTCGGTCATGCGGGAACCCCGCCCTGCGCGGCGCTCCACGTGGTCCCGCTGCCCCACAGCGGCTGGGTGCCGCCCGGCAGCGACAGCTGACCTTTCAACATCACGTCGGACAGTTCGCTCAGCAGTGCGCGCATCGTGGCCGTCAGCTCACCCAGCTCCTTCCGGGACCCGGTCGCGTCGACCGATTCGAGTCGAGCAGGGTCGACGCGCCGCACGGTATTGACCATGTCCTCGACGAGCCGCTCCGCACGCGACGCACCCGAGGCGTCCGGCAGTGCGGTCAGATTCGCACGGAGCGCCTCGAGCTGGAACGCCAGCGACCGCGGGTTCTTCACGTCGAACAGCAGCAACTCGGCCACGGCGGCCGGGCGGATGCTCCGATTGCGGCGGCGATAGACGACGGAACTCTCGGTGGCGACGAGGAGCGATTCGATCACCGCCCGCTCGGTCGCCGGGTCCGTCTTCCGTCGCAGCGTGGACTCCACGAGCGCGGTCAGGGTGGCTGCCCGCTCGATTCGCTTCCCGATGTCCATGACGTGCCAGCCGGTGTCCCGGACCAGCGATTCCGCGGCGACTCCGGACAGAGCGAGCATCCCACCGAGTACTGCGGACTGCGCCTCGAACAGCACGGACCCGTCGTCGGCCGTGTCGGCGGCGACCTGTCCGAGTGCGCGTTCGACGGAACTGAGGACGGCCCAGATGTCGGTGGACAGTTGCCCGCGCACGGCCCGCGCGGCCTGCTCGACGCCACGGACCGCGTGCGCGAGCGACCCGTCCCGGCCGGGGTCGACCGTCAGCGAACGGAACTCCGAGCGCACCCGCAACTGGTCGGCGACCGGATCCGAGCCGGACTCGGCACAGCGACCGGGCTCCTCCGGGCGGTTCCCGGCGTCGGCGACCAACAGGACCGTGTCGAGCAGGATCGGGAGGCTTCCGCCGCCCGCGAGCCACGGTCGCAGGCGGTAGTCGCGGTACTTCTCGCCGACGGCGATCATCAGGCGTGCCGCACCCTCGGCGCGCTCGGCGAACCGGCCCATCCAGAACAGTTCGGTCAGTGCGCGCGGCGACGTCATCAGGTCGGACGTCGTCGCCGCATACGTGGGCAGGGCTTCCCCGTCGCGGTCGGCGGCGTCCCCCGGATCGGTGGACGCGGTGCGCTGGGCCAACCGGATCCAGACGTCCTTCGCGCCGACGTGACGCCGGTCGCCGCGCTCGGCCCCGGGAACGAGAGACGTGCCGAGACCTCCGGCCATGGGGGTGAATCCGACCTGCTGCGCCACGGTGAACAGCCGCACCCCGACCGGTGCGAGGAAGACGTCGCCGGATCCGTCGGCCGCGGGCGCATACGAGGGGTCCGGGACGATCTGCCCGACCCACCGCTCGGGTTCGGCCCGCACCCGGTCCAGCAGGGTGTCCCGGTCAGCGGCACCGAGCTCGGCTGGCACGATCGGCGACCCCCCGTGCACCGCGCGCAGCACCATCGACGAGGCGTTCGCGAGGATGTGCGACAGCTCCGACCGGTCGCCACCCCAGAAACTCGGAACCGACGGCAGGAGTAGGTCCTCGTCGAGGAGACGACGGCACAGGTCCGGGAGCAGCCTGGTGAGGGCCGGGTTCTCGAGGATTCCGCTGCCGAGGGGGTTGACGACGGTCACCGCTCCCCGTCGCAGCACCTCGACGAGCCCGACCACGCCCGACCGGGAGTCGGGGCGCAGGTCGAGGGGGTCGGCGAGGTCGGCGTCCACCCGCCGGACGATCACGTCGACGCGTTCCAGATTGCCGAGCGAGCGCATCCACACGTGGCCGTCGCGGACCACCAGGTCGGCGCTCTCCACCAGCGGGAAGCCGAGGACGGTCGCGAGATACGCCTGATCGAATGCCGCCTCGGACCGGGTGCGGGGGCTGAGGACGACGACCAGGGGGTCTTCGGTGCCCGCGGGGGCGGCGTCGATCGCCGCGAGCCGCATCGACTGGGCGAAGGAGGACAGCGGACGCGGGCCGACGGTCTCGTAGATGCCGGGCATCGCGCGGGCGACGACGCGGCGATCCGCCATCGCGTAACCGGCGCCTGCCGGGGACTGCGTGTGGTCGCGCAGCGCGTGGAACGTGCCGTCGGCCCCGCGGCCGACGTCGAGTCCGTGCAGGAACAGTTGATGGCGGCCCGGCACCGTGATGCCGTGCGCCGCACGGACGTACCCCGGGTGCCCGAACACCGTGCGGGCCGGCACGGCGCCGCTCCGGACGAGCGCCATCGGTCCGTACAGATCGGCGAGTACCGCGTCGAGGAGGCGGGAGCGCTGCACGAAGCCCGCTGCGAGCTGTTCCCATTCCTCGGCCGCGACGATCAGCGGGACCGCGTCGATCTCCCACCGCGGCGGCACGGTCGGGGCGTCCGATCCGTCGAGGGGGTTGTAGGTGATCCCGTGGTTGTCGACGAGAAGCCGGATGCGGGACTGCAGGCGGCGGACGGAGTCCGGCCCGCCGCCGGTGAAGTCCCGGGCCAGCTCCGCCCACGGTTCCCGGACGTCGCCGCCGTCGCCGAAGAGTTCGTCGTAGCCCGCGCCGTCGTGCGGTGACACGATCATCAGGCCCTCCGCCTCTGTGCCACGGACCGCTCTTTCCGCGCCTGCTCGAGTAGCCGGCGGGGATCGCCGCCGCTGCGCAATCGCAGTGCCAGAACGAGAACCCCTGCGATCACGATGCCCACCATGTTGACACCGAGCTGCAGCGCCGCCAGCGCCGCGACGCGCCATTCGCCCACGGTGACCGCGACGGCGGCGAATCCCGCCGCGGGAACGGTGGTGACCGAGATGAACACGCCGACGAGTGCCGCCGACTTCGCGGACACGAGCGCGAGCATGCCTGCCGCGCCGGCGAGGAGCGCGACGATCAGCGAGAGCGGTCCGACCCGGTAGATGAAATCGACCTGGTCGAGGGACTCGATGCTCTCGAACTCCATCCAGCCGACCCGCTCCATCAGCAGCGTCGCGACCAGCGTGGCCGCCATCGCGAACGGGAAACCGACGAGCAGGGCGATCAGCGACCGCCGGGCCAGACCGAGCTTGCGCCGCATCAGCGCGACGGCGAGTGCGGCGAGCGGGCCGAATTCCGGCCCCACCACCATGGCCCCGACGACGGTGATCGGCGAGTCGGTCACCACACCGACCGCGGCCAGCAGGCAGGCGATGGTGAGGAACGCGAGGAAGGTGCCGTTGAGTGTCGACTCCTCGCGCGTCCGGCTGACCAGTTCCTCCCACACGACGCTGTCCGCGGGATCGCCCGGAGCCGCCTTCTCCGCGTCGTGTGCGGACTTCGACAGCACCGTTTCGACGGGCACCACCGTGATCGCGCCGGTGCGATCGATTCCCAGGGCCTCGAGCGCGTCGATGACGTCGTTCGCGGATTCGCGGGCCACGTCGGTCTGGATCGCGTCGCCGGCGGGGTCGATTGCGGCGGCGCGCAGCACCACCACGTGGGTGGCGCCGGGTTCCGCGGCGAGCACACCGAGGACGTCCTCGGTGCGCTCGGCCGGACAGATCACTCGCAGGTGCAACATCGTGTCCCCCGGCTGTTCCGCGTCGTCCGGTCAATCGAGTTCCGCCGGCAGATACCGCCGGCGGACCCGCCTACTTGTCTGCGGGTGCGTCGGGCTTGGCCGACGCGGCGTCGCCCTTCGGCTCCGGCTTGGCGTCCACCCCGGACTCCTTGCGCTGCTGCGCGGTGATCGGAGCCGGAGCATTGGTCAGGGGATCGACGCCGCCGCCCGACTTCGGGAACGCGATGACCTCGCGGATCGAATCGACCCCGGCCAGCAGGGCGGTGATGCGGTCCCAGCCGAACGCGATGCCGCCGTGCGGCGGGGCGCCGAACGCGAACGCGTCGAGCAGGAAGCCGAACTTCTCCTCGGCCTCCTCGTGGGAGATGCCCATCACCTTGAACACTCGCTCCTGAATGTCCTTGCGGTGGATACGGATACTGCCGCCACCGATCTCGTTGCCGTTACAGACGATGTCGTAGGCGTACGCGAGCGCGGACCCCGGGTCGGTGTCGAACGTGTCGATCGACTCCGGCTTGGGCGAGGTGAACGCGTGGTGCACCGCCGTCCAGGCGCTGTAGCCGAGCGCGACGTCGCCGCTCGCGGTGGCGTCCGCGGTCGGCTCGAACAGCGGTGCGTCGACGACCCACACGAACGCCCACGCGTCCGGGTCGATGAGGTTCTGCTTGCGGGCGATCTCGCCACGCGCGGCACCGAGCAGCGCACGCGACGACTTGGTGGTGCCGGCGGCGAAGAAGATGCAGTCGCCCGGCTTCGCCCCGACGTGCGCGGCGAGGCCCTCGCGCTCGGTGTCGGTGAGGTTCTTGGCCACCGGTCCGCCGAGCGTGCCGTCCTCGCCGACGAGCACGTACGCCAGGCCCTTGGCCCCGCGCTGCTTCGCCCATTCCTGCCACGCGTCGAGCTGCTTACGCGGCTGGCTCGCACCGCCGGGCATGACCACCGCGCCGACGTATTCCTGCTGGAAGACCCGGAACGTGGTGTCCTTGAAGAACTCGGCGCACTCGACCAGTTCGACGCCGAAGCGCAGGTCCGGCTTGTCGGAGCCGTAGCGACGCATCGCCTCCGCGTACGTCATGCGCGCGATCGGCGTCTTGATCTCGTGCCCGACCAGCTTCCACAGCGACGACAGCACCTCCTCGGCGAGGAGGATGACGTCGTCCTGGTTGACGAAGCTCATCTCGATGTCGAGCTGAGTGAACTCGGGCTGGCGGTCCGCGCGGAAGTCCTCGTCGCGGTAGCAGCGCGCGATCTGGTAGTAGCGTTCGATGCCACCGACCATGAGCAGCTGCTTGAACAGCTGCGGGCTCTGCGGCAACGCGTAGAAGCTGCCCGGCTGCAGTCGCGCGGGAACCAGGAAGTCGCGGGCGCCCTCCGGCGTCGACCGCGTCAACGTGGGCGTCTCGACCTCGACGAACTCGTGGTGCGCGAGCACGGCTCGGGCCGCGGCGTTGACCTTGGACCGCAACCGGATGGCGTGACCGGGGCCCTCACGGCGCAGGTCCAGGTAGCGGTACTTCAGGCGCGCTTCCTCTCCGGCCTGGTCGTCCAGCTGGAACGGCAGCGGTGCGCTCTCGTTGAGGACCTCGAGGTCGGTGACGTTGACCTCGATGGCCCCGGTGGGGATCTCGAAGTTCTGGTTGCCCTCGGGACGTACCTCGACCACGCCGGTCACCTTGACGCAGTACTCCGCGCGCAGACGGTGAGCCTGCTCGGCGGCGGCGCCCTCCCGGAACACCACCTGGGAGACACCCGACGCGTCACGTAAATCGATGAAGATCACCCCGCCGTGATCACGACGCCTGGCAACCCAACCGGTGAGGGTTACGGTCTGCTGGGCCTGCTCGGCTCGCAATGAACCGGCGAGATGTGTGCGCAGCACGGGATTCCTTTCGAAACATGGGGCAAGCTACTTCGTTGGCTGAGATCCTACGGAGACACCGTGCGTGAGCGGAAACGCATACCCGCTTCACGTGCGAGGCTCGATCGGCACGCACCGGAAAACTGCAGAGAAAGCGACGACACATGACCTTCAACGAGGGCGCCCGAATGGACTCCGGCCGGGTGTCGGTCGGCGGCGGAGGCGGCGGCGGCCTCGGCGGCAAGTTCGCGATGGGCGGCGGCGCCGGCGGCCTGATCGTGCTGGTCCTCGCACTGCTCCTCGGCGGCGATCCCGGATCGCTGCTCGGCGGCCTCAGCGGCACCACCGATTCCGCCAACCAGGATTCCGGCGCCGGCCTCGCCGGCTGCGAGACCGGCGCGGACGCCAACCGCGACGTGAACTGCCGGGTGGTGTTCACCGCAGGCAGTCTCGACTCCGTGTGGGAGCAGGAGCTCGCGAAACAGACCGGCACCGCGTACGTGCCGCCGGAGGTCGTGCTGTTCTCCGGTTCGGTCAACACCGGCTGCGGTAACGCCACCAGCGAGGTCGGACCGTTCTACTGCCCGGCGGACTCGACGGCGTACTTCGACACCAGCTTCTTCCAGCTCCTCGTCGACCGTTTCGGTTCCAGCGGCGGACCGCTGGCGCAGGAGTACGTCGTGGCGCACGAGTTCGGCCACCACGTCCAGAATCAGCTCGGCGACATCGGGCGGGCGCAGGCCGACCCGCGGGGCGCCGACTCGGCCGCGGTGCGAACCGAGTTGCAGGCCGACTGCTACGCGGGCGTGTGGGCCCACTACGCCGACAGCCTCCCCGGCCCCGACGGCGGGCCGCCGTTCCTGAACACCCTCACCGACACCGACATCGACGACGCCCTCTCCGCCGCCTCGTCGGTCGGTGACGACCGGATCCAGCAGTCCGCGGGCGCTCGGGTGAATCCGGAGGGCTGGACGCACGGCTCCTCGGAGCAGCGCCAGAAGTGGTTCGCCACCGGGTACCGGACCGGTCAGGTCCAGGCCTGCGACACCTATTCGGCGCGCGATCTGAACAACCCGCCCGCGCTGCGCTGACCGATCACCGCACCGACAATTATTTTTGTCTTGACAGAATTTGCTGTCGGTGCGACAGTTGACGCATGTTGGACGTAGCAGTGATCGATCAGGCGGCCGCCGCGGAGATCTCCCTGGACCCGGTCCGGGCGCGGTTGCTCGCGGCGCTAGCCGAACCCGGTTCGGCGAGTTCCATCGCCGCGACGGTCGGATTGACGCGGCAGAAGGCCAACTACCACCTGCGGGCACTCGAGGAGCACGGCCTCGTCGAACTCGTCGAGGAACGCAAGAAGGGCAACGTCACCGAGCGGGTCTTCCAGGCCACCGCGGCGTCGTACGTCATCTCCCCCGCCGCGTTCGCCGCCCTCGCACCCGATCCCGACCGGTCACCGGACCAACTGTCGGCCCGTTGGCTGGTGGCACTGGCCGCGCGACTGGTGCGTGAGGTCGGCGAGTTGATCGCCGGCGCCACCGCGGCGCGTCAGCCGCTGGCCACCTACGCGATCGACAGCGAGATCCGGTTCGCGTCCGCAGCCGACCGGTCCGCCTTCGCCGACGAACTCGGCGAGTCCGTGAAGCACCTGGTGGCCCGGTACCACGACGAGAACGCCCCGAACGGACGCAGGCACCGGCTCGTCGTCGCACTGCACCCCAGCCTGAAAATACCTCCTGCACAAGCTAAGTCACCGGACAACCGTCACGAGGAGAGCTAGCCATGTCCCAGAACTTCGAGATTCGCCGCGAGGTCGTCCTGAACGCCGGCCCGGACGAGGTGTTCGCCGCCGTCACCACCGGCACCGGCGGCTGGATGTTCCCCTCCGAACTGGATCCCGGTGTGGGCAGCGAGGGACCGGACGACCCCACCGTCGTCGCGTGGGAGCCGCCGCAGAAGTTCGCCGTGCGGCAGGAAGGTCCGGGCGGCTGGTTCAACGCCCTCGAATACCTCATCGAGGCTCGCGACGGCGGCACCGCGGCGCTGCGCTACGTCCACAGCGGCATCTTCACCGACGACTGGGACGCGCAGTACGACGGCGCCGACAAGCACACCACGTTCTACCTCCACAGCCTCGGCCAGTATGTCCAGTACTTCGCCGGCCGCGCGGCCACCTACATCACGACCGCCGGCCCGGACACGTCCACCGGTCCTGGCGCGATGGCCACCCTCCGCGGCGCGCTAAGTCTGACCGACGCCTCCGCCGCAGGCGACGCCGTGTCCGTGGACGTCCCCGGTTTCGGCACCGTGGACGGTGTCGTCGACTACCTGACGCCGCACTTCATCGGCATCCGGACCGCCGATGCGCTGTACCGGTTCTACGGCCGCAACGCGTTCGGCGGAACGGTCGACGCGGCGCACCACCTGTTCGCTGCGGGCGCCGACCAGGAGAAGTCGCAGGACGCGTGGAAGTCCTGGCTGGCCAACGTGTTCGCCTGAACCCGCCGCACCTGCGCTCAGGACGCCGTGAACTCGCCCGTACCCGGAATGTTCGGGGTGCTCGTGGTGATCTCGATGCCGACCCGGCCCGCCCCCGGATCGAAGTACACGGCTGTCGGCGCGCCCGGACCGTCCCATCCGCTCAACGCCCACTGCTTCGTCCCGGAGGCACCGGTGTCGAGGTTGCGCCAATGCAGGGTTCCGTCGACCATGCAGACCCGGGAGGGGCCCACGAAGTACGTCGTCAACAGCACGTAGTTCGGCCCGTACGGCTCCGGGTAGCCGGATGACGCGTGGGCGTCGATGCGCCCACCGCACACGCTGAAGTCGCCGGGGTTCAGACCGTGTCCGATCGTGTAGGTGGGGGTCAGCGTCGCAGCATCCGCCCCGGCGGCGGCCGGTGCACCGAGTAGTGCGGCCACGGCGAGCGAACCCACCACCGCCGATCGGACAACCAGATCTCCCACAGGCATGGTGCTCCTCGGCTGGTCCGCGTCGGGCGAACCTCTCTCCCCCTTGTCTCTGGGAAGGCGGCGAGCGTTACTCATCCGCTTGGTTAGTGTCGACGCAGAGACATCGGTCGACATCGACGAGGAGATTTCCATGTCGTTCACGGACGAAGAGATCGCCTACCTGCGGTCGCAGCCGCTCGCGCGCGTCGCCACCGTAGGCGCTGACGGGCAACCCGACGTCGTTCCACTCGCCTTCGAGTTCGACGGAACGGACTTCTGGGTGGGAGGCTCCGGACCGTCCGTCGCCGGTACCAGCAAGTTCCGGAACATCCGGGCCGGGAACGACAAGGTGTCGCTGGTCGTCGACGACCTGGTGTCGTTCGAACCTTTCGTCGCGCGGTCCATCCGGGTCTACGGCACGGCCGATCAGCCGGTGGAACGGGACGGAATGGTCGGCCCCGGCCTCTATGTGCGCATCGCACCGACCATCTCGTGGAGCTGGAACATGGCGGGAGAACCTGCCGGCGCCGAATGGTACGAGCCGAGGCGGACCGTTCACGTCAGAAGAGAGTGAGCGCCGGTCCGGGACGACCGACCCCGACCAGTTCACCGCGATCGGACTCGACGGACTCGGGGTGCCCGGCCTCCCGATGGTTCGCCCCGCCGCCCAGATCGTACCGGTCGACGAGAGGGTCGACGCGCTGCTTCAGCCACGACTTGTATTCGGGCGGAACGTAGGCCGCCCGCCCGTACAACTGCCGGTATTGACGGACGAGCGCCGGATGCTCGGTCGACAGCCAGTTCATGAACCAGCCCTTGGTGCTGCCGCGCAGGTGCATCGGAAAGACGGTCACACCCGAGGCGCCGGCATCGGCGATGGATTCGAGTAGTCCGTCGAGATGCCGCACCGAATCGGTCAGGAAGGGAATGACGGGGGCCACCATCACATTGCAGGGCAGGCCGGCGTCGGTGATCGCCCGGATCAGATCGAGGCGCGCCTTCGGGGTGGGCGTTCCCGGCTCGATCGACTTCTGGAGGTCGGGATCGTGGATCGCGAGCGACACGCCGATGCTGACCGGCACCTGCTGAGCGGCGAGCGTCAGCAGCGGGAGGTCGCGCCGCAGCAATGTCCCCTTGGTCAGAATCGAGAACGGGGTGGCGGATTCGGCCAGCGCGCGAATGATGCCGGGCATCAGACGGTACCGGCCCTCCGCTCGCTGATAGGGATCGGTGTTGGTGCCGAGCGCCACGTGCTCCCGCTTCCACGACCGACGCCCCAGCTCCTTGCGCAGCACCGCCGCGACGTTGGTCTTCACGACGATCTGACTGTCGAAATCACGGCCCGCGTCGAGGTCGAGGTACTCGTGGGTGGGCCGCGCGAAGCAGTAGCGACAGGAGTGCGAGCATCCGCGAAATGCATTGACGGTGAACCGGAAAGGCAGTTGTGACTCCTCGGGCATCTTGTTCAGCGCACTCTTGCAGAGCACCTCGTGGAAGGTGATGCCGTCGAACTCGGGCGTCTGCACACTGCGCACGAGCCCGGCACGCTCCAGCCCCGGCAATGCACCGTCGTCGGCGTCGACCGCTTGCCCATCCCACCTCATGAGTACATGCGAACATTTGTTCTAACCGGTGTCAAGGCTTCGACCCGCGCGGAGACCGGATCGTGGGGAAAGACCGCGCTGGTGAGCGCCGGATCTGGGCTTGCGACAATGTTGCCCATGTCGAACAGAAACAATGTCTCGTCCGGTTCCGAATGGGAAGCCAAGATCGGCTACTCCCGCGCCGTGCGCATCGGCCAGCTCGTGTCCGTGTCGGGCACCACGGCGTCGGGTCCCGACGGCCCCGTCGGCGGAAACGATCTCGGTGAACAGACCCGGGAAGCACTGCGCCGGATCGACGCAGCACTCACGGAGGCCGGAGCGAGCACGACCGATGTGATCCGCACCCGCATGTACCTCACCGACATGAGCCGGTGGGAAGAGGCCGGCATCGCGCACGGCGAGGTCTTCGGCGAAATCCGACCCGCCACCACGATCCTCGAGGTCAGCGCGCTGATTGCCCCCGGCCTGCTCATCGAGATCGAGGCCGACGCCGTCATCGGCGACTGACCGACGCGGAGAGGTGGCACCTCACCCACCCGTTCACGACGCACGCAACTGCGTGCTGAGCACCGCCTCGACTTCCGACCGGGTCGCCACCGTGGTGGGCGCCCGGTCGGAATCCGAGGTGGGTGGGTCCGCACCCGGTGCGGGCACACCTGAGCGCCACTCACTGCCCGACCGGCGATCTGCCTTCGGTCCTGATCTGCGGGATTCCGCCGATCGGTAGATGCGTCGCGTTTCTACGTTTTCAAAGATGAACCTGGGATACCCGGGCCGACGCTCTTGTCGAGCATCCAGCGGCAGTGTTCCTCGAATTCTGCGTCACCCATGTTGTGAGCCCACACCACAGTCGCTATCGCCTGATGCATCCACTCGAGGTCCAAGGTTTCGACGTCTGAGGCGGTGAGATCACGCCCGAGACCGGCAAGGAAGGCCTCCTCCAAGTCGGGCCGGCCCATGAACTGCTGAGACTGCAACCTCACCAGATCACTCGTCCAATGCCGCCAGTCCGCGCGGCCGAAGTCGATCACCCTCAACTCACTCTCATGCAGCAACCAGTTCCGCGGGTGGTGGTCGCCGTGGGTGAACGACAACCGCACCGGCCTTGCCGCGGTAGCCGCCAACCGCACGCGCAATGCCTCCAGCTGGTCAGCCGACACCAGATCCTCCGCCCGGTCGATGTACCCATGCGTGCGCTCGATCAGATTTGCGTAGTACACGGCAGACACGTCGCCCGGCAACAGCAGGCCAGCGAGTGCCTGCCCCGCCTGCAGGTAGGTGGCCGGGTCCCAGTCCGCTGGCGACCCCTCGACCAGTTCTCCGGGAAGGTACTCGGTCACCAGCAGCTTCTCGCCCACGTCGGCATACACCAAGCGCGGCAACCCAACCCCGTGTTTCTCAGGAATACTTGGTGGGCTGCGATCTCCCTGCCGATGTGATGGCTCGACCGTGATGCCTTCACGATGAAGTCGTTGTCAGCTTTCCGCACTCTCAGTACGGTCGTGTCCTGCAATGGCCACGAATGATCCGCGAGAACCTGCCAC
This sequence comes from Rhodococcus jostii RHA1, assembly GCF_000014565.1. NCBI lineage: Bacteria > Bacillati > Actinomycetota > Actinomycetes > Mycobacteriales > Nocardiaceae > Rhodococcus > Rhodococcus jostii. Next base: position 7,618,934 of record NC_008268.1, on the reverse strand, counting down.
TGCCCGAACCAACGGTCCAGTAGAGCCGATTGCGCGTCCGTCAGATCTGTATTCCGCCCCGGCACTTCCCCAGACAGGCCGAGCCGATCGTGTGCATGTGGTAGGCACTTGCGGAATCACCCACCATGCGACGATGCTGAGCTGTCTGCTTGTTATAGCGCTCTCGAGATCAGTTCTTTCATGACCTCGTTGGATCCGGCGTAGATGCGCTGGATGCGGGCGTCGGCGTACATCTGGGCGATGGGGTATTCGAGGATGTAACCGTATCCTCCGAACAGTTGGAGACAGCGGTCGATCACGGCGCACTGTTGGTCGGTCAACCAGTATTTCGCCATTGCGGCGGTGGTGACATCGAGTTCGCCGCGAAGGTGCTTGTCGATGCAGTCGTCGATGAAGGTGCGCGACACCCTCGCGAGTGCCGCGCATTCGGCAAGTTCGAAGCGGGTGTTCTGGAGGTCGAACAGGGTCTTTCCGAACATTGTCCGCGATTTGGTGTACTCGATCGTGAGTGCTACTGCGCGTTCGATCGCGGCGACGGCAGCGACGCCGCAGATCAACCTTTCCTGTGGTAGCTGCTGCATCAGCTGGACGAATCCGGCACCCTCACGTTCTCCGAGGAGGTTGTCCACCGAGACGCGAAGTCCGTCGAAGAACAGTTCGGTGGTGTCCTGCCCCTTCTGGCCCAGCTTGTCGAAGATCTGTCCGCGCGAGAATCCGGGAGTGTCGTCGTTCACCTCGGCGACAACGAGAGACACTCCCTTCGCCCCGAGCGTGGCATCGGTCTTGGCCGCGATGATCACGAGGTCGCAGTTGCGACCGTTGGAAATGAAGGTCTTGGCGCCGGTGATGACGTAGTCGCCGCCGTCACGCACGGCCTGGGTAGTGATATTTTGCAGATCCGAGCCGGCGCTAGGTTCGGTCATGGCGATGGCACCGACCCATTCACCGCTTGTGAGCTTGGGAAGCCATCGCGATTTCTGCTCGAGGCTTCCGTACGCGTTCAGGTAGTGCGGAACGATTCCCGAGTGCACACCGAGTTGTAACGAGTGGTCACCCGCCATCACTTGTTCGTGAAACAGCACGGCATCGTGGGCGAAAGTTCCTCCCCCTCCGCCGAACTCCGTAGGAATCGACATCCCCGACAAGCCCAGCTTGCCCAGGGTGCCGTAGATCTCCTTGTCCGGAAAGCCCTGTGCAGCGAACCGGCGTTGGTGGGGGGTGACCTCCTTGGCGAAGAAGTTTCGGGCGAGTTCGGCAACTGCGCCGAGCTCGTCGTCCATCCATGAGGATGTGATGTCGGTGATGGCAGGGTGAGCAGTCACGGGTTCGTCTCCAGAATTTGTTGCGAACGAGTCATGAGGGGTCAGCTGTCTCAGCTCCCCACCGGGACCTCCGACGTCCGGGCGGCGGGCTCATACACACCTCGGGCGAGTGGTTCGAGGTAGAGCAGCTCGATCTCGGATGCATACTTCTCGGCGATCGGTTTGCGGCGCAGTTTCATCGTCACGGTCAGTTCGTCACCGCCCGGCTCCCAGAAGGTGGGGAGGATCAGGAAGCGCTTGATCTGCTCCACGCGAGAGAGGCCGGTGTTGGCCAGCGCGACGGCGGCGGCGATCATCGCGATCATGTCACGGTCTCCTGCCAGGGAAGCGGCGTCGACCCGGATGTCCTTCGTCGCAGCGAAATTGGCTGCGGCCTCGGGGTCGAGTGAGATCAAGGCCGTGTTGTACGGCCGCGCATCTCCGATGGTGGCCACGCCGCCGATGAACGAGGAGGTGGCCTTGATTGCGTTTTCGATGGTGGCGGGGGACATATTCTTCCCCGAGGAGTTGATGATCAGTTCCTTCTTCCGATCGATGACGGTTAGGTATCCGTCCGCGTCGATGGACACCACGTCACCGGTGGCCAGCCATCCGTCGGCGTCGACGGCGTCGGCAGTTTTGGCAGGCTCCCCCCGGTAGCCCTTCATGACGAGGGGGCCACGAACGAAAAGCTCACCGTCGTTCGCGACTCGCATGTCCATGCCGGGCACGATCTTGCCGACCGTTCCCAGTTTGGCGGGATCGGCCGGGGCCGCACTGGCGATGCAGGTCAGTTCCGACATCCCCCAGATCTCGGAGATCTGCAGCCCGAGCGCTGAGAAGAACGCCAACGTGTCGGCTGGTATCGGTGCCGCCCCCGACACGGCCCATCTGAGCTTGTGGAATCCGAGTTCGGCGCGCATCGGCGCCAGCACCATTGATTCTGCCGTGACGAACTCGTGTTCCAGTTCTTCCGGTACCGGCAGCCCTGCCCGGAGCATCTCGATACGGCGTGCGCCGACATCGAGGCCCCACTGCAGCGCGTGCCGTCGTGCGTCGTCCGGTTCGTTCGCCACCGCCCGTTCGACCGCGATTTTCAGCTTCTCCCAGACACGCGGCACCGCGCCCCAGATGGTCGGCCGGCAGTCGGGAAGTGCGGCAGCAATCCGCTGTACGTCCGCGACGACGGTGACTTGCGTTCCGAACACCATCTGGAAGTACAGCGCCGTCATCCGATCGGCGATGTGTGCCGACGGCATGAAGGAGGTGATGCGGTCTCCGAACTCGATCGGGAGGATCCAGCACACCGCGCCGGCCTCGAACAGCAATGCGGCATGAGTCGACTCCACCCCTTTCGGGTTGCCGGTGGTGCCCGAGGTGTAGATCAGGGTTGCAACATCGTCGGGCCGCACCGATTGCCACGCGGCGTCGAAGTCGAAGTCCGGTGAGCCGAGTGCCTTCATCTGGTTCAAGGTGAGTGTCCCGGCCGGGGCAATTCCTCCCTCGGCGTCGATGACGACGATCTGCTCCACCTGTGCGCCGGATTCCCTGATTCGTTCCACGTATTGGGCCTCGCACACCACGACCTTGGCTTCGGCGTTCCCGAGAACGTAAGCGATAGCAGATGCGGGAAGCGTGTTGTAGATCGAGAACGACGTCGCCCCGACATGTTGAGCTCCGACATCGATGGGGTAGAACTCCACACGATTGGCCATCATCAAGGCGACGGTGTCGCCGCGGCGGACTCCGAGTGCGGCGAATCCGGCTGCCACGTCGCGGACCTGGCTCGAGTACTGCCGCCAGGTCAACGTCTGTGCATCGCCGACGGTTCGCAGTGCGATGGCGTCCGGGTCGATGGCGGCGGTGCGTTGAAATGCTGCGCACAGGGTGTGGGGCGCTTCCTCGATGGTCATGGCGTTCTCCTCGGTTCGGGACCGGCTGTTGTGGAGCCACTCGGGTGTGTGGTGACGGGACGTTCTTCGAGCTCGCGGATCAGTTGGTGACATTCGGCGTCGGCGGCGAGGTAGCCGTCGGCGAGCACGTTCACCAGTCCTCGTCCCAGGGCCCACGGGTGCCATGCCGCCGGAGCGAGGGTGCGTCCGGCGCGGCGGGCGATAGCATCTGCGATCACCGTCGCGGCATCCTCTGGGCTGATGCGGCGGCGCAGCGGACGAGGAAGACGCGCATCGAGCCTTCTGCCGATCTCGTCGTCGTCGAGGGTTGCCCGAGCCAGTTGGGTGTCGACCATCCCGAAGTACGCCACACCCGCGGAGGCGCCGTAGCCGGCGAGTTCGAGACGGAGTGCCCGGCCGAGTTGTTCGACGGCGGCCTTGCTGATCATGTAGGACGCGCCACCGAGACCGGGCGCGAAGGCCGCCGCAGACGACACCACCACGATGTGGCCGCGTCGCGCAATCACTTCGTCGATCGCAGGATGGACGGTGTTGAAGACACCCGTGAGGTTGATGTCGATCACGCGGTCGAAGCCCGCCGGATCGATCTGGCGGAGGGTGGACGGGGGCGGGGTCACTCCGGCGTTCGCGATCACCACATCGATCCGCCCGTACCGCTCGATCACCGCGTGCACGGCTGAATCCATGCCGGGACGGTCGCGGACATCGGCGACCAGGGTGAGGACCCGCCGTCGGCCGAGCGCGAATTCAGCTGCCGTCAGGGACGATTGATTGACATCGAGCAGTGCGACCGTTGCGCCGCGGGCGTGCAGGGCACGCGCCGATGCCAGTCCGATACCGTCACCTCCGCCGGTAATCAGGACCACCTTGCCGGCAACGTTGTACTCGGCGCCTCGACCGGGCAGTGGGAGGCCCAGGTCTCTCAGGGTGCGCGCAATGGTCGACCGGGTTCTGAACGTGGCCATCATCAATGCCTTCCGTGGAGCAGTCGGACGAGAACGCGGACCAGAGCGTCGATGCGTGGTGTGCGCCGAAACGTGGTGAGCGGAAGAATCGACGGGAATCGCTGCCTCGTCATCGCACGAGGGAAGGTGAATTCCCGCAACCCGTCAGCGCCGTGGACCCGGCCACTCCGAGGGGGAGATACTCGACGCCGGCCGCCTGGTTGACGGTGAGGAGGCTGGGGCGGACCGTGCGCCGACCCAGAACCCGGGCGGCGTTCTTCGCCGCCCACGCGAGGTGTTCCAAGGCCATCGCAATTTCGAGCATCGCGTCCGCTTGCGGCTTGCCCATCTCGATGTGGGTGAGTTCCGCGAGTTCCGGTGCCCGGCGGGCGATGATGCCCGCCACGCGTCGAGTCGCCGGGCCCGTGCCTCGAATCCCAGTGCCGCCCAACATCCGCCGACCTCGCGCGGCGTATCGCGTCCTCGACGTCGTCGGCCGACCCGCGCGGGTGGGTGCCGACCACCCGTCCGGTCGCCGGACTGATCACATCGAACGTGTCTGCCGCAGCCGAGGTGCTGATCATCGGGCGGTGCCCTTCGGTTCGTCGAGCGCCGTGGCGGCGAGCGCGTTCGCCCATCCCCGTGTCACCCGACGAAGGAGTGGAAGGGACAGCGCGAGGATGGGGGCGAACCCGGGCGCGGAGTCCACCGCAAAGGTCCAGGTGAGGCGGGTTCCGTCCGGCGTCGGCTCCAGGGAGATGTCCTCGGCGAACCGGCGGAATCCCGGTCTGCTTGCGGACTCGGCGGTGAAAGTCATCCGTCTGCCCTCGTCCCAGCGGTAGAAGCGTTCCCTGAGCGCCGCGGCCCCGTGCCCGAGCGTCACGGTCCTGGTGGTACCGACGCCGAAGGGCCGCGACGATGTCCACTCGCTGGCCGTGATCAGCCGCGCCCACGACACCAGTGCGTCGTGCGCGGTCAACACACTCCACACGTGGCCGGTGTCCGTCGAGACGTTCACGACGTGCACAATCCGGAATCGGGCGGTCTGCAGGAAGTCGTCGTCGGTCGCGGCGAGTGGGTACCAGCGCGTCACAGGTCGACCACCAGCGACCCACCGGCCGAGCGGGACAGGCAGATCAGCATCGAATCCTCCTTCTCGTCGTGCGTCAGGATCCTGTCGCGGTGATCGACCTCACCGGCCAGGACACGCACGCGACAGGTGCCGCAAAAGCCCTGCTGACATGAGTAGGCCACGCCGGGGACCTCCCGGCGGATCGCGGCCAGCGCGGTCTCGTCCGGCCCGACGGACACAGTCGTCCCTCGGCGGGCAAGGTGTATCTCGAACTCGCGGCCATCGACCACCGGAAGTGGTGAGAAGCGCTCGGTGTGAAGCGATCCGGTCGGGTCGATCTCGCGCATCACCCGACGTGCGGTCGTCATCAACGGTGTCGGACCGCACATGTAGACGGCGGCACCCGGTGAAGCCGTGGCGACGACTCCGGCGACGTCGGGAGCGCCGAGTTCGTCGTCCGGCCGGATCTCGACCTGGCCACGGGAGTACCGGGCGAGTTCGTCGAGGAACGGCATGGTCGCTCGGGAGCGTCCGAGATACACCAGCCGCCAAGGCAGTTCACGGTCGTGGCATCTCTTCAGCATCGGCAGGATCGGGGTGATTCCGATTCCGCCCGCGACGAACAGATACGAGTCCGCGGCCACCAGTGGGAACGCGTTGCGCGGCCCCCGCACGGTGATCGGGGTCCCGGCCCGCAGGGAGTCGTGTACCTCGATCGAGCCACCCAGACCCGTGTCGATCCGGCGGACCGCGATGCGGTAGGACGACAGGTCGTCGGGGTCGCCGCACAGAGAGTACTGCCGTTGCTTTCCGGACGGGAGGATCAGGTCGAGGTGAGCGCCCGGGATCCAGGACGGAAGATCGCGTCCGTCCGGCGACACCACTTTCAGGCTGACCACATCAGCAGCCTCGGTTCGCACCTCCGCAACGATCAGTTCCCTATCGAACCCCCAGTTGCGCACAGGCTTCGGCCTCGACAGCCACGGAGCAGCACGACTGGCGGCGAACACGTGCCGATACGCGACCGTCGCCCGCGCGGCCAGCCGGAGAACCCTGGAGGGTTCGAAATCGGGTGTATCGGAGTCCGAACCTGCGGACCGGTCCGACCTCGTCATCGTCATAAGTGGCTTCCTCGGTGGGAACGGTTGGCAGCAGGCGATTGTGCGAGGTAGCGCATCGCCACATCCATGTCACCGATCTGCGAGGGATGGAAGCCGGGACGGAGGTACGGCGGGATCTCCGTGATCAGGAATTTGATGTTCGGCACGAGCCCCCGCCTGGTTGCCCGGATCAGCTGCAGGGGCCAGAAGCGACCCTTGTCCGTCGACGGGTCGGTGCGGAAGAGGTAGTTCATCGATGTCAGGAACAGCAGGCTGAGCGTGAGGCTGGCGATCAGCGCCGTTCGTACGCGCCGGGCATAGCTGCCGTCGACGTACATGTAGGCGTCGAAGGCGACGTTGCGGTGCTCGACCTCCTCGGCGCCGTGCCACCGAACCATGTCGAGCATCACCGGATGCATGCCCGCCTTCTCCAGCGCGGGGTCCGTCAGCAGCCACTCCCCCACCACGGCGGTGTAGTGCTCCATGGCGGCGAACAAGCCCAGCCGTTCGCACAGCCACGCCTGTTTCGCGCGGCCGGACAGCCCTCGGTCTCCCAGAATCCGGTCAACGAGCCAGTCCATCTTCTCCGCCATCGGTTCGATGTCCATGCCCAGTTCCGCGAGGTGCTCACGGGCACCCTTGTGCGAAGCGGCATGAGTTGCCTCCTGGCCGACGAACCCGACCACTTCCTCGTGGAGCCGCTCGTCCTCGATCAATGGCAGTGCCTCCGCCAACGTCGCGGACATCGCACGCTCACCTTCGGGAAGAACCAGATGCATGAAGTTGATGACATGCGTGGCCATCGGCTCGCCGGGAACATAGTGCAACGGCACTCCATCCCAGGAGAACTCGACGTCACGGGCGGCGATCGCGTGAGCTTCGTCCGTGTACCGCCGCGCACCGACGGGATCGACCACAGGGTTTCGGCCGATTCGGGGAAACGACATCATCCTGCTGTCCTCACTATCGACTTTGCCGAGGCTCCGGCCCCGCTGATGATGTAGTGGTGGAGGTCCACCCGCCGGGTCCGCGCGCGGAAGCGGCGGTTGAACCCCGGGTAGAAGGTGAAGTTGCGGCCCTCGCCGCTGAGGTAGTAGCTGTTGCACCCGCCGGTGTTCCACACCGAGGTCTGCAGCCTTTCGTCGACCTCGTCGACGAACGCCTGCTGAATCTCGGGGCGGACGTCGATACTGGCCGCCCCCTGCGCGTTCATTTCCTGCAGGCAACTGAGGATGTACGCAATCTGCGCTTCGATGGTCACCACCTGCGAGGTGTAGACGACCGAATTTGGGCCGAGCAACATGAAGAAGTTGGGGAAACCACTGATGGTGGTGCCGAGATAGGCGCGGGCATTGCCGTTCCACGCCTCGGCCAGGGTACGACCGTCTCGACCTCGCACCACGTCGAACGCGGGATTGTCGGTCAGCCGGAATCCCGTTCCCATCACGATCGTGTCGACCTCGTGCAGAACGCCGTCTTCGGTGACGATCCCATTCGATCGCACTTCCCGGATTCCGTCGGTGATCACGTCCACGTTCGGTTGCGCGAGCGCCGGATAGAAAGAGTTGGAAAACGTCGGTCGTTTGCAACCGAACGCATAGGTGGGCGTAAGTTTTGTCCGCAGTTCGGGGTCGTGGACCTGGCGGCGCAGGTGGGCGCGCCCGAGTGCCGCCAGCCCTTTCAATAGCGCCGGCTTGTACACGAACCCGGGAACCATCGCCTCTTGGACCAGATCGAGACCGGACCGTGCCAGCCTCTGGGCAACAGGTACCCGCGCGAACAGTTTCCGGGGCCATCCGGTCATCGGCTGGTCGGGGTGCGGAAGTATCCACGTCGGGGTCCGCTGGAACACTGTCATCGAACCGACGATCGGCTGGATTCGGGGGATGATCTGGACCGCAGAGGCCCCGGTTCCGATCACTGCGACCCTTTCCCCCGCGAGATCGTGCTCGTGGTCCCAGGCCGCCGAGTGAAAGACAGCGCCCCGGAAGCTCTCCAGTGCCGGGAGGTTCGGTACCGCCGGTTCGCTGAACGGGCCCATCGCCCCGACCAGGATCCGCGCCTCCCAAGTTCCACGACTGGTGGTCACGTGCCACACCTGCGAGTCGTCGTCCCAGGCCGCGTCCTGCACGTCATGACCCATCCGCAGATGCGGGACGATGCCGAAGTTCTCAGCGCAGGAACGGAGATAGTCGTGGATCTCCTGCTGCAGCGGGTAAAGCCTGGTCCAGTTCGGGTTGGGTGCAAAAGAGAATGAATAGAGGATCGAGGGGATGTCGCACTGCGCTCCCGGGTAGGTGTTGACCCGCCACGTCCCGCCGATGTCCTCCGCGCGGTCGAGCACGACGAAGTCGTCGATGCCGGCTTGTTTCAGTCTGATCGCAGTTCCCAGCCCACCGAATCCCGCGCCGACCACGAGTACGTCGACCACTTCGGGTGGGTGATCGACGCTGTCGACCGGAAGTTCCACCGGTATTGCAGACCTGACCATTCGGGCGCCCTCCTCGTTGATGCCGCGCATGCCGGCAACACTAGAACTGACATCATGCGCTGTCAACAGCGGTCGATGTCAACATTTGAAGGAGGATCGCACCGGCGTCCGACCTGCACGTCGCAGTGCGAGGATGAGAACACGACCGGGACCGGGACCGGCCGCGCGACGATGCGGGGGACCTGCCGCCGAGCAGGCCCCCGAGCGGTACGTCTACGAGAGCTTCGCCGGCACGGATGCACTCCCCGTTGCCGTCCTGGATCGTGTCGTTCTCGCCGCACGCGATACGTTGATCACTCCTCGACTCGACAGCGAACTTCGGCGCTCTCGCGTTCCTGTACCAGCATTGGCTCACCGGCAACTCGAAAATTTCCACAAGCCGGGTCATAGACCATGTTTCGCTGGTCATCGAAGCCCAGGCCAACGTCAACAGCCCGCCGGATCGAGCCAGATGACACTCGACATGGCCAACCACCGCGATTCCCGCGCTCGCGCCGGCCCAATTCGCCGTCACCGCCTGCCTCGTGCCGCGAGGGCCGAGAACTCTACGGCGCAACCGGGTAGTGGCTGGTGATCGCGACCCGGTTCCAGGCGTTCATCACGGTCGCCAGCCAGCCGATCGCGGACACCTGCACGTCGGTGAGTGAGCCGTCGTCCCAGGCTCGCCGGTCCGGGACAGCGAGCGCGGTGACCTGTTCGGCGAGAGCGAGCGCCGCCCGCTCCTTGTCGCTGAAGTACTGCGACTCCCACCACGCCGCCACGACCGCAAGCCGATCCGCGCTCTCCCCCTTGGCCAGGGCCGCACGGGTGTGCAAGCGAAGACAGAACGCGCAGCCGTTCAGCTGGGAGACGCGAATCTTCACCAACTCCACCAGCAGCGGGTCCACTCCCGCGGTTTCCAGAGCCGCCTTCACGCCCGCGTCCAGCATCATCAGGTTCTGGTAAACGGACGGGTGCTGCTCACCGAGATTCACGCTGGTCATCATGTTCCCTTCGAATAGTGTGCCGAATTGACGAATGGTCCTGCGATCCCGTCCCGGTCACGACGACCACGCCGACCCCATGATCCGATCGACCATGCTCGTGCTGCGGAAGCCGGGCACGAAGTGCTCGAGTACGTCGGCATTGACGGTGCCGTAGGTAGTGTCCGGCCGGTAGCTGAGCCCGTCGACGAAGGCCTGCAGAAACTCGTTCTTGAAATCACCCCGCGGATGGACAGCAGTGATCTCCTCCACCTGATCCGGGTCCAGACCTTCCAAACCCAACCCGACCACATCGGTGAGAACACCGAAGTTCGTGGCAGCGACCTCGTCCCCCATCCGGCCGGGAATCCCCGGCGTGGTGTGCAACGCGATCGCCGTCCAGACCACCTCAGCGGCGGCATCGGAGAAACCGCGATCGAGCAGGAACGTGCGAGCGTGATCGGCTCCATCGAGCTCGAACCGCTGCTCCACGCCCGAGAACGGCCTGAGCAGACCCGTGTCATGGAACAGCGCCGACAGATACAGCAGCTCAGGGTCCGGCCGCAGGTCGAGCTCGCGAGCCCGCAGCGTGCTGAAGAGGAACACGCGCCGCGAGTGATGGAAAATCAGCGGGTTCGTCGTCTCCCTGATCAGAACCGTGGCCTCAGCCGCCGCCTGCGTCTCGGGAATCTCCACTCCTGCGATGATCTCGGTCATGAGCCTGCACTTTCAGGTTTCGATGTTGTAGAACAGACGATGTGTCCGTCCCCCAACGGTGCCGCACATCCGGCCTCCGGCGCCGCCTCGGTCCGGCCATGAACCACTCGAATCCGGACAGGCGGTGAGCATGCACACCAGCCCCCACCCCCACCGGATCGCGATCCTCGTCTACGACGGGGTGAAGCTGCTGGACGTCGCCGGCCCCGCCGAAGTGTTCGCCGAGGCGAATCGATGCGGCGCCGACTACCAGATCGTGCTGCTGTCACCGACCGGGGCCAATGTGGCATCGTCCGTCGGCATCACGATCTCCGTGGACGGCAACGCAGGATCGGAACCGGCCCCCGACACCTTCCTCGTGGCCGGCGGCGACATCTATCCCCGAACCGCCATCGCCCGCGACCTCGTCGACGCCACGAACACCCTCGCCACGCGAGCTACCCGAGTCGGCTCCATCTGCACCGGGGCATTCATCCTCGCAGCGACCGGCCTCCTGGACGGCAAACGCGCGACCACGCACTGGAAAGTCGCACACGAACTCGCCACCCGACACCCGACGACCCACGTCGAACCCGACTCGATCTATGTTCGCGACGGCACCACCTACACCTCCGCAGGCGTCAGCGCCGGCATCGACCTCGCGCTAGCCCTCGTCGAAGACGACCACGGCCCCGATCTGACACGCGACGTCGCCCGACGCCTCGTGGTCTACCTGCAGCGCGCGGGCGGACAATCGCAATTCTCCGCCCCACTCCAAGGCCCACCGCCGCGCACACCGGCCCTCCGCCGAATCGTGGACCTGGTGACCGCAGAACCCGCCGGAAACCACTCGCTCCCCGAGCTCGCCACACACCTCAACATGAGCCCCCGACACCTCACCCGGCTATTCCGCACCGAACTGTCCACCACACCAGCCCGATACGTCGAACTGATCCGATTCGACCTGGCAAAGGCCCTCCTCGATCAAGGACGCAACGCCACACAAGCAGCATCACTCGCCGGATTCCCCAGCTACGAGAGCCTACGAAGAGTCTTCGCACGAGAGCTGTCGATGTCACCGACCGCCTACCGACACCGCTTCGGCACCGCGCACCGCGCCGACGCAGGATAACCGTGGCCACCGTGTGGCGTCGGCGACCGATGAATTCCGCCTCGCCCCGCAGTCTGTATCGATGAGTGTCCGCTTCCGCACCCGCGGGGGGTCGGAGATGAGGCAAACAAGGAGCGTGCATACCGTGCATCAAGACAACGTGAGCGCCACTCTGACTGTCACCGTGCCCGCCACCAGGGTGTTCGCGGTGCTGGCCGACCCGAAGGCCCATTCTGCGATCGACGGCACCGGCTGGGTTCAGGAAGCTACCGACCCGGCGCCGCTGACCGAGGTGGGGCAGATCTTCCGGATGGACATGTATCACCCCAACCATCCGAACGGTGAGTATCAGGTGGCCAACGAGGTCCAGGTCATCGACCCGCCGCGCGCCATCGGCTGGATGACGGGGCAGGAGAAGGACGACGGTCGCCTGGAGTTCGGCGGCTGGATCTGGCGTTACGACCTGGTGCCGCGCGGCCCGACTGAAACCGAGGTCACGCTCACCTACGACTGGTCTGCGGTGCCGCAGTTCATCCGCGAGTACATCCAGTTCCCGCCGTTCGGTCCTGAGCATCTCACCAACTCGCTGCACCACTTGGCCGAGCTTGCCGCATCGACCTCCCAGGCTTCGACACCCGAGTAGTCCTACGGTTGGTCGAGCCGCTCGAGGAGCCATGATTCGACGCCGCTCAGCGCAGTCCTGGCCATTGCCGTGGGGTGGCCCGTGAACCCGTGGGGCGCGTCGGGATAGATCCGGAGCTCGACGTCATTGCCGGCGGCGGAGAGCCGGCCTGCCATCGCGAGGTTGTCTTCCAGCAACACGTCTTTGCTTCCGACGACCAGCAGCGCCGGGGGAAGGCCGTGGAGGTCGCCGTACAGAGGAGAGATGTCTGGAGCAGTGCGATCTTCCACGTGGCCGACGTAGGCCTGGATGAAGTATTCGTCAGCGATCCGGCGTCCGGCCGGAGTCTGCGCGCTCGAGTCGAAGGTGCCGAATTGGAGTGCGGCGCAGGTGAACCCGTCGACGGCTCCCCTGTCCCGCAGCCGGAGCAGAGTTGCCAGCGCGAGTGTCGCTCCCGCCGATCGCCCGCCGATCGCCAGTCGAGATGATCCGAAGCGGGCATCGGCGTGTTCGACGAGCCAGAGCGCCGCCGCTTCGCAGTCACCGGGTGCGGCCGGCCACGGGTGCTCGGGTGCCAGCCGGTAGTCGACGCTGACGACGGCGATGCGGAGAGCGTCAGCGAGCTCACGGTTACGCACGTCGTCGCGCGCCGCGGAGTCCATGAAGAAGCCGCCACCGTGGATATCGAGGTGGACGCCCCGCGCTCGCCCGCCGGCGGGGGTGAAGATCCGCACCGGGACACGCGCTCCCGCGGCTTCGACCCTTTCTTCGACCGCCGGCGGATCGGCGGGTGAAGGAGCGGACCGCTTCGCCCGTACTTCCCTCAGCTCCTCGGGAGTGCGGGGGCCGCGGCCGACTGCCCTCGAGGTGTAGAAGCCGCGAGCTTCCTCGACCTGCTCCGCCGGCACGTCGACCAACAAATCGTCCAGCGCGAACCGCACGCGCCCTCCTCACCGTCGGGGGTCTCATCACGACACTGTTTACCGCGCTGCGCCGGCACGCACCGAACGCGAATTCAGTGCTTCTGAACGGTTTTCAGTGTTCGCGAGCCGACGGAGATTGTATCGGTACAGATTGTTGCAAGAGTTCGGCACGGGTGCCGGGCATGCCGCTGCTACCCCGTTCGGAGGATTTGACTGCCAGAACCTGGTTGATCCCGAGCCGATTCGCCGCAAAAGCCAACGCCGCGCCGGCCATGTACATCCGCCACACCCGGGCCCGCCCGGCGCTGCTGTAGGCCACCGCCTCGTCCCAGTTCGCCTCCAGGTTCCCCACCCAGGCCCGCAGGGTCAGCGCGTAGTGCTCGCGCAGCGACTCGACGTCGCGCACCTCGAAACCGGCCCCTTCGAGCGCCTCGATCATCGTCGCGAGTGGTTCGATTTCTCCGTCGGGGAACACATAGCGATCGATGAAGGACGTCTTGGAGAACGTGGCGGCGGGTTTGCGTGGCCGCCGCGAGATCGCGTGGTTGAGCAACCGCCCCTGCGGGCGTAGCAACGCGAACAGGTCCGCGGCGTAGGTCGCCAGCATCGCGGCGCCGACGTGCTCGGCCATGCCGATGCTCGAGATCGCGTCGTAGGGGCCGTCTGTGACGTCGCGGTAGTCCTGGACTCGGATCTGCACCAACTCCCCCACGCCCGCGTCGACCATCCGTTTGCCGGCGTAGTCCGCCTGCTCCTGGGACAGGGTGACACCGACGACGTGCACTCCGTAGTGACGTGCCGCGTGCAGCGCGAACGTCCCCCACCCGCAGCCGACGTCGAGGACCCGCATCCCCGCGGTCAGACCGAGCTTGCGGGCCACCAGATCGCATTTGGCATATTGGGCTGCGTCCAGATCCTCGCTCGGCTGCGCCCAGTACGCGCACGAGTAGGTCATCGACTCACCGAGCACGAGTCGATAGAAGTCGTTGCCGACGTCGTAGTGGTGGCTGATCGCGGCGGCGTCACGCTCCTTGTCGTGCCGGTGCCCGCGCGCCGGTTTCATCTCCTCGACCGGCGGTTTCGGCGGCAGGCCGATGATCCCCAGACGCAGCGCCGCTGCCGCCAGCGCCTTCTTCGTCTGCCGGTCTATCCGTACACCGGGGCCCCTGCTCGGGTCCGACACCTGCTCCAACACGTCCAGCCCGGCGAGCAGGTCTCCCTCGATGTCGATGTCGCCGGACACGTAGGCCCGCGCGAAACCGAGGTCGTTGGGCGCCCACAGCAACCGCCGCAGACCACGCCGATTGACGATGTGCACCTGCCACGGCGCGTCCGAAGGACCACTGCGACTACCGTCCCAACACCGGATCCCTACCGGGACCTGTGCCCCCACCACCGCGCGAACCAGCGGCGCCACCGTGTCAGCGACCGTCATACACACCTCCGTCGAAGTTTGGGGTCCCACCACCACTGCGCCTGCTCAATTCACCTCACTCGCCCGTCGACCATATCGATGGAACCCCCGTCGCCGCACACCTTCACACCAACTCCCGCTCGGGACAACCTGTCTCTCGAAACCCGCCTCGCCCTCATCGAATAGGCGGCCCGAACGGATCAGACGCCATCGGCTCCGGGCGTTACGATTGCGTCGAAGAGTTCGTCCGAGAGCCAGGGGTGCCCATGTCGGATCTGGATCAGGCGTTCGCCGATGCGCAGGAGAACGTCAAGAAGCTCACCTCACGGCCGGCCAACGATGAGCTGCTGCGGCTGTACGCGCTGTTCAAGCAGGGGTCGAAGGGCGATGTCGAAGGCAAGCGGCCCGGTCGGTTCGACATGGTCAACCGCGCCAAATACGACGCCTGGGCCAAGGTAGCGGGTACGAGCAGCGCCGATGCCAAGCAGGGCTACATCGACCTGGTGGCCCGGCTCACGCAGGGCTGAGTTCGGGCGTTTCGGTCCGGTGGTGCCCGATCGCGCGTGATCCAGCGGTCGTCCCGGCATAGACCTGGCACGATGGCGGTGTGTCTGATTCCAAGCGCGTCCTCGTCCTCGGCTCGGGATTCGCCGGCTTGTGGGCCGCGCTGGGGGCGGCGCGGCGGCGCGACGAACTCGACGCCGCGGACACCGTCGATGTCACGGTGATCAGTGCGCAGCCGTTCCACGACATCCGGGTCCGCAACTACGAGGCAGACCTGAGCGCTTGCCGCATTCCGCTGAGCGATGTGCTCGACCCGGTCGACGTCGGGCACATCGCCGCCGAGGTGAGGGCGATCGACACCGCGGCGCACAGCGTCACCGTCTCGGGTAATGGAGTTCAACCCACGCAGAGGTACGACCGCTTGGTCATGGCGCTGGGCAGTCGGGTGGTGAAGCCCGATATCCCGGGTTTGCGGGCATTCGGCTTCGACGTGGACACCTACGACGGTGCAATCAAGCTCCAGCGCCACCTGGCCACGCTGTCCGACGGCCGAGCGGACGGGGGCGCGGCGACCGCGGTGGTGGTCGGCGCAGGCCTTACGGGCATCGAAACGGCGTCCGAGTTGCCCGGAATGCTGGCGAAGGTATGCGCTGGACGCAGCGTCGAACCGCGGGTAGTGCTGATCGATCACAACCCCTACGTCGGTTCCGACATGGGGGCATCGGCGCGACCGGTGATCGAAGCGGCCCTGTCCGACAACGGCGTCGAGACGATGACCGGTGTCGGTGTCGCCGCTGTCGACGAGCACGGCGTGACGCTTTCCTCCGGAGAGGTGCTGGCCGCGGGCACCGTCGTCTGGTGCGCGGGCATGCGGGCCAATCCGCTGACCGCACAACTCGGCGAGCGCGACCGGCTCGGGCGCCTGCCGGTCGACGACTATCTGCGAGTGATCGGCTCGCCCGGAGTATTCGCGGCCGGCGACGTCGCCGCGGCACAGGTGGACGACGACCACGTGTCGGTGATGTCGTGCCAGCACGGGCGCCCGATGGGCCGCTACGCGGGCTACAACGTCGTCAGCGATCTACTCGGAGAGCCGATGCTTCCGCTCCGGATCCCCTGGTATGCCACGATTCTCGACCTGGGACCGGCGGGCGCGGTATACACCGAGGGGTGGGATCGCCAGGTAGTGTCGCGCGGCGCTCGGGCCAAGGCCACCAAGGTCACCATCAACACCCAACGCATCTATCCCCCGTTGAACCGAGACCGCGACGCCCTGCTCGCCGCCGCCGCACCGGTGCTGCAGGCACGACCCGATCCCGGGCAATGATTCTTGCAGGAAAGTGACGACTCACCGCCCCAGGCGACATGCAGATCGGCGGTCGAGGTCGTCGACCACGACGTCCTTGTCGATCACGACGACACCGACGCCGCGCCGTTCGCCCGCTAGACCGAGACCGGCCATCGCCCACGTCGCAGCGAGTGCATAGATGCCACGAAAGGCGACCTGCGGTGTCGACCCCTCCGCGGATCAGCCTTCCCGAATCTGTTCAACACGAACGGCATCGGCATTTGCGCTGATCTGGATACACGAACCGTGATCAGGCGCTGCCTGCCGGCGGTCACCGACATTCAATGGTGACAGGAGTCACCCTTCTTGCTATCTTCTGCATGTTCACATACTGCATGAATGTTCACATCGCGAACAACGGAGGTTCCATGTCATCGGATTCCCAGGAGCGCCTCACGGTCCTACTCGTGCACGGCGCATGGCACGGCGCATGGTGCTGGCAGAACGTCAAGGAAGAATTGATCAGAAACGGATTGGAGGTCGAGACTGTCGACCTCCCCAGCGCCAATCCGCAAGGAGGACAACGAGGAGGACTCTATGATGACGCGCGAGTTGTGCGGACTGCTCTCGATTCGATAGAGGGGAACGTCATCGCGGTAGCACATTCCTACGGCGGCCTCCCACTGAGCGAGGGGGCAGCGGGCGCCCCCAATGTTGCGCACCTCATCTATCTGACGGCATTTCAGCTCGATATCGGCGAGTCTCTGTTGAGTGCCATTGGGGGACAACCAACATCATGGTTGCAAATAGGCGACGGTGTCACGATGCCGACAGATACGCGAGACATATTCTTTGCTGATATCGATGAAGCCGCCGCAGATGCCGCGGCAGCCCGACTTTCGCCACAGAGCCTCTCTTCTTTCGAAGAATCACAAACTGCCGCAGCGTGGATATCGACCCCAAGCACTTACATCATTTGCGAGAACGACAATGCGATTCCGGTTCCGGCGCAGGAAGCCATGTCCGCACGGGCAGGACAGACCATACGCGTCGCCTCCAGCCACTCGGCCTTCCTTTCCCGTCCCGTCGATATTGCGCAGATAATTGCAGACCACGCAAACTCGATGTCGGCAGGATTCACGCCTACTGCACCCTGAATTCTCCGTCACAACGATAAGAGGAGTTTCGCAAAGACAGCACGCTGCGTGTCGTATACCTTTACCCGCCTTCATGATTCGGCGATATCACGGTTCGAATGCCGTTCGTCGCGGTCCACGTGTCGCGGTTGCGAGCACGATGTCGAAGCGAACGCGTGACCAGGTCCGGGTGCTCCCGTCGCGACCGTCCGGGGTGGATGTGCCGGCTGGTTGCGCGACAGATTCCTTCACGAATGAGTCATTGACCCGAAGACGCTGTCACTGGAGAGGAAGTGGATTCCCACCTTCCACTCGCCCTCGGTGAGCCGGACCTCGCCGAGAAAGGCGTGCAGGTGCCCAACCGCCGCCCGCATGATCTGCTTCAGGCCGGTCTCCGAAGGAACGGATGAACGCTTCGAGGAGTCGCCCGTCGCTGACCACGAAGTGGTCGCCGAGAATCCCAAGAGTCGAGTCGAGGTCGGCATCCGCACGACCCGCACCGATTGCGGTAGGTCCGCTTTTCCGGGTGGTCCGTCCGGGCAGTTATCCGTCCACCACGGGCCAGCACTGCCGGCACCGATCCCCCGGAACCCGGACCGCGGGAATCAGCTCAGCGGGGACCCGAAGACACGGGCACTCCCCAGGCGCTCCCCTGCTCGCGATCGAGCACGGTGACCGCCTTGTTCTTCAGTCCGAAGATGTAGACCAGCAAGCTGACCCCGATCACTACCGTCACATAGAAGATGAACCAACCGACGTGACCGGCCGACTTTGACGCCTGGAAAAGCACTGGCGCCGTACCGCCGAAGATAGAGTTCGCGAGCGCATATCCCAGTCCCACACCCAAGGCACGGATGTCGGCGGGGAACAGCTCCGCCTTCACGATCGCGTTGATCGAGGTGTACCCGGTGAGGATGACGTAGCCGACGGCGACCAGCGCGAACGCCAGTAGCGGCGAGGTGGTCTGCGGAAGGAAGGTGAGCAGCACATAGGTGTAGAGCACACCACCGACACCGAAGAAGATCAGAAGCGGCTTGCGCCCGACGCGGTCGCTGACGAGGCCGCCGATCGGCTGCAGCAGCAACAGAAAGATCAGCCCCAGTAGGTTGATCCACGTTGCCGTCAGCGCATTGTCGGCCCCGAAGGTGGATTTCACAATCGCCGGCGCATTGACACTGTAGGTGTAGAACGCGACCGTGCCACCCGCGGTAATGAGGAACACCAGCAGCAGCGGACGCCAGTGTTTGGTGAACAACGCCGTCAAGGAACCCGCCGTCCGGTCCTCACCCGCACGGATGGCCTTCAGATGCGACTCGCTGAGCGACTCGTCCATCGAACGCCGAATCCACAACACGACCAGCGCGGCTATGCCGCCGATGAAGAAGCCGATCCGCCATCCCCAATCCTTCAACGCTTCGACATCGAGAACGCTGAGCGCGATCAGGAGCGTGAACTGCGCGAGCACGTGGCCGCCCACGAGGGTCACGTACTGGAAAGACGACAAGAAGCCGCGCCGATTCGCGGTCGCCGCTTCGGACATGTACGTCGCCGAGGTGCCGTACTCCCCACCCGTGGCGAATCCCTGAACAAGCCGAGCGAGGACCAAAACCACCGCCGCCCAATACCCGATGATTTCGCGCGTCGGCATGACCGCGACCACGAAGGAGCACGATGACATGATGGTGATGCTGAGCATCAGGGCGGCCTTGCGGCCACGACGGTCGGCGAACCGGCCGAAGAACCAGGACCCCACCGGTCGCATGACGAAGGTGACCGCGAAGATCGCGTAGATGTAGAGCGTGGAGTTGGCGTCGTTCTCGTCGAAGAACTGCGCCTCGAAGTACGTGGCGAAGACCGTGTAGATATACACGTCGTACCACTCGACGAGGTTTCCTGCCGAGCCCTTCATCGTGTTGAGCACCGCCCGCCGGGTGCTCGTCGGAGCGCGGGTCGGACCGGACGGAGTCGCGTCATCGCTCATCCGTAGACGATAGCGGATCGACCTCCCGCCCCTGGGCGAGTCGCCCAGGGGCGGCGTCAGTTCGGTCCCCGGTTCGCCACCGCACAAACAGGGCACCGGAAGGATCAGCGAGGTGACCATCGCCGGGCGACCCATTGGGGGGCGGTCGCGAACAACACCCGGTGCCCACCCTGGCAGGCGGCGATCACGGTCGCCGGCATCGTCGGGAACACATTCAACAGCTCCCAGCTGCGGGTTCGACCGCATCGACGATCGAACCGGGGCCGGCGCACTGGTACTTCGGTGGCCCGTCGGCGGCAAGATCCGCCCTTGACGTCGCCACCGGATCGCGGTCCCCGGGACCACCGCTGTGGGAAGGTGGATCGGTCCTGTTCAAACTCGGCTCTCCAGTAGCCCACCCCCGACACCAGTGGTGACCGGCAGCGGGGGCACCGTGTGAGTGTGGAGGTATTCGAACAGCTGCCGGATGCCGAAGGACCAGGCGGGGAGGGTCTCGATTGCGTCGACCTCGTTGACCAGTGCGCCGAGGTGCTTGCTCCGGATCGTGACCACGTCGCCCGGTTTGCGGGTGAATCAACGAGCGCTCATGCCGCACGAGTCGGTTCGAGGTCGATAGTGCGGTTGACGCGGGCGACTCACGAGGCCGAGCCCGGCCACGCCATGGCTACCGGCCGCGCAGTCCGATCGGGTTGCCGTCGGCGTCGGCGAGCACGCAAATCCGCGTTTCGGGTGCGACCTGACGCGGGGCGCTGCGCTCGGTCGCGCCAGCGGCAAGCAGAGTTTCGCGGGTCGCGTCGAGATCCTCGACGTCGGCGAAGGCAACCGGTCCGGCGGTCTCCTCCCCCGGATTCAAGGCCACTTCGAAGCCGTCCACGTTGTACCCGACGTAGTAGGACTCGTCGGTGTGCGGTGCGCCGAGCAGCGCGGTGTAGACCGCCTTGGCGGCGTCCAGGTCGGATACCGGGATCACCAGGCTGCGGATTGTGGGGCTCATGTTCGTCTCCTTCGGGATACGGCGGTCGTCGGCGACCGCTTCTTCGGCAATGCCCACCACGCTATGCGCGAATCGGTGATGCCGCTTCTCGAATCCTGACGAAGAACGACACCCTCGAGGGACGCCATCTCGGCCACATTCGAAGTGTGGCGCCGTCACGGCCGGGGTTTCCGGCAGCGGCTACGCGGACCCCCTCGTTATCGCGACCGAAACAGAGGATGGGTACACCATTGCCGGGCGGGCACCGTAAGTGCCGGCGTGTCAGAGTCAGCTCTTCTGCGTCCAGTATGTCCGGTGCGGCTCCAGGACTGCGTCTGCCACTTCCGGGATTGGGCCGATCATCTCGATCTTCTGGTGATGCCGTACACCAGGCGCAAAACATTGCCCCAGTCGATGGCACCTGCACACATCGAGCAGGGCTCGGCTGTTGTGTAAAGCGTGCAGGTGCTGGAGCAGGGGAACATCGAGGTCACCACGAGTGACTGCACCGGCCACGCGGAAACGGTCTTGATGCGCAGGTCCTCCCAGCAGTACGACAGGGAGTTCCTGGCAGGACACTGCCCTTGTCGTCCACCAGGATGGACCCGAACGGATGGTTGCCGTCGATCACCGCGTGCTTGGAAACCTCGACCGCGTGGAGCTGGTGCTTCATGTGGTCCGTCGTGCAACTCCTTGCTAGAGAGGATGGTTCGGCAGTGGGACGCACTTGCAGGTATGGAAGTCGAGCGCGGTCATTCAATGCAATAGCGCACAGCGAGCCGAGGACGAGCACGGCTAGCAGGGGGCATCCCGGCATTGCAGACCGCGATGCTCGGTATGGTCGTCGGCTACTTGATCAGCGACTACCGTCACGCATCCCCTTCCTCCCGACGAAGGCGAGGCGCAGAATCCGAGACATGGATCCACTGGTGGTGCGGGCCCGACCCACGATCCATTCTCGCAGTTCAGCTATCGCTATCGTGATCTCTCCGACGAGCCTTCTCGCGCGGCCATGTTTGGCCAACACCGACCATGGTGGCGCGTTCACGGGCCGATGAACGCCTTGCCCGCGGCGCCGTCGTCCAGCGCACGGTCCCGGGTACGGGAAGCGGCACCGTGCGTCCGCGCAGCCCTCGAGCTCTTCCGCAGCATCGTGATGAGATGCCCTGTCTGGCAAGAAGACTACTGTAGATGCGTGGACAGCAGAGACCGGTTGATTACGTTGGGGAAGAATCTACGACCTCAGTATGGTCGGCGATCTCGCTGGTTGCGCTCGACGGTGGCGACGTCCCGGCAATTGCGCTCCATCGTTGCCAGGCTCAGCGACGGCACGGCGGTCGCGGGCCCGTGGCCCCACAGCCGGGTGGCCTTGCGGCGGTAGCCCCAGCCGAAGG
The DNA here is from genome assembly GCF_000014565.1 of Rhodococcus jostii RHA1. Classification (NCBI taxonomy): domain Bacteria; kingdom Bacillati; phylum Actinomycetota; class Actinomycetes; order Mycobacteriales; family Nocardiaceae; genus Rhodococcus; species Rhodococcus jostii. Next base: position 7,597,109 of record NC_008268.1, on the reverse strand, counting down.
TGTGGAGAAGTACGAAACGTGGAACGGCCGGGATCACGTGCAGGATCACCTCGCGCCCCTCCGGGTCGAGACCGTCGATGATCCAAGGCCCTTCGGCACCGAGTTCCCGGAAGCCCTTCGGTTTGACGAAGAACTCCTGTTCGATGGTGAGGTACTCGGCGGTGGTCATCGTGGCGGCGACGACCGGCATCATGTCGAGTTCCTCGCGCCGCAGGTGAGGGAGCAGAACCGCCTCGAGCGCGGCCAGCGCGTCGAGCAGCTGTGTCCGTGACGTTTCGTTCGCGCGGTACGCCCGGGCGGCATCCTCGAGGGCGCTGATCGCGGGAGCGATGCGTTTGTGGTCAGCATCCATCTGGTCGAGCAGCGTGCTCGCGGACGGGTTTCGTGCGCGGATGAACGGCCACAGTCCGGTGTCCTCGGCAATGTGATGCAGATGCAGCACATGCATCAGCCAGAGCACGTGCGCGGCGAGCTGTCGGCGACGTTTCCGGTCCGGATAGGGCGGTGCCTCGAGGGCGATGCGGGATCGCTGTGAACGATCCCCATGCTTCGGGTGTCGGCGGGCTCATGCAGGTTGGTCCCCATGGCCCTCTCCTTCCGTGGTTTCTTCGGGGTGAGGAGAAGGTGCTTTCCTGATCGCGCTAAATTAGGTTCAATCAGGTTGCACTCAAAAGTATGGGAGCGGTCATGGTCGAAATCAAGAGGCACTACGACGCCTCCGGCCGACGACAGCAGGCCCGCACACGCCGGCGAGCCGTGGTACTGGCCGCAAAGGAATTGTTCGAGCGAGACGGCTTCCGGGCCACCACCCTCGCGGCCGTCGCCGAGCGGGCAGATGTCTCGGTGAAAGGTCTCTACAAGAGCTTCGGCAGCAAGGCAGCGCTCGCGAAGGCGGTGTTCGATCTCGTGATCGCGGGTGACGACGAACCGGAGCGGGTCGTCGACCGTCCAGAGCAGCAGGCGATGTTCACCGAGCCGGACGTGCGCCGCAAGATCGAGATGTTCATTCACGGACTGGCGCAGCGACAGGAGCGCTCGGCGAAGGTGCAGATTCTCATCCGCGACGGCCGACACGTGGACGACTCGCTCGTCCCGGTCTGGCGACAACTGAGCGACGAAGGACTGACCGGGATGACGATCGTCGGGCGTCACTTCCTGGACACCGGCCAACTTCGGCCGGGCGTCGAACTCGACGAGGTGCGCGACGTGCTGTGGAACTACCTCGCGATCGATACCTACGAACGACTCGTACTCGAGCGGGAATGGACGCCCGACAGGTACGCGAGCTGGCTGACACGAACCGTCATCGCCGCCCTCTGCCCGTAGGTCGGGCGCACCCCACGGGCGTCCATAGAGCGGTGCGTGACGATCTCTCGTCACTCCCCTCACGTGTCACTGCTGATTCGCGCTTCTCACGACGGCAGTGCGTGGTCGTTGTGACTGCAACGACCGGACGAACGAAACGAGCTTGGGCCACTCATCAGACCTCAGCCTCGAGAGCTGGTCTGCTCCCAAGGCGAGTCGTATCCCGGAATGTCAAGTCTCGACCCGACGGGATACGGCTCGCACCATCCACGTTAAACCACGCCCAGACTGACCTCAATAGCCAGCTCGGGGGTGGTTTCTCGACGTTCGGTCTGGGGGATTCGCCGTGTTGGCGGCGGCGCTGGACGATCAACCCGCGGTCCTGACCGATCTGCTTCGCCGCGCTGGCGCCGAAGCCCGATGGGAGCCGATCTACGGTGACTGCGCCCACTCCCGCCGTCCCCGTCCCAGTCGACAGCGGACGGCTAACGGCTAACGGCTAACGGTGAACTCGGCACCCGCGACCAGCAGGCGGGTCCGGCGAGGCGGCTGCGGTCGACCCGAGGACCACAGCCGGAGCTCTACCTACAGAAGCGACGGTCCGATGGCAGGACAGGGACCACAGCGCGGCTCCAGTGCGCCGCGGATACCAGGCGCTCTTGACCGGGCCGCGACCACGCGGGCGTCATCGACTACCGCAGCCCGGCGGCCCAGGACACGATCGCCGACTCTCGCCGCCACACCCGAACCGACGCCGAGGTGGTGGAACGGGTCCGGTTCGGGGAACGCCGCCGACGGTGTGGCCGCCAGCAGCATCGACACGTTTCGAGAGCGGCAGCGCATGTCGATCCGTGGCGTTATCGGCCACGGCTTTCCCGAACAACTGCATGTAACTTGAATTCTCATGAAGAACTCCAAGACATTCACGATCAATCCAATGGATGCCGCAACCTGATCGCCGGGTCGGTGGCGAGGTACGCTGCTGCAAGTTCTGCGATTGCTGCCGTAACCGGCGCGAATGCCGGGCGCAACACAGTTGAGACAAAGTACGAGGGTGACTTTCTTGAGCTCGAGAAAATCACAATAGCCAACTAATCGATTCGAGATTCGATGGAATAGGACATAGGAGTAAAGGAAGGATGACGACTTCCGGAAGCGACGCGATATTCGAGACACTCTTGGAATCGGCCAAGCGCCTCTCATTCGATTCGCGGGACCCGCTGGTTTGCCAACCCGATTCAGACGGCGCCGAACTGCACGGGATGACACCCGAATGGTCGCCTCTCTTCGGCACCGCTACATGGGACTCCATGACAGAGCCCGATCGCGTCCGCCTCACCAGAAGCGAGGTCGCACAGTTCCTGGGCGTCGGAATCTGGCTGGAGGTGGGATTGCAGGTGGCATTGCTGCGGGCCTGCCACAGTGCTGACCCCGCCCGCCCGGACGTCAAGTTCCTGTTCAACGAATGCGCCGACGAGAACCTGCATTCGTTGATGTTCGTCAACGTCATCGACAGCATCGGATCGCACTTCTATAGACGCGACCGCTCACTGGACTTCTTCGGATGGCTTTTCAGGACCATCGCGTGGGAGGAGGTGACGTACGGAATCGTACTGGCGGGAGAAGAGATCTTCGACGTCATGCAACGCGACTGGATGGCGAGCGAAGACGTCGCCGCGCCCATCCGCAGGGCCTGCTATATCCACGTTGTCGAGGAAGCCCGGCACATGGCGTACGCGCGTCAACAAATCCGCACTCGGTTGACCAAGATTTCGCGCGTCCGACGGTTTATCAGCACCCTGATCATCGCGATGGGAACACATCTCATCGCGAAGAGCCTGATCAATCGTCGAATGTACGAGGACCTCGGCATGGATTGGAAGATTGTGGGACCGGAAATCGCCGCAAACGAACACCATCGGATAATGTTCCGCAGGGCCGCAGAACCGTTTATCGAATTCCTGAGTAAAGAAGGGCTGCTGAATTTCGGCGCGCGATGGATCTACCGAAAATCGAATCTTCTCTGAACAAGCAGGAGTCGTTGTGACCCACGTTGTCCTGGGGCATTGCTGTAAGGATGCCTCGTGCGTGCGAGTGTGCCCGCAGAACTGCATTCATCCCGCCCCCGGCGAAGCGGGTTTCGAGTCGGCCGAAACGTTGTTCATCGACCCGCGCTCGTGCATCGATTGCACCGCATGCGTCGAGGCCTGCCCCGCGTCTGCCATCAAACCCGAGTGGACGTTGACCATCACCGAACGGCCCTACGCGGCCCGCAACGCAGAATACTTCGAGCAGACTCCCGCCAAGTCCCGACCCCGTGCGCGGCGGATCCGCTTCGAGCAACCACTGGGCAGGCCCAGCGACAGGCTGAAGATCGCCGTCGTCGGATCCGGGCCGGCGGCGATGTACACCGTTCGCGAACTCCTTCGGCGATCGACCTCGGTACGCATCACCGTCATCGAGCAGCACGGCGAAATCGGGGGCCTGCTGCGCCGAGGCGTCTCCCGGGACCACGTCGGCGTTCGTGACATGATCCGGCTCTTCGACGTGCCCTTCAACGACGATCGCGTCACGATCATCCACAACACAGAAGTCGGTGTGGATGTCTCGGTCGACGACCTCCGGGCCAGATTCGACGCCATCGTGCTAGCGTGTGGCGCCTCACAACCGCGCAGACTCGGACCCACGACTGCGGATCCCGGCGACGGTGTCTATGAGGCCATCGACATTCTGGTGGCCGAGAACTGTGGAGTATCCGGCTTTCGACCCCGCGGGCCGTTGGGACCGCGATCCCTCATGATCGGGGCGGGGAACGTCGCCTTCGATGTCATCCGATGGATGGCCAAGACACGCGACCGAGGTGCCGCGGCCCAACCGGTGACGGAGGTGGTCGTGTTGTCGCGATCGGCCCCCGAACGCGCGTCCTTCACGCCGTCGGCGTTATACGAGCTTCTGGACCTCGAGAACGCCGAGGTGCTGATCGACCGCTCCGGCCGCCCGCCGGGCGCCGGTGCAGACGCCCCGCTGCAACGTGCCATTTCCGCCCTGCCCACGGCCGATATCTGCGCGGCAGACGGACCGACCGCCACCGAAGCGGGCAGGCTACGCGTGGTGTTGTCTTTCGGACAAGAGGTGACCGATCTCGGGAAGACAGTGGCCGGCGGCGTCGCGGTCACCACGACGACCGGTCGGACGTTCCTCGCGGACTCCGCGATACGCGCCACCGGATTCACGACCAAGCAGATCGACGGCATCCCCGTGGACGAGCGGGGGGTCGTGCCCAACCGCCGAGGACGAGTGATCT